>JBEKPZ010000283.1:0-9784 GCA_049520215.1 Bryobacteraceae bacterium | reverse complement strand
ACCTATGGGCCGTGTCACTAGGCTTGCTTGCGCGGCCTGCCCCCGGCGCGAGTCTTGCGCTTCGCTGCCAGTTTGCGGAAGTATTCCGGCCCGCGCGTTGCGGCGAGAGAACTACCGCCCTTGTGGCCCATGACGGCGGCGGCGCTCATGCGCTGCTGGCCGATGAGGTCATCCACCAGGGCGAGCGCGGCGCGGAGGTTTTCACGGGAACAGGCCGTGCGGTTCTGGGGAAGGTCTGGAGTGGTTTCGAGGATCAGGTCGGTATCGGCAATCAGGTTCCGAAGGGCCTTGAGCGAGTCGCGGTCGTATGGCATACCTTCAGCGTAAAGCGGCTTCCGGCCCGTTGCAAGCGTTCGCTGTTTTTGCTTCAACGCAACTTTCAGGCACTACCCGCGCTCGCGCCGTTGAAGAGACTGGATATACTTGGATATGATCGGAGCGCAGCCGGCAGCGAACTGAAGTGAGAGTCCAATGATCGTTTATCGAGCGAAGTTCGACCGAGCCAAGGACGGCATCGGTGTCACTTTCCCAGACATCCCCGAGGCCATCACCTGTGGCTTTTCCGAAGCGCAAGCGGTGGAGTATGCCGTGGACGCCCTTGTAACCGCCTTTGGGGAATACATGAAGCGGCAGCTTGAGATCCCGCGCCCGCGGGCTCACACAAAGGGGACGCGGCCGATAGCTCTACCCACCCTGGCGGAGGCGAAGATCCGGCTGTACGAGGCGATGCGTCAGGCCGGAGTCCGCAAGGCCGACCTGGCCCGGCGCATGGGCTTGCAGAAGAGCCAGGTGGATCGCCTGCTCGATCTGCGCCACCGCTCACGCCTCGACCAGATCGAGGCAGCGCTCGCCAAGCTGCATAAGCGACTGGTCGTGAACGTGGAGGATTTGCCGCGCGCGGCAGCGTAGGCCATGCTGCTCAGCCGCCTGCGCGCCTATCTGCTGATCGACCCCTTGATTATCGGGTCAACGGCGGTCTTCGGATTTCTATCGCTGCTGGCTTCCACATTCGACAAAAGCGGCCGCACGCAACATGCCATCGCGCGCCGGTGGGCGCGTTTCGTGTTGGCGGCCAGTGGCGCGCGCGTCCGCGTGGAGGGATTAGAGAAGCTCGAAAAGGACGCGTCTTACGTGCTGGTGGCCAATCATTCCAGCTTTATGGATACGCCCGTAGTGTTGCAGATCCCGCTGCAAATCCGGTTCTTCGCCAAGCAAGGGCTGTTCCGGATACCGCTGCTGGGCGGACACCTACGGCGCGCGGGACACTTCCCGGTGGCGCGCGATAATCCGCGGGCGTCGCTCAAGAGCTTGACCGACGGCGCGCGGCTGATCCGCGAGCGCGGCGTGTCGGTGCTGCTGTTCCCGGAAGGCGGCCGGTCGTCCGATGGGCTCCGCGAGTTCAAGGAGGGCGCGGCGTACCTGGCGATCAAGGCCGGCGTGCCGGCGGTGCCGATCGGGATCACCGGCACGCGGCAGGTGCTGCCGATGGGATCGCTGCACGTGCGGCCGCATGCGGTGACGGTGCGCATCGGCGATCCAATCTCGACTGAAGGCATCAAGCTGGATGCGCGCGGCGAGTTGAACCAGACGCTGCGGCGCAAGGTTGCGGAGTCGATCGGGGAGCCGGGGTAACGATTGGCAGTTTGATGTATACTTCTGCGTAGGTCTATTGTCCTCATCTGGGGGTCTCCGTGATGCGATATTTACGCGCACTTGCCGGTCTGGCCTGCTTCGCTACGTTGCTTGCGCAGAACATCCCAACCACCGGCACTACTCCTGCCGAACTGGCGCCGTTCGACACTACCATGACGAGTTTGATGTCGGAATACGCGGTGCCAGGCGCCGCCCTTGCCCTTGTGCACAACGGACAGCTCGTTCTGGCGCGCGGCTACGGCTATGCCAATCTGGATTCCGAGACGCCCGTGCAGCCGGATTCGCTCTTCCGGATCGCAAGCATCACCAAGCCCCACACCGCCGCGGCAATCATGAAGTTGATCGAACGGGGCGAGCTCAAACTGAGCGATTACGCCTTCCAAATCCTTTCGAACATCACGCCTCTGCCGGGCGCCACAGTCGATCCGCGGATCGCTCAAATCACCATTCAGGAGTTGCTCGAGCACAAGAGCGGATGGTACGGCGAGGCTGACGGAACCGGATACGATCCGATGTTCGATGTTGTGAACATCGCCAACGCGGCAGGCGTCACGCCCCCGGCGGACTGCCGGACCATCGTGCGGTACATGCTGGGCAGGCCCCTGGACACCGATCCTGGAACCTATTACTCATATCTGAACTTCGGGTATTGCGTTCTCGGTCAAGTGATCGAGCAGGTCTCAGGAGAGACCTATGAATCGTTCGTTACGGCCAACGTCACGGGCCCGTTAGGCAACAATCGCTCGCAGTTCGGGTCGACCCTGACTGCTTTGCCCGGGGAGGTGACTTACTACGACTACCCGGACGCGCCGCTGGCCAGCTCGGTTTTCCCAACTGGGCCGTCGCTCGTCCCATGGCCTTACGGCGGATACTCGCTGGAGGCCAATCACGCGAATGGCGGACTCGTGAGCAGTACCATCGATCTGTTAAGCTTTCTGACTTCCGTGAACGGATCGCGCGGGCCTCAGTTGTTCGCGAATCCGATCAGCGGCTTCCCCGGCTACGTCCCACCCTATGGTCCGGGCTGGACCTGGATCTTTTATGGCTCGCTGCCCGGCAACAACGCGGGGCTGATCCTGATGGGCGATCAGTCGGCTTTGTGCTTTCTGACCAACACCCGGCCGGCGTCGTCCACTAACTTCTTCAACGATTTCTACAACCAGCTCACCGCCGACGTTCAGCAAGTGAGCAGTTGGCCAGCCAGCGACTTGTTCCCACAATTCCAAACCAGTTTTGTTGTGGTCCATGCTGCCGACTTTCAGGCTCTGGCTACCGCACCGGATGAATTGGTCACCCTCTTCGGCATTAATCTAGCCGGTCCGGCGCAGCAAGCTTCATCGCTTCCCCTACCGGCTATGCTCGCGGGCGCGTCGGTGAGCATCAAAGACTCCAGCGGCAACTCGTCAGCCGGGCAACTGCTCTATGCATCGCCTGACCAGATTAACCTGGTCATACCAGGGGGAGCCGCTACCGGCGCGGCGACCGTCACAGTGCAGAATGGCGCGGGATCGACTTTCTCAACGACCGTCCAAATCGATTCGGTTTCGCCTGGGATCTTCACTGCGAACTCGACCGGAACCGGCGTTCCGGCGGCGCTGGCAGCCCGCTATTCGGCAAATGGTACGGTGACGCCGGCCGCCGTTTTTCAATGCTCGGGATCATCCGGATGCACTCCGGCCCCCATGAGCGTCGGCGCTTCCACCGACCAACTGATCGTCTCCCTTTATGGAACCGGAGTGCGTCACCGGAGCAGCGCCGCGGCGGTGACCGCTACCATAAACGGGCAGCCCGCGCCGGTTCTTTATGCGGGCGCACAGAGCCAATTCGCCGGCCTTGACCAGATCAACGTGCAGATACCTTTCGGGCTCGCGGGTAGCGGCGCCGTGCCCCTGCAACTCACTGTTGACGGCCGGCAGTCCAACGCTGTCACAATCGACATCCAGTAAAGGCTAATGCCTCGGCAGGCCACGAAAAACGATGGCCTGCCCCACAGCTAATCTGCTGTACAGTTGTTTCTTGTTAGCGATTATCAGGATCGAATCCATCCCACAGCGCCCGGACCATGGCGCGCACCAGTTTGGGATCGAATTGGCCGCCGTGCGCGCCTAGCCGCTCGAAAAAGGGGATGGAATGGGCCATGGACCAGATCAGCAGGGCTGCCACTCCAGGTTCGACGGCGCCGAGTCTTCCGGCGCTCCGCTCGCGAACCAGGAACTCCACCAATTGCCGGCGCAGCAGAAGCATGGGCGATTCGGGATGGCGCCTGGCGAACTCTTCGAAACGAAAAGCGGGATGGGACATCAAGGGCAGCAGGACGGGTAGCGTGTCGCGGAAGTAGTCGATCATCGAAAATGCGATCTTCTCCAACAGGGCGCATCCCTTGGACCGGGGATGATGCAGGAGTCGATTCAAGTCCGCCGATGGCGGAATCATGGCCGCGAAGAACAGGTCTTCCTTGGTCTTGAAACGCTGGAAGATGAGGCCCTCCGACACGCCCGCGCGGCGGGCGATTTCCCGGGTGGATGCCGCGTAGCCGTGCTCCACGAATACGCGGCGGGCCGCGGCGAGCAGATCGTCGTCGGATATGGACTTGTTTCTACCCATTCCCATTCATGGTGGCACTCCTGGCTGGGTTATGGTTTACGGGCCAGGAAGTAGAGGGTGGCGGGACGTGTGCCCGTCTCCAGGACCTCGAACCCGGCATCGTGCAGGAAGCCTGTCCATGTTTCCCGGCCGGGAAGGCGGGTATGCAGGAAAATCGGCGCAAAGGCCAGCTCGAACCACGCGTCTTTGGCGAGGACCATCAACAGAAACTGGCCGCGGGGTTTCAATACGCGGGAGGCTTCGCCGAGGGCCTTATGTATCCCGTCGCGGTTCAGGTGGTCGATGGCGTAGGCGCTGACGACGCCATCGAAGGCCGCCGATTGGATGGGCATCTGGCGCATGTCGCCGGCCTGTATGGCGGCGCGCTGGTCCGCGCCGGCGGCTTTCAGGTTGAGAAGCAGCCTCTCGCGGCCTTGATCGGGCACTTGCTTTCCGTTTCCCGCATTGCCGAAGTGATGCACGTATTCGTCGCTGAAACTGTCGAGCGCCACCACGAACGCGCGCGGCCGGGCTTCCAGAACCATGAGGGTGGAGCGGCCGGTGCCCGCGCCCATGTCGAGCACGCGCCCGGAGCCGGAGGGCAGGAACGATGCGGTGGGCAGGGGCATACGCCCGTTCATGTTCACGCCAAAACGGACCGCCAGGAACGCGACGGTCGACCAGAGCGCTACGGCGCCGAGAATCGCCAGCAGCGGTTTGGGCCACTTGCGGGCGAAGCCGAGCCAGAACAGGAGCAGGACCAGGGCAGCCGCGAGCAGGTGCCCATAGGTCCAATACCAGGAATAGCCGAAGTTTATATGTGAGTGCATACTTATTTATAGCAGCGGGGCGCACGCGGGTCAAGCGGGCGATTCTGCGCAGTGCGGGGCTTAAGCCCCGCGCGGGATAAATCCCGCCCTCCAGCACCTTTGGATCCTTGTGGGAGAATGGGGAAGAATGATCGTCGCAGACGGTATATACTACGCCCTGGGGCTGACCACGGGCGGGTTGCTGGTGTCCTACCTGGCGCACCCCTGGTTCGGACTGCCACTGTTCATTCTGGCGGCATTTTGCCTCTATTTCTTCCGCGATCCGGAGCGCCTGATTCCGGCCGGTCCGGTGGCGGTATCGCCTGCCGATGGCAAGGTGGTGGCGTTGAAACGGGAAACCGCCACCGAAACGCGCATCAGCATCTTCTTGAACATTTTCGATGTGCACGTGAACCGCGCGCCGATCGCGGGCGCCATCGCCGAGGTGCGCTACAGCAAGGGCAAGTTTCACGTGGCCAGCCGCGAGGAGTGCTCCACGGAAAACGAACAGAACGTGGTCACCGTGCGCGGCGAGGGCACCGCGGTGGTCTTCAAGCAGATCGCCGGCCTGATTGCGCGGCGCATCGTATTCAACAAGCAGCCCGGCGACCTGGTGGCCAAGGGCGAGCGCGTAGGCCTGATCAAATTTGGATCGCGCGTGGATGTGCTTTTCGGCCCGGAGTGGGAGATCGCGGTCCAGCCGGGAGCGCGGGTATTGGCGGGGTCCAGCGTGATTGCGCGCCGTCGCGATGTTGCCGACACGGACCTTGCCGAAGCCCGGGAACTGTTGGTGGAAACTCGGGAGCTGGTGCATGCCCAAGCTTAGGAATCCGCTGATCGACCGGCACTCGCCGGATCGGCGGCCCCGCCGCGCGGCGTACGCGCTGCCCACGCTGTTCACCGCGTTCAACATTTTCCTGGGATATCTTTCGATTTTGCGCTCCTTTCGCGGGGCCATGGCGGGAAGCGCGGGCGCGGCGGAGGACTTCGAGATCGCGGCGAAGGCCATCGGGTTCGCCGTGCTGTTGGACGGGTTGGACGGGATGATCGCGCGCCTGACCCATACCACCAGCGATTTCGGCCGCGAGATGGATTCGCTCGCCGATGTGATCAGCTTCGGGATGGCCCCGGCGGTGCTGGCGTTCGCCTGGGGCGTGCAGTTCGTGGACAGCGGACTGCCGAAACACTTCCAGCAAGAGTTGTTTCGAGCCGGCTACTTCATCGCGTTCCTCTTCCTGTTGTGCGGCGCCGCGCGCCTGGCGCGTTTCAACGTGCAGAAGAATCCTATTCCCAAGAACCCCGGCCGGCCCAACCGGAAGTATTTCGTGGGGCTGCCGATTCCCGGAGCGGCGGGCACGGTGGCGGCCGTGGTCTACGCCTTCTACGGCGAGCCCATCGGCTACTGGCCCATCGCCGTGGTTTGGCTGGCACTGCTGGGGTTGCTGGGATTTCTGATGGTGAGTACGTGGCGCTACTACAGTTTCAAAGGCCTCAGTTTGCGCCAGCCGCACACGCCCTTGATCGTCATCGTGGTGGGCGGATTGGTTTATGCCGTCTGGAATTACGGCCACACGGTGTTGCCCATCCTGGCGGCTATCTATGTGGGCAGCGGCATCGCCATTCGCCTGGGCGGCATCGTCCGGCGCCATGTGTTGCGCCGCCGTGTGGGCGCGCCGCCCGCCGCGCCGGAGCGTCAAATTGGCTAACACAAGGCCTGGATCGCAAACCTGGGCGCTGGTCGGCAGCGACTCCCTTCTGGGGCGCGAGTTGCGCGACCTTATTGCGGTAGGCCCGGTGCCGGTGGATCTGAAACTGATCTCCGAAGATCCCGAGAAGGCCGGCGCGCTCACCGAGCAGGGCGGCGAACCGGCGCTGGTCTGGTCGCTCGACGAGGCAACCCTGCGCGACGCGCCGGTAGTGTTGCTGGCGGGATCGGCCGAATCCACGCTGCGGGCGCTCGATCTGCGCGTGGAGACGCCTGGCACTATCGACCTCACCCACGCCGCCGAGGACCATCCCCGTTCGTTCATTCGCGCGCCCTTTGTGGAACCTGCCGGATTCCGCGCGCCGGAAGACGCCGTACACTCGATCGCGCAGCCGGCAGCCATCGCCATCGCCATGGTGTTGCCGCGGCTGCATGCCCAGTTTCCGGTGCGGCGGTCCGCAATCCATATTTTCGAACCGGCCAGCGAACGCGGCACGCCCGGAGTGGAGGAGTTGCAGCAGCAGACCGTAGGCCTGTTGTCGTTCAAGAGCATGCCCAAGAAAATCTTCGATGGGCAGCTCGCGTTTAACATGCTGGCGCAATATGGCGAGGACGCGCCGGTAACGCTCGAATCCGCGGAACTGCGCATCGAGCGGCATCTGGCCACGCTGCTTTCGCGCTGCGCCGAGCCGAATGGCGCGCCGGCGCCCATGCCGTCGTTGCGCCTGATTCAAGCGCCGGTGTTTCATGGGTACAGTCTCTCGCTGTGGGTGGAGTTCGAAGAGAATCCGGGCGTGGAAGCGCTGGAAGCGGCGCTGGCGGACGAGCGCATCGATGTGCGGCGTTCCGATCTGGAGCCGCCCTCGGCGGTGGGCGTCGCCGGTCAGGATGGCGTGGCGGTGGGCGCGCTGGCCATGGACCGCAACGATCCGCAGGCTTGCTGGTGCTGGCTGGTGGCGGATAATCTGCGGCTGGTGGCGGAGAATGCGCTGGCGGTGGGGAGCGAGTTCTTATGAGAAGGACAGAAGCGGCGCTACTCGCCGTGGCGGTGTGCGCCAGCGGTTGCGGCTATCATGTGGCCGGCGTGTCGGACATCATGCCGCAGACCATTCACACCATCGCCATCGGCGCTTTTTCGAACCGGTCGATCCAATACAAGCTGGCGCAGCGCCTGCCCGCCGATATCGCGCGCGAATTCATCGAACGTACGCGCTACAAGATCGTGACCGATCCAAAGACCGCCGATGCCGTGTTGGATGGCGCGGTGCTGAACTTCGTATCGTATCCGATCATTGCCGATCAGGCCACGGGGCGGGCGACCGTGGTGCAGTGCAGCGCTTATTTGAAAATCACTTTGACGGAGCGCGCTACCGGTAAGGTGCTGTTTACGCGGCCGTCGTTTGAAGCGCGGGAGCGGTACGAGATCAGCGTCGATCCGCAAGCGTACTTCGATGAGAGCGGCGCCGGCATCGAGCGCTTGGGCCGCGATGTAGCCCGCGACGTGGTCACTTCGATCCTGGAGAAATTCTGAAGGTGTGGAGCGCGGTCGAAAAAGGGCGGGTCTGGAGACCCGCCGCAGGCGTGGACGCCCGCCCCACAAGCCGCCCCACAAGGACTGCCAGCACATGACTCCGGCGCAATTCCTGACCCGCATGGAGCGCGGCGAAATCGCGCCCGCCTATTTGTTCATCGGGCCGGAAGCCTACCAGCGGCGGCGCGCGCGGCGAGCGTTGTTGAAGGCGCACGCCGTGACCCAATACGATCTCGCCGAGACGTCCCTGGCGGAAGTCATCGACGATGCGCGCGCGCTATCGCTGTTCGCGTCCGAGCGGGTGATTCTCGCGGGCAACGCGGAGGCCGCGCTCCCGCGCACGCGGGCGGATGAAGACGCCGGCGATGGCGAAGCCGCCGCGGGTTCCGCGGACCTGCTGACGACGTACCTGAAGGACCCCACGCCCGGCGTGGTTCTGGTTTTCGACGCTCCACGTTTCGATTTCGAAGGCGAGGATAAGAAGAAGCAGGAGCGCATCCGCAAGTTCTACGCGTCCGCGGGGGACCCGGTCGAATTCAAGCGCGCTTCGGCCGATGACGCGCGGCGGGAAGCCACCGCACTGGCGCGGCGCGCCGGCCTGAGCATCGATCCCGCCATGGTGGACTTGCTGGTGGAGGCGCTGGCCGCCGATCTGACGCGCATCGCGGTGGAAGTGGAAAAGATGGCGCTTTACACCCAGGGGCGTCCGGTGACCGAGGAAGATCTGGGGCTGTTGGTGCCGGACGCGCGGGCCACCACCATCTTCGCCCTGGTGGGAGCGCTGGGGCGGCGGGATCGCTCGCGGTCGCTCGAAATCCTGGACACCCTATTTCGCGACGGCGAGTATTTGCCGGTGGCGTTGTCGTTCCTGGCGGCGCAGTTCCGCGCGGCGTTGGTGGCCAAGGAAGCGGGATTGCGCAGTCCCCAGCAGATCCAGGGGCACTTCGCCAGGATGGGCGTGCAGATGTGGGGTTCGCGCGCCGAGCAGGTATTTCAGACGGTGGCGAAGTTTTCCAAATCGCAACTGGAGCGCGCCATGCAGTTGACCTTCGAGGCGGATAAGGATTTGCGCAGCGCGAGGCCGGACGACCGCATTGTGATGGAGCAGTTTATCTTGCGGTTGACCGCATAAGGGCGGGACTGAAGTCCCGCGCGGGCTAAAGCCCGCCCTCCAGGTTTTCTTATGCCGTGGCGAGCGACTTCACGCGCAGGTGCAGCTTGGATTTATACCGTGCCGCGGTGTTCTTCTTGATGATGCCGCTCTTGGCGGAGCGGTCGATGAGGGAGAAGGTCGCGGGCAGCAGTTCGGCAGCCGCCTTGGCGTCTTTCGAAGTGATGGCGCGCCGTATGGCGCGGATCTGGTGACGCAGGCGAGACTTATTCTGCCGGTTGTACTCGGTGCGCTTTTCGTCTTGCCGTACGCGCTTGAGCGCGGAAAAATGATTGGCCATCTGGAAACAGACTGATCCTTACAGGAGATTCGTAACCCACAGGATACCGCAA
>JBEKPZ010000282.1:0-9817 GCA_049520215.1 Bryobacteraceae bacterium | reverse complement strand
CCCTCCTTCTCCAGACGTGTGTAAAGCGGCGTGGCCGGAAATGGCGTGATCTGCCCGAATACCGGCAGCACCGGCGGCCATTCGCGAATCTGGCTCAGGGTGCGCTCCGCAACTCCCGGCCTGTCGTTGTCCAGGCCGAAGATGAACGACGTGATCGCGTAAACATTGCGCCGCGCTAACCGCTCCAGCACCGCGGCATACTCGCTTGGCTTGTTGAAGCTCTTGTTGACGCTGGCCAGGTTCGCCGGGTCCAGCGACTCCATGCCAATGAAGATCCACCGGCATCCGGAATCCGCGATCAGGTCTACCAGTTCTTCATCGCGTAACAGGTTGGCGCTGATCTGTCCCACCCAGGAGACTTGCGCCTTGGCCGCGATGATGTCGCGCAAAAGAGACTTGGTGCGCTTCCCGTTGATGGCAAAGTTGTCATCCACAAAGAACACGGCCACCTGACCCTTGGTGCCGCGGGCGCGCGCCTTCAACAGCAGCAATTCGTCCACAATGCTCTGGTTGGATCGGAACCGGATCGAATCGCCGAAGAATCCCGTGACCGTACAGAACTCGCACCCGTAGGGACAGCCGCGCCCGGATTCGATGGGAATGATGTGAAACGTTTCCCACTGGACCTTGAAGTGTTCCATGATCGGGCGCACAAAGCCCGGAATGCGATTGAACTGGTCGATGTCCAGCGTGTCCCAAGGGATCTTCGGGTAGCCCTGGAGGTCCGGCTTGTGCTCCTGTCCGAACGCGTCCACAGGCACGTACCTTTCCTTCAGTGTGCCGCGTGCCGCGTCGGCGACAATCTTCGGCCAGGTCTCATCCGCCTCGCCCAGCGCCACGGCATCGGCATGGCGCGGGCCCCCGTCGCGTCCCAGCGCCTCGTCCGGCAGCTCGGTGACGTGCGGTCCGCCCATCACTACCGGCACCCCGGCGGCCCGAATGGCGTCGGCTACCCGGTAAGCCTTCGCGATCATGCGGGTCATCGCGCCAATCCCCACCAGCCCGATGCCCTTGGCGAGCACGAACCGCACGATCTCGGCATCCGTCATCGGTTGCGTGTTGCCGTCGATCAGCAGAACTTCGTGTTCTGCGGGCGTCAGCGCCTGGAGCAGAAACATCCAGAGGTGCGGCATGAAGTTCGCGGTCACCCCGTTGTCGGGATTGTAGAGCAGAATTCGCATGGATCCCCTCTCCCTGCTATACCCAATTAGCAGGCTGCAGCAGTCTAGTCTGGTCAGAATTGCTCACTAAATCCCGAATAATGCGGTCAAGATTGCTCACATGTCGCAGGTGTGGAGGACCCGAGGGGGCAAAAGGCTGCCGTTAGTCGTGTAGCACGATGCTCAGGAGCGAACTGTGAATCTCGATGCCACCATTGTACTCGATAAAGCCGAGCTTGCGGAATTTATTCATAAAGAAGCTCACTCTCGACCGCGTGGTGCCGACCAGACCCGCCAACGTCTCCTGGCTGACGTCGGGAATCGTTCCTGCCGGTTGGCCTTCCTTCCCGAAGTTGGCCAGCAGCAGAAGGACCCGCGCCAGCCGCTTCTCGCTGGAATTGAAAAGCTGATCCACCAGGTCCTCCTCAATGCGGATATTGCGGGTGAGCACGTAGGACAGAACCTGCTCGGCAAAGGGGTGATTGTCGCGCAGCAGACGCATCATAGCCGGCTTTGCCAGCCGCACGATCGAACACTCGCTCATGGCGGATGCGGTCGCCATGCGTACGGGCTGCTGGCCCACCAGGCAAGCCTCCCCCACCAGGTCGCCGTGCGTCAAAATCGCAACCACCGCTTCTTTGTTCTGCCTGGAGATGACCGTGAGCTTGACTTTGCCTTTCAGGATGGAGAACACGGCGTCCGCGGCATCGCCTTGCGTGAAGAGCACCTGGCCTTTGCGGTAATGGACGGTGGTCCCTTCCGTGGCGATGGTGGCTAGAAAGACATTAGGATCCGAGATCGGTTTCATGGGTGGCTCTCGCTCTTTTCCGCAGTTTACCACCAGCAGCCGCACCCCGTCTCGCCTTTGTGGGGCGGCCAATCTTGGCCGCAGCCGCCTTTTAGGCGGCCAGCGCTCCGTGGTTTTCATTACTTTTGGTGGCCCTAAATCACTTGCGCGTTTCTGTTGCGAATCCCTGGATCTGCAACACCTCGTCGAATCAGCTTTTCCCAAATTACGGCGGCCAAACGAGGCACAATCGAGACAAGCCGGGATCGAGCATCTCGGAGGAACTGTACTTGATCAGCCCGGCCTGGCAGCGGACCAAACTCAGCGCGGCGGCGCTTCCATGCACTGGCCTTGCGCCGACAGCGTTCGCGTTCGCGTTTATGGAGGCCAGATTGAATGAAAAAAGACGCCAGCCCGACCGCTGGACCAACGGAGGACCAGCGGAAGAAAGGCACGGAATTCTCGCGTCCGCAACTCCTGGCGATGGCGCTGGAAGCAACACGTGTAATCTGCGCGGCGTAATGCCGAACTCGCCTCCCCGGGCGTTCGGGTAGAGGCGGTTTCGGTTGGGTCTCCTGACGTGCCAACGCTTCTTTCCTCAACTAGCGAGCGCGGCCAATTCGGCATTACACCGCGGTAGGCAATGATTATGATTTAAGAAAACATTGCCGCATTTGGGAAGGCGGTATTATTCCATGCCTTTTCCTCCGCTGGTCCTCCGCTGCTCCAATCTGATTCCGCCCCGCCCGGCAGCCGAAGAACAGTCTGCTTGAGCTTTGCAAATGTCACACGGGCCGGGGAGACTATCCAAATCAAAAAAGCCCGCCACGGCTATTGCCGGGCGGGCTGCGATCCGGAGCTTGCGGAAATCGCTAAGGCTCAATCGCGTAAACCACCGAAACCACGCCGGGGCCCAACTGATCTGTCGTCCCATACAGCGATCCGTGCGGACCGATTATCAGACTCCTGGGTCCGCCGATGGCGTCGCCGGGAAAACGGTAGAGCTGGTTCTCAGTCCAGGCGCCTCCGGGCGAGGCAGGCGGTGTCAACGAGTACACCGTCCCATATCCCAGGCCTCCATCGGAGGTCGTTCCGTACAGGGTTCCATCGCTTCCCATGACCACGGCAATAGGGTTGGAGCCGTCACCCTTAAAAGCTCCGAAAGCATACAAGGTATTCACCGTCCAACTGCCTCCCGGCGATGCGGGCGGCGTCAGCGAGTACACCTCTCCGTTGAGAGCCCCCACGCCGTCCGGCGGTCGCGCCAGCAAAGAGGTACCGTATAGCACTCCATCGCTGCCTAGCGTAAGCGCGCCGCCACTGGAGACCACGGCACTCTCGGGAAGATTGTAGATGTCGCTGTAGGCCCACGTGCCGCCAGACTCGGTGAGCGAGAATACCACGCCGCCTCCCAGGGTTCCCCCCAACTCCGTAAACCCATACAACACAGGTGCCCCGCCAGGGCCGCTACCGAGAACCACGGCGTTCGGGACCTGGCCTTCGGTCCCACCCCCTACGAAGCTCTGAAGCACGTTCTCAGTCCAAGCGCTGCCGGCCGTGGCCGGAGGAGTTAGCGAGAATATCACGCCGCTTCCATCGCTCCCGCCTTGCGCGGTCGTTCCGTAAAGTACCGGCAACTCTCCCGTCCTGAGATCCGCCACCAGCGGCGCCATGGGCATTTCCCCATTGGCCCCGCTGAAGCTGAATAGTAGGTACTCGGTCCATTCACCGCCCGGAGCCGATGGCGGGACCAGGCCGAAGATGGTGCCCATGCCGCGTTCCCCACCGTATTCGGTTGTTCCGTAAAATACCGGGAGGCCTCCCGAAACGCCCCCCACCGCGACGCCCCACGGTGCGGATCCGTCCAACGGCCGGGACCCGAAGTTGTAAAGCGTCGTATAGGTCCAAGGTTCCCCTGAGGCCGCCGGCTTCGTCAGCGAGTACACGCTTCCCATGCCATTGGTTCCGCCGGTTTGCGTAGCCCCGTACAGCGTGTTGCCAGCGCCGGTCAAGCCCGTAAGTTCGACGGTAGCCGTACCGAAGCTGTAGATTTGGTTGTACCCTCGCTGCCCCGTCTGGGCGAGCAACGCCGTTGCCGCCGCCAATCCGAAGATTCCGGCGCACGCGCCGTTCACTAAGCGCTTCGCGGCCCGCAAGCCGCGCGCTGAATTTCTTGCTTGTAACTGCATCTTAATCGTCCTCTCTTTTATTTGTGTGTTCGCCAGGCCCTGCCGACACGCCAGGAGTTTTCCATGGACCTTGATAATTTGGTTTGCGGCGTTTTTCGCCGCTCACTCATACATGGGCGAAAAGAAACAAAAACGGCTAAAGCTTTTTTCGGTTATTTTGGATCCCCTGGAAAACCACCCGGGACGAAGGCCGGGGCTGAGGCCGACCGCTGCAAGCAGCAGAGGACCAGCGGAGGAAAGGCACGGAATCCGCTTTCGCAATGATTGTTGCGACGTAATGCCGAATTCGCCTCCCCGCTCGCACATGTAGACGAGCGTGCCAAAGTTTTCGACGGGCCAGCCAGACTAGGTTCTTCGGCATTGTCCATCCGCGCCTGGGCCCCTTGGGACTCGGTTGCATCACTTTCGCCGTGCTGCGTCGGTCGCATTCCACGCTGCACCAGGAGCGCGGCACGGACCCAAATCATTGCCGATCAGCAGGGGCACGGGCTGGGCGTTCACCTGTCGGACTACGTGGATTCATCGCTCGCACGGAAGCAGGAGGCATCCTCGGTACTTTGGGCGGATTTCAAGGCGCTGCATCCGTTCCGGCGCCGGGCAATTTAAGCTGCGGCCGATTGTCAATCGGCCAACTGCCGCGCTCTGGCCAGACAGCGGCGGCCTGCCCCCACATGACGCCAGCCATACCACGTTACGCCTGCAACTGCTCGAAGCGCTGTTTCAGAAACTCCAATACCTCTCCTGGCGCGGTGGCGCCATCGAGCGGCAGCATCAACACGCCGGCCGGCGAGAATTGCGCTCCGCGGCTGCGGTTGACCAGATTCATCAGGCGCGCCGGATCGATGTGGGTCTCCGGGTGGAACTTCACGTTGAGCAGGGTATGACGGCGGTCGATCGCTTCGATCCCCAGCTTCTCTGCGGCCGTCTTCAGTCCGGAATACTCCAGCAGGTTGCGCACCGCATCGGGCACGGGACCGTAGCGGTCTTCCATTTCTTTCTCGACGCGCTCGCGGTCGGCGGGCGTGCCGGCGTTGGCGATCTGGCGGTAGGCACGCAGCCGCTGGTTTTCATCGGCAATATATTCGGCCGGAATGCGCATGTCGAGGCCCAGATTGAGGCTGGAATGGATCTCCACCGGCACCTCTTCGCCCTTCAACTCGCGCACGGTCTCCTCCAGCAGACGTACGTACATGTCGAAGCCCACGGCGTTGATGTGGCCGTGCTGCTCGCCGCCCAGCAGGTTGCCCGCCCCGCGCAGTTCCAGATCGAGCGCTGCAATCTTGAAACCCGCACCCAGGTCGCTGAATTCCTTCAGCGCCGCCAGGCGTTTGCGGGCCACTTCGCTCAGTTCGGTATCCGGCGGCACCAGCAAATAGGCATAGGCGCGGCGGTTCGAGCGTCCCACCCGTCCGCGAAGCTGGTACAGTTCGGCCAAGCCGTAGCGCTCCGCATTCTCGATGATGATGGTGTTGGCCAGCGGAATGTCCAGCCCATTTTCTACAATTGTCGTGCAAACGAAGATGTCATATTCGTGTTGCATGAACTTGAGCATGGTCTTCTCCAGCTCCGCCTCGCCGATCTGGCCATGTCCAACGCCGATGCGAGCCGTAGGAACCAGTTGCTGCAGGAACGCGGCGCGCGCCCAAATGGAATCCACGCGGTTATGCAGGAAATAGACTTGGCCGCCACGGCCTATTTCAAGTTCCAATGCCGATTTAATCAAATCAGGCTGGAAATGCGCCACCATGGTCTGTATCGAAAGCCGATCTTTGGGCGGCGTTTCGATGACCGACATATCCCGCAAACCAAGCAACGACATATGTAGTGTTCGCGGAATCGGCGTAGCGCTCATGCTGATCACGTCCACGCTCTGCTTGAGGTGCTTCAGGCGTTCCTTGTGCTTCACGCCGAAGCGCTGCTCTTCATCCACCAGGACCAGGCCCAAGTCTTTGAAAACCACATCGGCCGATAGCAGGCGGTGCGTCCCCACCACCAGGTCCACCTTGCCCTCCGCCAGATCCGCCAGCACCGCTTTCATCTCCTTGGCGGTGCGAAAGCGGCTCAACATTTCAACGCGTATGGGGAAAGGTTGAAAGCGGCGCTTGAAGGTCTCGTAGTGCTGGAAGGTGAGAACCGTGGTGGGCGCCAGCACGGCCACCTGCTTGCCGTCGCCCATGGCTTTGAAAGCGGCGCGCATGACCACTTCCGTCTTGCCGTAGCCCACATCGCCGCACAGCAGGCGGTCCATGGGCTGCGGGCTTTCCATATCGCGCTTGATGTCCTTGATGGCCGTGAGTTGATCGCGCGTTTCGGTGAACTCGAAGGCGTCTTCAAACTCGCGCTGCCAGTTGCTGTCGTGCGAGAAGGCGAAGCCCTCCGCCATCTTACGACCGGCGTAAAGCTTCAGCAGCTCATCGGCCATGTCGCGCATCTTGGCCTTGACGCGGGTCTTGGTGCGGCTCCAGGTGGCGCCGCCCATGCGGTCGAGCGCCGGGACGGACTCGCCCGCGCCGCGAAAGCGCTGCACCAGGTCCATGCGAGTGAGCGGCACATAGAGCTTCGCGCCGCCCGCATATTCCAGCAGCATGTAGTCGCCCTGCGCCTCGCCGTGATCGATCTCGCGCAGGCCCAGAAAGCGGGCGACGCCGTGCTCGGCATGCACCACGTAGTCGCCGGGCTTAAGATCGATCAGGTCGGCGGAGAAAGTGGCCCGCGCCGATTTGCCGCTCGGCGCGCGCGCGACTAATTCGGAAGTGTCGAACAGGTCTTCACTGCCGAAAATAGCGAGACCCGCATCGCGGAAGACTACGCCGCGGCGGACCGCGCCGCGGATCAGGTAGATGGAGGCCACCGATCCGGCCATGTAGGCGCGCCCGGCGAGGTATTCGGGCGTGGTTTCGGATTGCTCCAGCCCAAGTTGGTAGGGGACGCCGTATTCGTTGAAAATATCGGCCACGCGCTCGACCGCGCCGGTGGATTCGGCGAAGAATGCCACGCGCGAGCCGGCTTCGGCCAGATTGCGCGCCTCCGCGATGGCCACCGGCATGTTGCCGTGAAATGCTAGCGACGGGCGCGTCGGAATATAAAAGCTGACCGTCTCCTGCCCGGCGATTACCTCAAGCTCCTCCAGCGCGATGTGTGGAACGCCGGCCGCCTGGCCCTCCAAATCCTCCCAGTTGAGAAAAACACTGGCGGGATTGTAGGCCGCCGACGCAGGTGTCTGTTCCAGCCGCTTCCACAGGCGCTCGGCGGCGCCGCGCACCTGCCCCGGTTCATCCCACAGAATCAGGGGCCGGTCAAGCAGCGAGAACACCGAGTGGCGCCGCGGGCGGACCATGGGTACCAGTAGCTCCCAGCCGGGGAAAGCTTCGCCGGGCGGCGGCAAATCGCGCGCCGGAACGCCCGATTCCTGCATCAGTTCGGCGAGTTCCACCAATAAAGCCCGCGACTTCTGATACTCCGTCAACGGTAGTAACAGCGCGTCTCCGACCTTGGAAATCGACCGCTGGGATTCCACCTCGAAGCGCCGAATGGACTCCAGCAGGTCGCCAAAGAGATCCACCCGGACCGGTTTAGGGGATTCCGGAGAGAATACATCTAGGATGCCCCCGCGTACGGAGTATTCGCCGACCATTTCCACTGGCTCGCGCCGCTCATATCCGACGCTCTCCAAGTGTGCTACTACATCCTGCAAAGGAACTTCGTCACCCACCCGCAGAGTAAGGGCAAGCTGCCGGTAAAAGTCGCCTGGCTCGATGCGCAGCAGCGCCGACGCCACTGGCATGACCGTGATGGGCACGCGACGCGTAGCTAGGCGCCACAGCCCGATCGCCCGCTGCTCACAGATTTCGGCGTGCGGCGACATGCCCTGCATCGGCAAAACATCAAGAGCCGGAAGAAGTTGCGGGCCGCCTGCCTCACGGCTCGCGATCAGCAGCGTGTAGAACGTCTCCACCGCCTCGAACATCTCCTCGGCCCGCTTGTTACCATCTACTACAATTGCCAGAGGACGTTCGGTCATCTGCCACAGTAAGACGGAGTAAATGGCTTTGGCAGTGGTGGTCAGGCCGGAAAGCGACAGGTTGCCGCCGGACGGCAAGCGTCTGAGCAGTTCCTGAAACGCCGGGTGACGGCTCAGGCCGAGGAACAGGTCACGTATGGCAGGATGGATCAGTGGGGCGGACCTCCAGGTCTGCGCGGGTCCTCCAGGACCCTCTCGTGCCGCTTTGGCTGGGGGCGCTGTTCGCCGATCTTGTCAACGCGGACACGGCATCATACCCATGGACGGTTACAATTCTTTTGGCGGGGTGGGTGTGAATTAGGGCGACTGGGCATCTCCTTCTACTGCATACAGGATACTTGCATACTGGGGTGATTGTCACGTTCGGTCGCGTCCGGCGAGTTGCAATTCGCCCTGGCCAGCCGATAGCATGATGGGAGGCCGCATGAACACCGCCGTACGCATCGCCGTTATCGGCGACTTCAATCCGGAATACGAAACGCATCACGCCATCAACCGCTCCCTGCAGCACGCTGCCGCGTCGCTGGGCATCCCCGTGGATTCAAAATGGGTTGCTACAGGCTGCGCGGCGCGTGACGCGGACAAGATCCTGCGCAATTACCACGGACTGTTCATTGCGTCGGGCAGCCCATACCGCAGTATAGAAGGCGCGTTCGCGGCCATCCGTTTCGCGCGCACCCAGCGCTGGCCGCTGATCGGCACTTGAGGTGGGTTCCAACATACTCTGTTAGAGTATGCCCGGAACGTGATGGGACTTGCGGACGCCGACTCGGCCGAGCACGGCGTGCCCTCCTCGAACCTGCTGATTACCGCGGTGGCGTGTCCCATGCCCGACCGGTCGGCCGGCGCTCCCAACTTGCACGGCGCGGCGAGCATTCGCCTGCGCCGCGGCACGCGCGCCTGGGTGATCTACGGGCGCGACGAAGTTTCCGAGCGATACTTCTGCAATTACGAAGTGAATCCGGCGTATCGCGACGCCCTGGAGGCCGCCGGACTGGCGCTGTCCGGCTTCTCGGAGAACGGAGACATCCGCATAGCCGAGTTGCCCACGCACCCGTTCTTCATCGCCACGCTGTTTCAGCCGCAGTTGTCGTCGGAAGCGGGCCACCCGCATCCATTGATTCGCGCCTTCGTCCAGGTAGCACAGGCTTCAGCCTGTGTTGCCACCGGAATGTAGAGAAACCAGCGCCGTCGGCGCACTATACAGGCGGAGTCCTTCACCAATGAGATCGGAAGAACGGGTTCTCGAAAGAAGCACCGGAGCTTCGATCGGGAAAGCCCGGCTCGGGGCCGGGCCTTCCGTTCGAAGCGGAAAGGAGGATCAAACTAATGATCAAATTGCTAGTTGAGCTGCCGCTTATCGGCAGATTCACGATCATTATCATCTGGCACCGTAAGGGCAGGCGGTAATGGCCGAGCAGGTTCGGGAGGGCCGTCCCCCCGATCCTGCTACTAGCATACTCCAAATGCAACCGGTTTAAAAGCACTTTCGCCAGGCCTGCGACGCCTACAACGCAATCCGCCGCCGCAGCATATCCAGCGCCATCTGCGTCGCGAACTGCCGGATCCGCGTCCGGTCGCCAATAAACTGCCGGTGCAGCACCGCACACCCGGCCGCGTCCGCCAGGCCCACGTAGATAGTGCCAACGGGCGCCTTCTC
>JBEKPZ010000281.1:0-9821 GCA_049520215.1 Bryobacteraceae bacterium | reverse complement strand
AGCCGCCCGGCACCCGCTCGCGCGCTATCCGCAGCATGCCGGGACTCTGATCCAGCCCGACGACGTGTCCCGTCATATGCTGCGTCAGGAATCCCGTTCCGCACGCCACATCCAGCACAGAACGTAAACGAAGCGCTCGGAGAAAGACTAGCAACGCCTCCAATTCTTCGTGCCAGCCCGGCCGGACCCGCGCAGCGAACAGACCCGTGCCCAGGTACCAGTCATCGTATTCCGGCGCCCGCCGCTCGTAATAGACCCGCTCCTTCTCCGTCATCTCTCTTCCATTCTGCCCAACCTTGGGCGATGCGCGCACCGAGGTGCAGTCTAGTGGGGCTTGGGGCTTCACTCACGACTTAACTTTCATCGGTACCTTCCGGATAACGTTGTCCGCGGAGATGCCAACCCGTCCGCGCCAATCCTCCATCGCCGCGCGCACCCGCTCGGTCACCTCGGCCGCAGTCGCGTTCCAGTCGAACGGCACGGAAATATCGAGCGAAGGGTACGACGTGATCCGCACGGTGAACTTCCGGCGGTCCGGGGTGGCGACGATCCAGCCCTCGAAGCGTTTGCTCAGATGCCGACCGGCAGCAACGACGGCCGCCTCAAGTTCAGGCCTGCGATCCCGCGGCATGGTGTCGGAATCGAAGATCGTGACGGGCGTGCAGGCCGCGCGTCGGCATCCCGGTGACGTGGCCGCGCGCCGACCGGGTCTGCCCAATCGGCCCGACCCCTACGGCTCCAAAGCGTGTGAGCAATGTGTGAGCAAACTGGCATCGTGCTCCCCCGATCCTCGGAGGCCGCCCCTATGGAAAAGGTCGTGGCAGTGAGCGATGCAATGGAGAGGATTTCGATATGACAAGGGCGGCTCGCCCCGGATCGGACTAGCCATGGCAAGTTGTCCAATCAGCGTGCCTTCCCGCACGCGTGTTTGTGGGCCGCCCGGACGACCGCCCCGCGATGGCGGTCGGGACACTTGAACAGCCGCCCGGGTCTCTTGCCTCTTGACTGAATGCCGCCTCAACTTCAAAGGCGCTGCGTCAAGTTCAGGTTCAGCTTCAGAACCTTGCCGGCTCTTTCGATCGTCAAAGCGACCCTCCCTGGTCTTTCAAGTATGCGGTGGATCTGTTCCAAGTCCAAATCAATTGCAGGGCGGTCATCGATCGCAAGGACCACGTCGCCCTTGCGTAGTCCAGCGATGTCAGCGGGCGAGCCACGCTCGACGCCATCACTCTCAAAGCGATGGAAGCCATCGCCACCCGCGAGCAGGGAGAGACCGCTTGTGTCCTCAAGAAAGGGATCTGCAAAGTTACTATTTGGCTCGATGAAAATCTGATGATGCGGAAAATCGAACGTCACCGTGAAGCGTTGAAGAATTTCGCCGCCGATCAGGGCTCCGATCTCGGGGCTTGCTAGGAGGCCTTCTGTCGTGTCAGTCGAAAAGGTGGCCACCGGTTCGGGCAGCAGGTGCGGCCCGAGCTCCAGGCCTGCGATGCGCCCTGCAAACCTTGTCGACTCGCCCCCGGCCCCGTAGGCGGACGACGTGACTCGTTTCGGCACGGCTTCCATTACGTGGTTCGCATTAGTGAACGGCGTCGAAAGTGTTAGCCCGCTCGCGCCCGAATCGACGAAGCCCTCGATATCGACAGGAGCGCGTCCGGGGAGCAGGATTCTCGCTGGCACCAGCGCCGCTGTACCTGAGAAAGTCACCGGCAGACGTGTGGCTCCAGGGGGCGCGACGAAGGCCGCCGGATCGTAGATGGTCACCTTTTGATGTTCATAATCTACGCGCACCACGACGCGGCTGAGAATGTCGTAGCCGAGAAGTCCTTCCCATCGCCGGCCGAACATCGGCAGGCCGGCCGAAAAATCCATGACACCCATGGTGACCACCGGTATATCGATACCGGGCAGATTCAACACGACGCTTTTCGAGAAGGCCACGCCGGCTGATCCGGCCGCGCCGCCGCCTCGCATTGCGCCTGAAGACGCAAGCGCGATCTTTTCTGCCCATGCCTTGCTGACCATGGATGCGCTGGCTCCGCTGTCGAGGAAAAACCAGCCGGGCTCGCCGCCGTTCACGCGGACCGGTACAAGAACGTGCTCCGCGTAAATCTGGACGGGAATCACCGCTTCGCGCGCTCCCGTCGTGAAACGAACCGGCAGCGCGCTTTCCCCCGGTTTTTGGAACAAACCCGCCGGGACCGGCGCGTTGATTTCAACCTGCTCGGTTCGGATCACCGCTTCGTACTTCGGATCGCCGTTGGACTGGCGAATGGTGCCGGGGATCTGGATGCCTGAGAATTCGCGCCAATCCGAAAAGCTGACGATGCGCGTGCCGAGCGGCCCGGCGCTTTCCTCACGCGACGGCAGGCCGGTCTGCTGGTCGAGATACACTGTCACTGCATTGCCGCCCTCAGGTTGAAGACGCAAGACGTATTCGTCCGCTAACTCCACGCGGCCGGGCATTCGCCCGGAGAAGAGGAACGAATTGCTCGCCTCATAGGCGCCGCTAATAACGCCTTTCAGGACACCGCCAGAAAGCTCCTGGACAGTCCCGCTCATCTCGATCCATCCCTGACGGCCGTCGAAGATCGTTACTTGGTGGATTGCCCCCGAGAGATCGAGTGCAGCCCGGAACTCGCCGCGCGAAGAGCTCCACCGCTCGTAGGTTCCTTTCAAACCTCCGGTTTCGACGGTCCCTTTTATATGAATCGTCTGCACGTCTTGCAGGCTCTTTCGGCCGCCTAACGCCTTGGCCCATAGATCCAGAGCCGCCTCTTCTTTCGCCTGCGCCCGTATCGTTTCAGGTAGAGCTGTCGCGCAGAGTAGGGCGATCGTAAAAACCTGCAAAAACGTGGATTTCATATTGGTTCCTTTAGGGGACCCGTTTCAGGCTAAGCGGCAGCGCGCCGCCGCCCTGTTTCCACTGCCCAGCGATTTCCAGGTTGTCCTTGCTGATCTTGCCGTCGTAGCTGCAGCCCATTCTGGCGATCTCGAAATGCAAGTCGGTTTGCCGGAAGGTAACCTTATCCATGGCGATTCCTGTCGCCCCCTGGTCCGGACTGTCCAACGTTCCTGCGAACGTTTCGTCCTTCAATTGGCTGAAGTGCAGAACCACCCGAAGCGAGCCGCTGCCCGTGTCAAGAGTTCCTTGCCAATCGCCGACCACTCCCGCAGCCGGCGCGGCCAGAGCAGCGCTCAGCCCCAATCCCAGCACGGCTATACCGGCCAGCGTCGTCCACATTCCGGATTTGAATGCATGATCTTTTCGCATAGTGACACTTCTCCTGTGGAGCAAAATGTATGCTCTTGGTTTGTCTTGATTTGTGTTAGCTTGCGCGCTTCACAAGCTGTGAAACGCCCTCTGAATGGCGGTACCGGCGAAGCCACCAGCGGGCCACCCAGTCGATGAAGTACCGCAAAATCCAACCCCCTACTACGGCGGCCGGTATCAGCCACCAGCCCAGCAGATCGCGCGCGCCGGCCGGAGGATTACCGTTAGTCACCCATTCCAGAGACCGCCAGTCACCGGGCGTTAGCCACAAGCCGGTCCGCGAGGGCGAGAAGAGCTTGTCTGCTGCCGCCGCCCACAGCGTCAGCACGTTCGCGTAAGCGAACACGTAAAGCACGGTACCGAGAAACCTCCCGGTCCGGCTCCGGCTCGCATGGCGCAATCCAAGCAGAATAACCAGCGGCGAACCGCTGCATTCCGCTTGAATGATCTCGCTCTCCGCCCGGTAGGTCTTGGCCAGGTCCACCGGGTCGCCGAGCGACCGAAGCGCCGCATCCACACCCTTTGTCTCCGCCAATTCGAGCGCATGGCCCTGAAGCTCGCGCAGTATATCGTCGATCTGGCGATCCGGCAGGCCGCGCAATGCGGCGCGCACGCGCGTCAGATAGCTGTCGACTCTCGTCGAGTCAACCTTGCCTGAATTGGTCATCAAAGTTCCTCTTTCAGAAGCGGGGACAGCAGGCCGCCGACGGCGGCCGAGAATCTCATCCATATCCGCGCCATTTCGATAGCCCTGCGCCGCCCCGGCTGCGTGAGCTTGTAATATTTCCGCGGATGAACGACATCCGCCTCGACCCACTCGGATTCGAGCAGACCATCGGCCTTCAGCCTTGCGAGCAAGGGATAAACGGTCCCGGCGGATAGAGCCAGACCGGCATCCTGCTCCAGCCGCTCCAGCATCTCCAGACCGTAAAGCTTTCCCGACCAGAGACTTGCAAGGATCGCCATCTCCAGACATCCCTTGCGGACCTGGATTTCCCATTTATCGGTCTGGGAAGCGGCGGCAGATGAATTAGTCTCCATGCAATATATTATGCTATCCGATATATAGTGTTGTCAAGCTATTTAAATAAGGCTCCGCCAAATTATTCCGCTCGATCCTTCCGGGGGCCGCCGCCACGCACAGGTCACTCTTCGCTCGTTGTAGGCTTTCCCCTGCTGTCAGTTGGCCTGGGCCTCCTCGTCGCTTCAGGCGTCAGCAGGAATGGCCTCTTTAGCAGCTTTGCAGTACCCGGTGCAGAGAGTTGCAAGCAACTCTCGCCTTCAGCTTCTATCAACCCACAAAGAGGTCGCCAATCTTGATCGGATATATCTTCCTTCGCTCACTGCAGCTGCGGGGTTGAGGCCATGTTGGTCTATGGGGTGAGCTGTACCGCAGTGGCGGGACTGTTATATCTGTGTATCGAACGCCCATTCATGATGCTGCGCGATCGCCTAGACGGATGCCAAGTCAAAATGGCCAGCAGGTTCTCGCGTTCAGCGGCGGAGAGGATTGAGCGACGGGGCATGCATATTCTTTCTTGCGGTGGCGGGCGATTGTACGGTATGACTCAAAACTATAGTTTTCAGCCATAGCGTTACCACATGTCGAAAACCCTTGAAAAGCCCCGTTTTTTGAAGCCGTCCCGGAAGGGGGTTTTTGGCCAGGGGGCATCCGCCTCTCGGGCGGCGCTCTACGCCAGGGTGTCCACTCATGACCAGCAGACGTTGCCGATGCAACTGTCCGCGATGCGGCAGTATGCGCGCAGACGTGGATGGTCCGCGATCCTCGAAGTAAAGGACGTCGGCTCCGGAGCGGCGCTGCGCCAGAAAAGAGAAGAGTTGCTGGCCGCGGCCCGCCGGCGGGAGGTGGATGTCGTCATCGTCTGGCGGCTCGACCGCTGGGGGCGCTCTCTGGTGGACCTGGTCACCACCCTGCAGGAACTGTCAGCGCTGAAAGTCGGGTTCGTGTCCCTGACTGAAGCGCTCGACCTGACCACGCCGAGCGGCCGGGCGCTCGCCGGCATGCTGGCCGTCTTTGCGGAATTCGAGAGGGACATCCTGCGGGACCGGGTTAAAGCCGGCGTCGCCCAGGCCAGAAAAGAGGGTCGGCCGCACGGACGGCCTGTTTCCGCGGCCCTTCACAGGGTGGAGATCAGGAAGCTTTTTAAAAAAGGTCTGTCGAAACGCGAGATCGCCAAGCGGCTCCAGATCAGCAGAACCTCTGTACGCAGGCTTCTGGGAACTCCCTAGCGTACAATTTTGAACCATTAGAACTGTGACCCCTTTACCCCGAAAAGACTGCGCTAACGCCGGGGCTTCGGCGGCCTGGGAGGCGCAGGATCGTCGGGGACGTGCGGCAGGGTCCATTCGTCCTCGGGGCCTAGGAACCGCACCATGTCTTCCTTGTCGAGGATCCTGCCGGTCTTGGCGATCATTTCGTCCGCGACCTTGGCAAGCTCGGCATTGATGTCGACCTTGCGGCCGAGCGCCTGGCGGACCATCACGCCGAGCGCCATGCCGATGCGCTTCTTTTCGAGTCCCGCGATGACCTCCCAGACGGTTTCGCGCTTTTCGGGCGGGAAGTCTACGCCAAGCCTGTGATCGATCTGGAGGTTGATCTCCTTGCGGCGGATCTCCATGAATTCGCGCTCGGAGTAATCGGGCTTGAGCCCGGTATAGAGAGCGATGATGGCTTTATCGTATTCCTGCCCCGTAAGGCGCCGGCCGTATTTGTTGAATTCCTCTTTCATGCGCATTCCTCCGATGATGTGTTTGCTGGAATTTAGACACGGCCTACGGTTATGTCAACTGGCGTGTAACTATCTGATTGATTGTCGATTTTTCAGGCCGGAGGGAAATCGTGGAGACGGCGTCGCTGGCGCACTCACCTAAGCCAGTTTTCTTAGCGTGTGTTTTTTTCCGATTCCTCAGCCGACCCCTTAACGCTTTAAATTCCGTATTCTGTGGTGACCCCTAGATCGTGCCGCCGCTATGCTCCTGATGGAACGGCGCGGTGACGCGATTGTTATCCTTGACAGCACGATACCTTGTACTGCAAGATATATGAATGAAGGAGCGCGATGCCAGCGACCAGGAAATCGCAGACAAGTGGGAAGTTCAGCTCCGCAAAGGATGTCTGGAGCTGGCCATCCTGGCTGTCCTGTGGGACGGAAGGCTCTATGGACTTGAGATTCTGCGGCGGCTGGAGAGCGATTCCGACTTGATCATGTCGGAGGGAACCGTGTATCCGCTGCTGAGCCGGTTGAAGGCTCTGGGGCTGGTTCGAAGCGAGTGGGTGGAATCGGATGCCGGGCATCCGCGGAAATACTACACGCTCACCGCGGCCGGGAAACAGCGGGCTCGCGAGATGACTGGAATGTGGACGCGGTTCGCATCGAGCATGGGCCTCTTGCTCGCTCCAATCGCGAAGGGCAAATAAATGACCATACCTGGCGACGCGCAAAAGAGGATCGAAGCTTATCTGGGCAGGTTGCGCCAGCTTTTGCGCGGCATGAACGGCGAGGACGCCCGCGAGATCGTCGAGGAACTGCGCAGCCACATCACGGACAAGGCGGCAACGGACGGACAGATGACGGCGGCCGGCGTCGACGCGGCCCTCGCCCGTCTGGGCAGTCCGGAGGAACTGGCAAGCCAGTACCTGACTGACGACCTGCTGGCGCGCGCGGAGGTCAGCCGTTCGCCGGTGCGGATTCTCGAGAGTCTGTTCCGCTGGGCAAGCCTTAGTGTCGGCGGTTTTCTGGTGTTGCTGGGCTCGATCGCGGGGTATTTCCTTGGAGCCGCGTTAATTCTCTGCGCCGCGTTGAAGCCCTTTCATCCGCAGACCGCGGGCTTATGGGTTATTCCGCAGGGCGTCGGCGATACGATCTCTCTTCGCCTTGGGTTTGGAAACGCGCCGGCGGAAGGCAGAGAACTGCTGGGCTGGCTCATCGTGCCGGCCGGCCTGGTGCTGGGTTGCGGCCTGGTCACATTGACCACGCGTTTTGCGCTCTGGTGCATAAAGCAATATCGAAGATCGCATATTGCCGCGAGGCTGAGCCCGTAGAAAAGCAAATCGTAAGGAGGGTATATGAGCGAGTCGATCAAGGCAGGCCGGACGCTTGCCCAAAGCGAAGTTGATTCCATCCCGCGAAAGCTGTCTCCGGGGCAGCGCTGGTTTTCCCTGGGCGAACTCGCACTCGGAAGCGCGCTCGTGATCGGGCACAACGTCTATCACGTTATCCCCAACGAAGTGCCCATGCTTTTCGTCCTGGGTCTGATTTCTGTGCGGTTGCGGGACGGCAGCTTGGCAGCCATGGGCCTGCGCCGGCCCGTCTCCTGGCGGCAAACCGTCCTGTTTGCCCTCGCGGCGTCCGCCGTCAGGATCCTGGCCGGCATCTTTGTGATTGATCCCCTTACCGAACGCTTCTGGCCCGCAGCAATCGCGCCGACCGGCGCGGATAAAATCCCCGGCCATGTGCTGGCGACACTCGCCTCTCTTCTGCTCGTCTGGACCTTTGCCGCTTTCGGGGAAGAGATCGGCTACCGGGGGTACCTGGTCACGCGCGCCGCAGACGTGGGCGGTCGATCCAACGCCGCCTATTGGGCGGGCGTCCTGGTCGTCTCCGTGCTCTTCGGCGTCGGACACCACTATAAGGGTCCTGCGGGAATGGTGGATTCAGGCTTGGCCGGCCTCTTGCTCGGAGCCGTTTACTTATTGTCGGGACGCAACCTGTGGGTTTGCATTCTGACCCACGGCTTCATCGACACGTTTCTGTTAATCGCCCTGTACTTCGGATTGCAGTTATAGGTAAAGATCCGTATTTCATAACGGATCTTTGCGCACCATAGACAGGCAGCAAGAAGCACGAACATTAGTGCGTGCCGGGTGAAAATTTTCTGTGCTAAACAGGGGTCTTGTAAAGGGCGCCTTGGTATACAGCGTTTAGCGCCGCGTCCGCGCAGTTCCCTTGCAATGAGAGGCAATCTTGTCATTTTCCAATGTATACGACGATACGGAGAGAGCGGGAGCCTATGCGACC
Source organism: Bryobacteraceae bacterium (assembly GCA_049520215.1). Taxonomy (GTDB): domain Bacteria; phylum Acidobacteriota; class Terriglobia; order Bryobacterales; family Bryobacteraceae; genus Bog-159. The sequence continues at coordinate 1,508 of JBEKPZ010000281.1, read as the reverse complement.
CTCAAGTTTCCCGGCACCTACTATCTGGCGTTCCGCGATATGCCCGCGATCATCGCCAAGTACGTCACCGGCCGCGAAGCTCTCGATTTCGGCTGCGGTACCGGTCGCTCCACCAGGTTCCTGAAGAACCTCGGTTTCAGTGCAAGCGGCATTGACATATCGAGCAGCATGATCCAGCTTGCTAAGAACGTCGATCCGGGCGGAACCTACCGACGGGTCGACGACGGCGACTTCAGCGCCTTCGCGCCTGACCGCTTCGACCTCGTTCTGTCTGCATTCGCCTTTGACAACATTCCCGGCGTCGCCAAGCGCGGCGAGTTGTTACGCGGCCTGCGGCGCTTGCTGAAAAACGAAGGGCGTATCATCTTGCTCGGCTCCACACCTGAAATCTACACGCATGAGTGGGCGTCTTTCACGACGAAGGATTTCCCGCAAAATGAGCATGCGAAAAGCGGAGACACAGTCCAGATCGTCATGAAGGACGTCGAGGACGAGCGCCCCGTGGTAGACCTTGTCTGGTTCCACCAGGACTACGTGGATTTGTTCGCCGCATCCGATCTCGACCTCGTCGCTCAACTAACGCCACTCGGCCGTGAAGATGAGCCTTACAAGTGGCTGACCGAGACCTCGATCCCTCCGTGGGTCATTTATGTCCTGAGTAAGAAGAATGTCGAGCGGGTGCCCTGACGCTCACAGATGCCACACAGGAGCTCAAGAATCATGCTCACCATCCGGCCCGCGGGAGCCGCCCACGCCGCCGCTGCACACCCCCTGGAGACATGAAGAAAAACCCGCGGCTGCCGTACCACATCCGGTGAATGTCGACGGTGGCCGGCGAGAAGGGCTCCAGGGCCGCCACCACGCTGGAGATCGCCTTGAACAGCACCTCGAATACGCGCTCATCCATGCTTCTTCATTGTCGAGCTTGTGCACACGGGCATGGCGCCTAAGTCCAGTCGTCCCTACTTGGGCACATCGAGGCCCCCATACTCCGTAACGAGCTCCTTCGCGAGACCATCGAGATCTGGATAAATCACCCGGAAGCTGCGCCGCCCTTCGGCCGGCACGGCGCAGACGATGGCTGTTGCGCCTTCTGCCCGGCGCCTATCCCCATCCGCCCGCCGCCGGTCGCGGCGAACGGACCGAGGGCGGCGGGCGCCGGAACGGGCCGCTGGGATCGGGCGGCGCGAAGCGCGTTATGCCACCCGGCCCTGCCATCCGGATCTTACCGTTCCGGCGCACTCGCGCCACGGGCGTGCAGGCTGCGCGTCGGCTTACCGGCGAAGGGGCCGCGCGCCGACGCTCGTGGATGACGGGCACTGGCAAACGGCACGCCACCCGCCGGCCGGCCCCGCGACAGGCCATGGCCGCAGCGCCTTCCGCCCCCCGCGCATCCCCATCCGCACGCCGGCGGTCGCGGCGACGGACCGCGGGCGGCGGGACGGGCGGGCGGCGTCAGGATGCGCCAGGAGCGCACCGCGCGCGGCTTGGCGCTGCTGCTCGGCCGC
>JBEKPZ010000280.1:0-9877 GCA_049520215.1 Bryobacteraceae bacterium | reverse complement strand
CTTCTGCGCGGCATTCCACGTTGTTCCGCCATTGTGCGACGAAATGAAGCCCACGTTGAGCCTGCAGGTGGACTGCGTGCACTTGGTGTTGGTGTAGAAGTAAAACGTGATCGCAACGTGGGCCGAGCTGCCCGAGGTCTCCGGATCGATTCCGATTCCCGGAATGAAGTGATCGACCACGCTCGTGATGGGATCGATGGGGACGCGCGTCACCGCCGACCAGTGCACCCCGTCGCTCGAAGTGCTGTAAACCAGATCGTTGGTCGAGCAACTGCTGCGGAAGCGGCAATCTTCCCACACCACCCAGACATTGCCCGCGCCGTCAATCGCGGCCGAAGGTAACGGGCCGCTGCGGATGCCGCCGGCGTCGATGTGGGCTTGGATTTTGGAGATCGTGACCGGCGCGCTCCAACTGGTGCCTCCATTGGTGGAACTGAACGCTTGCATGAGGTTGCCTTGGATCGGGACCACAACTGTGCCGTTGGGCTGAACCAGCGGCTGGCCGCCGAGCCCCGTCGCGTCGTTCGCCGTTGCGGTCGCGGGGCCCCAGGTTACGCCGCCATCGCTGGAAGTGCTCATAAGAATTCTATCGCCAGCGGAAGGGTTATCCCACTCAACGTAGCAGTTGCCGTAGAACGGGCTGGAAGAATAGCTGTCGCAGACGATCCAGTTCTTGTCGGAGTTCGCAACGTCCGGCGTGACGTTGACCGGATCGTTCCAGGTCAAGCCGCCGTCAGTGGAGCGGCTGACGACGACTGCGGGGGTCTTGCCGCTGTTGGCGATCGGCAGCGTACCGATCATCCAGACGCCGTGCTTGGCATCGTACGCGACGGCAGGATCGCTGGCGGCGCTGTATAGACCGCCGCCGTTCCCGGTGGTGAGGCCGGGCAGGAATCCGTTCGCCCAAGTGGCCCCTCCATCGGTTGAAGTGGCCCAGCCAATAGCAGTGCCGCCGCCGGGGGCTATGCGCCCAGTCTGGAACGCGGAGACAAGCGTGGTGCCATTAGCCAGCACATGCGGCTCAACCTCGGTGGCGTGCTGGCCCGGAGGAACGATGAAAGGGTCCGAGCTGATTTGCGTGAGCGTGACGGCCGCTTCTTCCTGGCCGAACGCTGCAAAGGACGCGCCACACAGGACAAGAAAGACCAACGCCAAAGTCAAAGAGAAAGAGCGATTGCGGTTCATCGGAATTTGTCCTCGGGATAGAAAACGTTTTCAATCACGCGATGGCGAGCACAGACCAAAAGAAGCGAACCAAGGCCCACTTGATCCCTCTGAGCACCCGCACCCGCCCTGCCTCAATAGTACTCTCAGAACCCGATTTTGGCAAAGTGTATAATCACCAAGACAATCCACCGCCACGGGAAATCAGATCCGTCCGGACGCCAGCGTCGCGGGTGACGCCAGCACCATATCCACGGAGAGCAAGTTGTCGATGGTCAGCCCGTACTTCCGGGTCAAGTGTCCCATGCCTCCGCCCAACGTTAAGCCCGCAACGCCGGTGCTGGAGACGATGCCTGACGGCACATTGACCGCGCGGCGGAAGGTCGGCGTAAGCTGTTCGGCAAGCCCTGCCACACATCCCGAATGGGTGGCAATAACGCGCATCCCGCGCCCGCTGGTCGGCGCCACGTCGCCAGCCGCCCATAATCCGTCGCCGCGACCGCCGGCGTGCGGATGGGCGTAGGGCGGAGGGCGCCCGCTCCGAAATAGCGCTCCGAAATAGCGTTGGATTGGGCGTCTCAGGACCGCCAATCTTGCTCGCACCCATGACATCCCTATGACATCCAGCGCTGGTATTTCGCGGCAGATCTCTCATCCTAGAAAAACCTGCCAGTTCCGACATTTTCGGCCTAAGCACTTGATTTTGTTCGTAAAACCGATGTCGGATTTCTTCAAAAAAACTGCCATCCACCCGACATTTGGCTGTCGGAAGATTCAAACGGGACCGCGCTTCCCACAATCCTCACGATGCTCAGAGATGCAGCATCTCTCCCCGGCGATGCATGACGTTCGATTGCCGTCATCCGGTGATCGGTGTCCTGCAGCTTCGGGTCACAACTGGCTGGCCAGGTGCAATCTTATTTCCTCTTGAAGTGTAGTGAGATCCCACGCTCCCGGATCTAATACGATAACGGTATCTGACGAACGCGAATTGGCTCCGGAAAGTCGCGGGATGAGTATCCATGAACGGGTGACGGCTCTTTATGAAGCGGAGCGCCACAACATCTATTCCTATGTGCTCTACTTCGGCGTTCCTCCCGGCCGGGCGCAGGAATTGACGCAGGATACATTTCTGAAGCTGTACTTGACTATGTCGAAGGGCGAAGCCATCGAGAATCCGCGCGCCTGGCTATACAAAGTGGCGCACAATTGCGCTTTGCGATTTCACCAGCGCGAGCACACGTTCGACGGTTTGGGACCAGGCGTCGATCCGGCAGATCGCTTGCCTGACCCGGAGCATGCGGCTATGGAACATCAACGCCGGGCAGTTCTGCTCGCGGCCATACGCGAGCTATCGCCGCAGCAGCGGAATTGCCTGCACCTGCGCGTCGCGGGCCTCCGCTACCGGGAGATCGCGGAGGTAATCGGCATCAGCACCTCCGCCGTCGGGGAGTTTCTGCGCCGCGCCACCGTGCGGCTGAAAGGGGTTTTGGATGGATACTAAGCACCTAGCCGGCGCCGGCTCGCTGCATCTTTCCGATGAGGAACTGGCACGGTTCGAGGACGGCGAGATTGCTGAGCAGGATGCCCGCCACATCGAGGCGTGTGAACAATGCGGCGGCCGGCTGCGAGACATGCAGGCTTCCTATGCCGCTTACCGGCTGCATTGGGACACGCTGTGCGCCCCTCTCTTTCCTCCTCCGCCGCAGCCCTGGCAGCCCCTCGATTGCTTGATCGAAGGACCGCAGCCGCCTCATCCATTGCGCAGCTTCCGTTGGGGGCCATTTCCGGCGCTCGCTGGCGCCGTGCTGGCAATCATCATCGCCGCGTTGGTTCTATATAATCCTGGGCAAGGGGCGTCTGCCCGGGCGACCCAGCTTCTGACTGCGTCCGCGAAGCTCCCCTCGTCCCGGCACGGCTTGATTTCCGTACGGGTGCATGGCCGAACCCTGGTTCGTCCCGCGGTGATGGCTTCGGAAACTGCGCCGGCGGACGATTCCGATATTGTCAGCCTGCAGGCCGCATTTGCCCGGGCGAGCTATGATTGGCGCGAACCGCTCAGCGCGCGGGTGTTTCAATCCTGGCGCAGCCGGCTGCCCAAGAAACGGGATTCGGTGACCGTGATTCGGACTGCGGATGAGAAGGAATCCTATCGTGTACGGACCGAGACCGATTCCGGAGTGTTGCGGACAGCATCGCTGACCCTGCGCTCCCCGGACCTGCATCCAATCGCCGGCGATTTCGATTTTGAGAGCGAGGGCACCGTGGAAATGGCGGAAGCCGTGCCCGGCGAGAATGCGCCAGAGCGCGCGTCGCCGCTTCCGCGGCCATCGCCCGTGGCTCCGCTTACTGAAACGCCGGCGGGTCCCGAGGTGACCCTCCATGTGCTGGCGGCTCTGAACCAAATCGGCGCGGATGTCGGTGAACCCGTCGAAATCGCCCAGGATTCGCGGCGTCAGCGTGTGGTCGTACACGCGGCCGGCATCAGCCGTGAACGGCGGCAGCAGATCGCCGATGTTTTGAAACCGCTGCCGCACGTGATGCTGGAGTTCGACGCCGGCGAAGCGGCCGTGCCTCTCGCCAGGACGACGCCGCAGGAACGCTATTCCGCGAGCATTCCCGCTCCCCTGCGCCAGCAGTTTGAAGAGCGATTCGGCGGCGCGCCGCGCTTCCAGGAAGCCACGGACCGCATGCTGGAAACCGGCTCATCGGCGGCGGCGCAAGCCCACGCCCTGGAGACGCTGGCGCGCGATTTTTCGCCCGCGGTGGAAGAGTCATTGGCGTCCCCAGACCGCGAACTGCTGCACAGATTGCGCGACAATCATGTTTCGGAGCTGCAGAACCTGGTATCCCGAATTGAGACCGATCTCGAGCCGTTGTTGCCCGCCCTGCCTAAAGGCCCGCCGTCCGCGGCGGACGGAGCATCCGCCAGGAGCTGGCAGGCCTCGGCCACTCCCATTGTGGATCTGGCACGGAAAACAGATGATGCCCTGAATCGTTTGCTGGCGGGCAGCTACGCGCAGTCCTCGGCTGACGACATGCTGCGTGCTCTGGCCACTCAGATCGCGCAACTCGATGCCGCGATCCGTGTGGAACGCCAGGCCGGGAGGTGACGCCGGTGCGCCTCCTGGTTGCTATCGCCCTGCTTTTCGGCACCCGCCTGCCCGCCGCGGATCAGAGCATGATCTACGGCGTGGTCGAAGACGCGACCGGACAGGCGTTGGCTGGCGCGGACGTCCGTATTCAAGGTGAATTCACGGGCGCGCGCTGGAAACTCACATCGGATAATGAAGGACGCTATTCCGTGGCAGCCCTGCCTGCCGGCGAATACAAAATAACGGTTCGGTTCCCCGGCTTTCGGACGGTCTCCAAGGTTGGGGCGGCTCTCAAAGCCGGGCAGGAATTGCAGCTCGATTTCGCCATGGAGTTACTCACCTTGCATCAGGTGGTCACGGTTGTCGGCGGGCGCGAAGACCTCGACCCCTCCGGTGGCGACTCCCTGCTGATGACGCGCGACGGTCCGGGAAGCGATTTGCCGGCAAATGGTCCGGATTATCGGGTGTTGTTTGACCTGCTGCCCGGAATCGTAGTCACTCCCGCTGGCACCAGCGACGGAGGGCAATTCGCCTCCAATGGCCAACGGCCCAACGCGCATGCGTTCCTGGTGGATGGAGTCAGCGCCAACACGGGTGTGGGCGGCAGCGCATTGCCGGGATCGTTTCCTGGCGCCTCGTTACCGGCGATGAGCGCCGGCGGCAGTACCGAAGAACTCGGTTCGACCGCGGACACACAGTCGGTGGAACTGCGCCCATCCAGTTTCGCTCCCGAATCGGGCGGCCGCATGGGTGCGGAGGCGGACGTAATCACCCGCTCGGGTTCTAACGAATTCCACGGGGAGTTGTTCGGCAATGCGCGCGACAGCAGTTGGAATGCCCGGGACTGGTTCGCCAACAGTTATGGCCTTGCGTATCCCCGTCCCAAATATGGCGACATTGACGCCGTCCTCGGCGGGCCTATCTGGCGCAACCGGACGTACTTCTTTCTGTCCATCGAGCATTCGGAACTTCACGACGGCGGTCTCGAGTTGACACCGGTGCCATCGCTTGCGGCGCGCCAGGATGCGCCGCCGCAGCTACAGCAAATACTGTCTTCTTTTCCGCTCCCCGTCGGCCCGGACCTGGGCGGTGGCGAGGCGGTAGGGTTGATGCAGCTCGGCCGTGCCACGACGGTGGGCACTTACAGCGGACGCATTGACCAGGTCTTGGGGTCGTGGGGCGCCCTGTTCGTCCGCTACGCGCGATCCATCTCGGCGTCTTCATCTTCACAGGTGGAAGCGATCCAGGGAGACTCCGACTGGCAAAGCACAACTATCGGAATCACGGCCGGCCGGTCCGCGGGCGCCATCCAGGAGATTCGGTTCAACTATTCGGGCGCGAATTTCTTCTCCAGGTCCACGGCAGCGGGGATCGACGATGTATGGGCTTCTCTGCCTAATTTACCTACGCCGTCATCGGCATCCTCGTACCCTGTTTTGGCCCTTTCGATTCCCGATCTTGGACAGTTCCTCGACGGCGACTTCGGAATGACTGCCCGCCAGGACCAATGGCAGTTTCGCGATACGGTATCGGCCGAGATCCGGCGCCACCAATTGCGCTTCGGTCCGGATTACATCCGGCTGCAGCCGGCTCGGAACCTAGGTCTGACCAGCATTATCGCGCAAGCTTCCAGCCTGCAAGGCCTCCTCCAGGGAGATCCGCTTACCGTCACGATTTCCCAGTTGCCTCAACTCGGCAGCCGGGTTCAGATCGGGTCGCTGTTTGCGCAGGACACATTTCGCGTGAATGAGAATCTCAATCTGGTCTACGGTGTTCGATGGGAGTTGACGCCTCCTAGCGGTGCGCAGGTACTTCCTAGTATTTCCGGTCTTTGGTCGGGTACGGATTGGATCACCCAGGATACCGGCATCAACGGTTCGGCGTCCTGGCCCATGCGCTACAGCCAGTTTGAGCCGCGTATCGGGGTGGCCTATCGTCTCCCGAAGAGCGGTTTCGTGCTGCGGGCGGGCGGCGGTCTCTTCTACGACACGACGTTGGGGGCTTCCATCAACCCGATCAACGGCGCGCCCTTCAACAGTTGGCTCCTGCCGGGTGGGGCGTTGACTGTCAGTGCGCCTCCTGCGGCCGCTACTGGGACGGGGACGCCGCCGCAAGCCACAACTCCCGACGTACAGCAGTTCCTTTCCGGACCCTATCCCGCGCTACATCTGCCGATGTCTTACCAGTGGCGGACTTCGCTGGAAAAAGCCATTGGCGCGCGCGGGGTCGCTTCGGTCGGCTATGTGGGCGCGACGAACAGGAATCTGTTAGGCAGCGAATCCTACACCGATCCGGCAACCGGCGTTCTGGAACGTAGCGTCGTTCTAACGCAAAACTCGTCAACTTACCAGGCACTTCAATCCCAGTTTCGCGGCCCGCTTCGTGGGGGTTTTTATGTCTCGTCATCGTTTACATGGTCGCATTGCATCGATACCGGCTCGGCAGACTCATCCATTTTTCTCATTCATCCGGGTTACCAACTAAGTGAAGCGCGTGGCGCGTGTAACTTCGACATACGCCGGGCACTAACTTCCTCTGTCTCGTATCATGTCCCGCGCGCCGGATCGGTGCATCTTCCCGGTTTGATCTCCGGATGGAATATCAGCGGCATCTTTCGCGCGCGGACCGGCTTCCCGATAGATATTCTGGACAACGAACAACCTCTCGGTGAGGATGCGGTGAACGCCGGGCGCCCCGATCTTGTGGCTGGAGCGCCTGTCTGGATCGACGATCCGGGTGCAGCCGGCGGGCGCCGCCTGAATCCTGCGGCGTTCGGGCTGCCGCCGGCCGGAACCCAGGGAACCCTGGGCCGCAACGCGATCTATGGAAACGGCATGACCCAGTTGGATTTGAGTCTTCACCGCACGTTCCAATCTTTTCGCGGAACGTCCGTGGGAATCGGCTTCAGCATTTTCAATGTGCTGAACCATCCTGCTTTCGGCGATCCGGTGCCATTTTTGTCCAGCCCCCTTTTTGGCCAGTCGACTTCCATGCAGAATCTCATGCTGGGTTCGGGAACTCCCAATACGGGCCTGCCGTCGCTGTTCCAGACTGGCGGCCCGCGATCGGCGCAGCTTGGCATCAGGTTCTCGTTTTAAAACCTGAGACCAACCATCGGAGTGATGATCACGCCGTTCGATCCGGAAACATAAGGTTGGTAGAGCCAAGTGAAGCGGAGTTCCGGCTCAAATCTGAGCCGGCCGCGACGGAACTGGAGACCGGCGCCAGCGACAGGTCCGGTATCGTAGCGATAAGTCGTGACGTGTACTCCTCCACCCCCGTAGGCTTCTTGCGATTCGTAGCTGAGCGAAAGACCGCTCTCGAGGAACGGTCGAAACCGCTTCACCCGAAAGCGATACTTTGCGAGCATGGGGAAGTCCCAGTCCGTCTGCTTTATGTTGCCGAGTGAGAACTTACGAATCAGCGCGTCGCCCTCAAAGGATAAATGCCAGAACAGAGGGACCTCACCGCTAAATCCGGCCGTCCAACGGAACAAGCTCTCCGATGAAGTGGAACTCAGGGGCAGGCCCGCCTTGACGCCAAAACCCGGAAGCTCATCCTGGGCTGCGAGTGTGGATGTGAGTAAGAGCAACAAGAATGAATAACGCATACGCCCGTAAGAGCCGGCGTAACGGCTTTTTATCTACGGCGACTCCTCGTCGCTACGAAAAAGATTCGGACCCTTCGGTCGCAACGCACGTGAATGTCCCCTCGAATCGAGATCGGGGGGGCAGCGATCTGACTGGCGCCGGCGCAGTCAGCTTCAACGGCATTGCCACCACGTTCAACACAAGATCGAAAAGCCGCAGCTCGCCAGGCCCAACAGTCGGTTTTGTCACGATCGGTACACGGAAGAGCAATGTTAAGTTTCAAGTCCGGCAATCCGATCAGCAGCAGCCCCAGGAGCCGCGCCAGAATTCGCGGCGAGGTGATCCGGCGCGCCGCAAAAAAAAATGCCGTCCCTGTCGTTATATCCCTTGACAAGTATATGCGTCTTAGAGTATATCCAGAGAGTGGACTCTGTATTCGAAGTCATTGCGGAGCCGAACCGCCGTGCGATCTTGGGCCTCCTGGTCTCGTCCCGACAGTCGGTGGGAGAGATCGAGCGTCAACTTCATATGCCGCAGCCGACCGTGTCCAAGCACCTGCGCGTGCTGCGCGATGCCGGTTTCGTGGAATCCACGGTGGACGCCCAGCGGCGCCTCTACCGTCTGAAACCGGAACCATTTCAGGAGGTGGATGCCTGGCTGGCTCCGTTCCGGCGGTTCTGGTCCGCTCACGTGGATGCTCTGGAACGCCACCTCAACCGCATGGATCGATCCACACCAACGAAAAGGAAGACAAGGAGAACAAAGGAGAAACCAAATGAAAATCAAAGTGACTAGCGTATTCGTTGACGACCAGGACAAAGCCCTGCGCTTCTATGTGGAGGTATTGGGCTTTGCCAAGAAAGTCGATTTCAGTCAGGGTCCATATCGCTGGCTGACCGTGGCCTCGCCCGAGGAGCCGGACGGCACTCAGTTGCAGTTGGCGCTGAACGACAACCCGGCAGCCAAAACGTATCAGCAGGCGATCTTTCAACAGGGCCAGCCCGCGGCCATGTTTTTTACCGACGACGTCAAGGGCGACTACGAGCGGATCAAGGCCCGCGGCGCCGCATTCACCATGCCGCCCACCGAGGTGACCGGCTCGACCATTGCGATGCTGAACGACACCTGCGGCAACCTCATTCAGCTCACCCAACTGGCACCCTGGTAAGGGTGGCCGTCCGGCAGGATGGCAGCAACGAGGAAAAGATGACCGATCGCGAACAGTACAAACCGGGTCCGGCCGGCGGGGCGCAGATACGAAAAGACGGAGAGAAGTGGACGCTCATTCTCGTCAGAGAACTGCGCCACTCGCGGGAAAAAGTCTGGCAGGCGCTCACCGACCCGGCGCATCTGCGCGAATGGGCTCCCTTCGACGCCGATGGGAGCCTGGATACGGTTGGAGCCACGGTGAAGCTCACCACGGTGGGAGCGCCGGCGTTGCACGTTACCGAAACAAGAGTGACGCGAGCCGACGCTCCCAGGGCGCTTGAGTACAACTGGGGTGACCACGATATGCGGTGGGAACTCGAAGCCTTGGATGACGGCACGCGCCTGACGCTGTGGACTAACATCGGCCGCCGCTTCATCTCGATGGGTGCCGCCGGGTGGCACATTTGTTTCGATGTTCTGGATCGCCTTCTCAGCGGAACTCCCATCGGCCGCATGGTCGGCGGCGAGGCGATAAAGTTCGGCGGCTGGCAGCGGCTAAACGCGGAGTACGCCAAGCAGTTCAGTATGGAAACGCCCAACGGGCCGCCTCAGGCGGCACAAAGCTCGTGAATGGAGGGAAACTGAATCATGAAAGAAGCCACCAAACGTTCACGCCGATTTTGTCCGGCGTGTCGTCGTTCCTGTAATTCTCCTTTCGGGACTTTGGATGTGGAAAGGCCATGTCCTTCGACGGCTTATTTCGACAGGAATTCGAGGCATAAGATCCAATGAATCCATCGGAACGTATTGACGAGCTGATTGCCGGACTCACGGACTGGCGTGGCAAAACGCTCGCCGGCATCCGCAAGAGCATCCTTG
>JBEKPZ010000279.1:0-16618 GCA_049520215.1 Bryobacteraceae bacterium | reverse complement strand
GCCTCGCACATCGGCGACGTTCAGGTGCGCAACATGGGCACCATCGGCGGCAGCGTGGCGCATAGCGATCCCGCCGCCGACTATCCCGCCGCGCTCTTCGCGCTGGAAGCCCAGGTGCGCCTGTCGAGCGCGCGCGGCGAGCGCACCTTGTCCTTCGCCGACTTTCTGGTCGATACGTTTACTACCGCGTTGGAGCCGGGCGAGATCGTGACTGAGGTCATCGTGCCTGCCGAAGCCGGCGGCACGGGCGTGTCGTACCAGAAGCTGCACCAGCCGGCTTCCGGCTTCGCCCTGGTCGGCGCGGCGGTGCGTATCGCCCGCGGCAATAATGGCAATGGCGGCATCGGATTTGTGCGCGTCGGCATCACCGGCCTGGCGTCCAAGGCTTATCGCGCCACGAACGTGGAAGGCATCCTGCACTCCACCGGCGATATCGGCAAGGCGGCCGCGGTGGTCGCCGACGGCGTCGAGGCCAGCTCCGACCTGAACGCCTCGGCCCGTTACCGCAGCCATCTGGCCCGCGTCTACACCGCGCGCGCCCTTCAGCAAGCGCTCGCGAGGGCGTCTTGAAGCTGACCGGCAGCTACACCGTTCCCATCGAGCGCGAGCGGGCCTATCAGCTTATGCAGGATCCCGCGGTGCTGGCTCGCGCCATGCCCGGCTGCGACCACCTCGCGCTCATCGCACCCGACGAATACGAGATGCGCATGAAGATGGTCGTCTCCAGCATTCAAGGCCTGTTCGCAGGCAAGGTGCGCATCGCGGACCGCAACCCGCCCGACGGTTTCCGCCTGATCGTGGAAGGCTCAGGCAAAGTCGGATTTATGAAAGGCGAAGGCCTTTTGACCTTCACTACGCTCTACACTTCCACCGACATCCACTATGAAGGCGACGTGCAGGTGGGCGGCATGATTGCCGGCGTGGGGCAGCGCCTGCTCGATACCACGTCGCGTTTCCTGATTAAGAAATTCTTCGAAAAACTCACGGCGGAAGCCACCGCCCAAATGCCCCAGGCCGCGGATTGAGGGGGGCTGGCTTTAGCCCGCGCCGCACGAAATGCATTACAATAAGTCCGTGGGCCACTTGCAACCATGTTGCAGACACTGATCATCACCCTCCGCGAAGGCGTCGAGGCCGCCCTGGTGGTCGCCATCGCCATCGCCTACCTGCGCAAAATCGGCCGCCGAGACTTGCTGCCTGCCGTGCATCGCGCCTTCGGAAGTGCTGTCATTGCAAGCTTTGCGTTCGCCTGGCTGCTATCCCGCCTGGGCCTCGGCGAGGACGCTTACGAGGGCTGGACCCTGCTCGTCAGCGCCGTCTTCGTGCTCTCCATGGTGCTCTGGATGAACCGCCACGCGCGCGGCATGAAGGGTGAAATTGAAACTCAGTTGCAACAACGAAGCGGCGCGGCCAGCCGCTGGGGCATCTTCCTCTTCGTCTTCCTGATGGTCTTTCGCGAGGGTGTCGAGACCGTCCTCATGCTTTGGGCGGTCAAGATCGATACCTCCGGAGTCCTGGATATTGCAGGGGTTGTGCTCGGATTGGGCCTTGCCGTCCTGTTCGGCGTCAGCTTCGTGCGCGGCACCATCCGCATCGACTTGCGCAGTTTCTTCCGCATGACCACGGTCATCCTCATGGTCATCGTGGTGCAACTCGCTATCACCGGCCTGCATGAGCTATCCGAAAGCCAGGTGCTGCCCAGCAGCCGCCAGGAAATGGCTTTGATCGGTCCCATCGTCAGCAATGAAGTCTTCTTCTTCGTGGCCATCCTGGCGCTGGCCGGCGCCATGCTGTTGATGGAATATCGCAAACGCCGTACGCCCGCGCTTGACGGTCTCCAAGGCGCGGCCCTGCGCAAAGCCCGCTGGACCGTGCGCCGCGAGCGCACCTGGATGATCGCATCTTGCCTGGCCACCGGTCTTTTCATCCTGAGCATCACCGCCGAATTCATCTACGCCAAATCCACCACTGAGCTGTCCGCCGCCATCCCGGTTTCCGTCGTAGACGGCGCGGTCCGCATTCCCGTGGCCTCGGTGAACGACGGCAACCTGCACCGCTTCTCGATCGAACAGGCCGGCGTCCACGTGCGCTTCATCGTCATCCGCCGCCCCGACCAGTCGCTGGTAGCCGCTTTCGATGCCTGTGAGATTTGCGGCAACCAGGGCTACTATCAGAAGGGGCCGAACGTGATCTGCAAGAATTGCGCATCCGCCATCTTCATTCCCAGCATCGGCGTGCACGGCGGATGCAATCCCATACCCATCGCCTCCGAGGTGCAAGGCGACCAACTAGTGATCCCCGGCGACAAACTCATTCCCGGCGAGAAACTCTTCCGCAATCCCACTTAGCCGCATGTTCCTCCGCTTCGTCAGCCAATCTATCCGCCGGTCGCCGCGCCGCAAGACCATGACCGTGGCAGCCGTGGCCATGGGAACGGCGGTGGCCACTGCCATGCTTGGCGTCATGCTGGATATCGGCGACCGCGTGAACCGCGAGTTGCGCAGCCTGGGCGCCAACCTGATGGTGACCCCCAAAGCGCGGTCGCTGCCGGTCGAAATCGGCGGCATCAGCTATCGTCCCGTGTCCGCTCAGGACTTCATTCCCGAAGATCAGGTAAAGAAGATCAAGTCCACCTTCTGGCAACTGAATATCACCGGCTTCGCGCCGTCGCTGAAAGCCTCGGCTTCGCTGGATGGCCGCAACGTGCCAGTGGAAGGTGTCTGGTTCCGGCGCAGATTTCGCGGGGCCGACGGCTCCATGCTCGAAGCCGGCCTCCGCACCGTGAACGGCGAATGGAAAGTGGACGGCCGCTGGATCGACGATCGCGACCGCCACGACCCCGCGCTCGAAGCCCCAATGGAAGCCCCACTTGAAGCAATGCTCGGCGGCGCAGTGGCGCGGCGCATCGGCGCGAAACCGGGCGATACGCTACAGCTCTTCGGCCAGCCCTTCGCCGTGGTGGGAATCGTCTCCACGGGTGGCGAGGAGGAGGACCGCATCTTCGTGCGGCTGGAAGTCTTGCAACGCCTGGTCAACCGCCCCGGACAGGTGGATGGCGTGCAGGTGGGCGCGCTCACCAAGCCTGAGGACGAATTCGCGCGCAAAGATCCCACCAAGATGACGCCCAAGGAATACGACCGTTGGTATTGCACGCCGTACATCAGCTCCATCGCGCACCAGATCGAGGAAGTGTTGCCCATGGCGGTCGCCCGGCCCATCTGGCGCGTGGCCGATAACGAAGGTAAGGTGCTGGGCAAGATTCGCGGATTGATGCTGCTGATCACGCTGGCCGCGCTGGCCTCGGCGGGTCTCACGGTCTGGAGCGTGATGGCCACCACGGTGCTTGAGCGCCGGGGCGAGATCGCCATCATGCAGGCCACCGGTGCGGGCAATGTACTGGTCGCGGCGCTGTTCTCGACCGAGGTGGCTCTGGAAGGCGCGGCCGGCGGCCTGATCGGATCGTGGGTGGGGCTGCTGATGGCCGGATGGGTGGGCCGCGCGGTATTTCAGACTTCGCTTGAGACGCCGGCCATGCTCGGTCCGGTAGTGGTAGGAGCGGCGGTACTGGCGTCGATCGCCGGCGCAGCTCAGCCTTTGCGGCGCGCGCTGCTGCTGGAGCCGGCCGTCACCCTGCGGGGAGGCGAATGATGTACGGCTGTGGGGCGGGACTCCAATCCTGCGCGGGTCCTCCAGGACCCGCTCTTCAGGCCGACGTGGACGTCGGCCGCAGACCTGGAGGTCCGCCCCACTAATGTTCTGGAGATTCGTCCTCCGCGCCGTCCAATTCCGCAAGCGCCGGCTCGCCCTGGCCTTCGCGGCCCTCGCCGTGTCCGCCACCCTGGCCACCGCATTGTTCTCCGTCTATTCCGATATCGAGCGCAAAATGCGCGTCCAGTTCCGCGGTTTCGGCGCGAATATCGTCATCGCCCCTTCCGGCGGCGCGCAAACTGTGCCGCTGTCCGCCGTCGGGCTGGCCGAAAAGCAGGGCGCAGTGGCCGCACCCTTCATCTATACCGTGGGCCGCGTCGAGAGCGAACCCGTAGTCGTGGCGGGCACCGATTTCCGCCGCGCCGGTCCGCTCACCAACTACTGGCGCGTCGATGGCGCGCGCGCACCCGCGCCGGGCGAATGTCTGGTGGGTAACAATGTGGCCGCGCACTTCCGCCTCAAGCTCTTACAGAAGCTGGACCTCGAAGGCGCACCCTGCACCATCCGCGGCATCGTTTCGAGCGGCGGGGCGGAAGATTCGCAGGTGATCGTGCCGTTTGATATCGCGGCGCATTTGGCCGGATTGCAAGACGCCGCCAGCCTCGTGCAGGTGCGCGCCGATGGCGAGCGGCTGCCGGCCATTCAGGCCACGCTGGCCGGGCAACTCCCCGGCGCGGATGTGCGCCTGCTCCACGCCGTGGCTGAAACCGAAGCCAACGTGGTGCTCAAGATTCGCTCGACCCTGTTCCTGCTGACGGTCCTGATCCTGGCCATCACCACGCTATGCGTCAGCAGCAACTTCAGCGCCCTGGTGCTGGAGCGTAGCAAGGAAATCGGGATCCTGAAAGCCATCGGCGCGGCCGAGAGAAAGATCGCGGCGCTCTTCCTGTCCGAATCGTTGATTTTGGGTATCGCTTCGAGCGTGGCGGGCTACGTCGTGGGACTGCTGGTAGCCTGGTGGATCGGCCGCCAGATCTTCCCCGAATCCGCCGCCGCGGGTGTTGGTGTAAACTATGGCGTATTCCTGCCCGTAACCGGAGTCACGCTGGCGATGGCGGCGGCCGCCACGCTGGCCGCGGCGGCGCGCATCTGGCGCATCCGGCCGGCCGTAATTTTGCGCGGAGAATAGAAGCAATGGCATTCGTCGAACTGGAGAACGTCACGAAGGCATACGATGGCGGCTGGTCTGCGCCGGTGAAGGCGCTCGACAGTGTCAGTTTAACCGCCGAGGCCGGCCAGTGGATCGCGATCATGGGTCCCTCTGGATCGGGCAAGACCACCTTGCTGAATATCCTGGGCTGCCTCGATCAGGCCACCGAAGGCGTGGTGCGTATCGATTCGGTGGATACCTCCACTTTGACCCGCGCTGAACTGGCCCGCTTCCGCGCCGAAACCGTGGGCTTCGTCTTCCAGCAATTCCACTTGATCCCGCACCTGACCGCGCTCGAAAACGTGATGCTAGCGCAATACTTCCACAGCATGACCGACGAAGGCGAAGCCCGCCGCGCGCTCGATCGCGTGGGCCTTACCGATCGCGCGCGTCATCTGCCCTCCCAGCTTTCCGGCGGCGAGCAGCAGCGCGTGGCCATCGCGCGCGCGCTGGTGAACGACCCCAAGATCATCCTGGCCGACGAGCCCACCGGCAACCTGGACGCCACCAACGAGCACATCGTCCTGGATCTGCTCGCCGACTTGCACCAGCAGGGCCGTACTATCCTGATGGTGACTCACGACGAACAGGTGGGCCGCTGCGCCGACATCCGCCTCGACCTGGAACACGGACGCATCGTCGAAACCACTCACTTCAGCATGGAGGTGAACCAGGATTTCGACGAAGTGCTGGAACAGTTATGGGCGGACCGCGAGCGCACCTTCCACTTGGAACCCGAACACTTCACCGACGCGCAGCAGCGCAAGGTGGTCGCCATGATGGCGCGCATCGGCCTGGTGGAGTTGCGCGCGGGCGAGGTCGCCTTCACGCCGCGCGGCGAGGCGCGCGCCCGCAGCGTAATCCGCCGTCACCGCCTGGCGGAGCGCCTTTTCATGGATGTGCTGGCCATCCGCGACGAGGGCTCCATCGAGAAGAACGCCTGCACCTTCGAGCACATCCTGAGTCCCGAAGTCACCGACCGTATCTGCACGTTTCTGGGGCATCCCCGCACCTGCCCGCACGGCAGCCCCATTCCGGAAGGCGACTGCTGCCTGGAGGCGCGTGGAGGCGCCGTGGCCTGCCCAGTCGAAACTCTGGCCGCCAACTAACCACTTGACTTACCAACAGTGGAGCAGGCCCCCGGCCTGCGGCGGCCTCTCAGGCCGCCTCGGGTGCCCTCACCAATTCACCGCTCACGGGTTGATCTTGTAATACCCCCGGTACGCGCCCATCTCGGGATAAAACACGTGGGCCCGGTACAATTCCATCGCCTGCCGGATATGTCCCAGATCGTGGAAAGCGAATTCGTTGAGCAGTTGCGCAACAGTGATCGTCCCGAGTTCCGCATGCCGACCCGACCGTTCGCCCGCGCCCTCCGGCATCCCTTCGAACAACGTCAGCGTTTCGCCGCGTTCCTCTTCGAAGCGCGCCATTTCGGCGTAGGGATCGCATTCCGTCCCGGACCGGAACAGCGCCCACTGATCGTAGCTTGGCAGCAGCGGCCGGTCCGTGCCGAGCATCGCCTCAAAGCGGCTGCGGAACCCGCCGATCTCCACGTCTGCCAGATGTGCCAAGACCATGCAGACGGACCATCGCTCGGAAGACGGCCGCCAGTCCAACTGCTCGCGAGTCGCCAGCGACAGGAGGTTCCGGAAAATACCGGGCGTCTGCTGCAGTATCCGCAGGCACCGTTCAAAGTTGGGGATGCGCGTGTCTGGCATGGAACCTCCAGAGTACAATATAGGTTTCTCCGTGGAAAACTCAGTGCATACAAACCCAGTTTACTGTGCCGCTACCGTCGCGCTGGCGATTCTGGCGGCGGGCTGCGGCAAGCAACAGGCGCAGGCTGTCGGCGGCAGGCCTCCCGTTCCGGTCAGCGTGGCGGTGGCGACCGAGGAAGCCGTGCCAGTCCAGATCCGCGCCATCGGCACGGTGGAACCGTCGTCCACCGTGCAGATCAAATCGCAGGTCGCCGGCGAGTTGCTCAGCGCCAACTTCACCGAAGGCCGCGACGTCAACAAAGACGACCTGCTGTTCGAAATCGACCCGCGGCCGTATCGCGAGGCGCTGGCCCAAGCCGAATCCGCGGTGTCCAAGGATCGCGCGCAACTGGTGCAGGCGCAAGCCAACCTGGCGCGCGACAGCGCGCAGTCCAAGAGCGCGGAGGCCGACGCCCACCGCTACGAGGAACTCGCCAAGGAGGGCGTGGCGCCGCAGATGCAGGCCACCCAGCAGCGGGCCGCGGCCGACGCCGCGCGCGAGTCCACCCACGCCGACCAGGCGGCCATCGAGAGCGCCCGCGCTTCGCTCGAAAGCGATCAGTCCGCCGTGGCGCGTGCCAAGCTGGACCTCGGCTATTGCGAGATCCGCTCGCCGGTGACCGGCCGCACCGGCAATCTGCTGGTGCATCCCGGCAACCTCATCAAGGTGAATGACGTGGCGCTGGTGGTGATCAACCAGGTCGCGCCCATCTTCGTCTCGTTCGGCGTGCCGGAAGATCAGCTCAACGTCATCAAGCAACGCAGCGTGGGAGACAAGCTGGCGGTCCAAGCCTCCACCGACGCCGAACCCAACCACATCGCGCGCGGCCGCTTGAAAGTCATCGACAACGCAGTCGACACCAACACGGGCACTATCCGGCTGAAAGCGGTCTTCGACAACACGGATCACAAGCTCTGGCCGGGCCAGTTCGTCGACGTGGTGCTGATGCTGGATACCCAGAGCAACGCAACGGTCGTGCCTTCCGAAGCGGTGCAGGACGGCCAGCGCGGCCAATTCATTTTTGTGGTGAAAGCGGACCAGACGGTGGAACCCCGGCCGGTCACGGTGGCTCGCACCATCGGCCGCAAGGCGGTCATCGCCAAAGGCGTCGCGCCCGGCGAGACGGTAGTGACCGATGGCCAGTTGCTTCTGTACCCGGGCGCGAAGATAAAGGCTGTCCCGGCGGGCAAAGTGGACAATCTGGCACTCTGACCATGCACATTTCACGCATCTTCATCGAGCGGCCCGTCATGACCGCGCTGGTCATGTTAGCGATTTTGCTGTTCGGGGTCGTGGCCTTCCGGTCGCTGCCGGTGGCGGCCCTGCCGACGGTCGATTACCCGAACATCCAGGTGAACGCCGCGCTGCCGGGCGCCAACCCGGAAACCATGGCTTCGTCCGTCGCCACGCCGCTCGAGCGCCAGTTCTCCACCATTGCGGGCGTGCAGAGCATGAACTCGCAAAACACCCAGGGAGCCACGCAGATCACCGTACAGTTCACGCTGGCGCGCAACATCGACGCCGCCGCGCAGGATATTCAAGCCGCCATCGCCAAAGCGGAGGGCCTGCTGCCCTCCAACATGCCGCATCCGCCGTCGTACCAGAAGGCTAATCCGGCCGACCAGCCGGTGTTGTACCTTTCGCTTACTTCCGACACATTGCCGCTCTACACCGTGGACGAATACGCGGAGACCCTGCTGGCGCAGCGTTTTTCGATGGCCAGCGGCGTTTCCAGCGTGCAGGTTTATGGCGCGCAGAAATACGCGGTGCGCGTGCAGTTGAATCCCGACGAGATGGCCGCGCGCGGCATCGGTTTCGACGACGTGATGCAGGCCGTCCAGCGCAGCAACGTGAACCTGCCTACAGGCAAATTGTATGGCGAGAAGCAGGCCTTCACCGTGCAATCCAGCGGCGAGTTGACGCGCGCCGCCGCCTACCGGCCGTTGGTCGTGGCTTACAAGAACGGCGTGCCCATTCGTCTGGAGCAGCTCGCCAACGTGATCGACGGCGTCGAAGACGACCACGCTGTGGCGTGGTTCCAGGGCGTGCGCGGCATGATCCTGGCAATCCAGCGGCAGCCCGGAACCAACACGGTGGAAGTCGTCGATAACGTCAAAGCGCTGCTGCCGCAGTTACGCGCCGAGATTCCGCCCGCCGTGAAACTGGATATCGCCTTCGACTCGTCGGAATCGATCCGGGGTTCCATCCGCGACGTCGAGTTCACCCTGGTGCTAACGGTGTGCCTGGTGGTGATGGTCATCTTCGTCTTCCTGCGGAACCTGAGCGCCACCTTGATTCCGGGCCTCGCCGTGCCCCTTTCCATCATCGGCACGTTCGCCGCCATGTACCTGCTGGGCTACAGCTTGAACAATCTTTCCCTGATGGCGCTGACCCTGTCGGTGGGGTTCGTGGTGGATGACGCCATCGTCATGCTGGAGAACATCGTCCGCTACATGGAGATGGGCAAAGGGCGCATGGAGGCCGCACTGCTGGCTTCCAAGGAAATCGGTTTCACCATCATTTCCATGACCATCTCGCTGGTGGCTGTCTTTATCCCGGTGCTCTTCATGGGCGGCATCGTGGGACGGTTGTTGCATGAGTTCTCCGTCACCATCACCATCGCCATTCTGATCTCCGGCTTCGTTTCGCTGAGCCTTACGCCGATGCTCGGCAGCCGCTTCCTGCGATACAGCCACACGGGCGCCCACGGGCGGCTTTATGCCGCGTTCGAGGCCGGGCACCACGTTTTGGCCTCCGGCTACGACTATACGCTGAAGAAGGTGCTGCGGCATCAATTCGCCACCCTCATGGTCGCGGTCTTGCTGCTGGCCGGCACGGTGTATCTGTTCTTCACCATGCCGACAGGCTTCATCCCGAGCCAAGACAGCGGATTCGTCTTCGGCGTCGGTATGGCCGGCCAGGATATTTCATTCGATTCGATGGCCAGGCACCTGAAAGCGGTTTCCGATATTGTGCAGAGCGATCCGAACGTGTTGGATACCGGAACCTTCGTCATGGGAGGCAACCAGGGCGGCTTCTTCTCGCGCATGAAGCCGCGCTCCGAACGTAAACTCTCGGTGGACCAGATCATCGAGGAACTGCGGCCCAAAATCGGCGCCGTGCCGGGCATCATGATGTTCTTGCAGAATCCGCCGCCCATCACCGTGAGCGGGCAATTCAGATCGCCAGCCCACAGGTGATGGTGGATATAGATCGCGACCGCGCGGTGGCCTTGGGCTTGTCGCCGCAACAGATCGAGGACGCGCTCTACACGGCTTACGGCAGCCGCCAGGTCTCCACCATCTACACGCCGTCCAATCAGTATGCCGTCATCCTGCAGGTCGCGCCCGAGTATCAGCGCACGCCGGAGGGGCTGTCCAAGATTTATCTGCATTCCGCGCAAGGCACGCTCACGCCGCTCGACACGGTGGTGAAGCTTTCGCGCGCGGCCGGCCCGCTGAGCGTCAACCATTTCGGGCAACTGCCGGCGGTGACCATCTCGTTCAACTTGAAGCCCGGCTTTTCACTGGGCGATGCGGCCCAGAATGTGAAAGATGCGCTGCAGGAACTGCGCATACCGCCCACCATCAGCGTCAACTTCCAGGGCACGGTGAAGGAGTTTCAGCAATCGTTCCAGGGGCTGTCCATCCTGCTGATCGTGGCCATTCTGGTGATTTACATCGTGCTGGGCATTTTGTACGAGAGCTTCATCCACCCCATCACGATTCTTTCGGGACTACCTTCGGCGGTATTCGGCGCGCTGCTCACGCTGCGGCTGTTTCACAGGGAATTGGATCTCTATGCCTTCGTCGGCCTGATCATGCTGTTCGGCGTGGTGAAGAAGAACGCCATCATGATGATCGATTTCGCTCTGGAGCAGCAGCGGGTGGAGGGCAAGGCGCCGTTCGAGGCCATTTACGCGGGCTGCATGCTGCGCTTCCGGCCCATCATGATGACCACGGTGGCGGCGCTGTTCGGCACGCTGCCTATCGCGCTGGGCTACGGCGAAGGCGCCGACGCGCGGCAACCGTTGGGTCTGGCGGTGGTCGGCGGGCTGGTGGTGTCGCAGTTGCTGACGCTGTATATTACGCCAGTGATCTATTTGTACATGGAGCGCTTCCAAGGTTGGCTGCGGGGCAGCAAGGGCGCTACCATGCCCGCGCCCGCGGAGTTGGCGGCGCGGTAGAAACTGGTTCGGGGGTTCGCATTGGCCGATGATATCGAGCGGGTTCGCAGGGCGGAAGCGAGAAGAGGCCGCCGGCCGGTGGATATTGCAACTCACGAGAGGAATCAGCGTAGGCTGGCGGCGCTCCGCGAGATCGTAGATTACGGGACCACTGACGATCTCAAGGCAGCTATGCGCGAATACGGCCTTTCCGAGGACTCGCCGGAGTGGACTGAGGTCCTTCGGATTTGGAACGACGAGCGCGAATCGAATTAGCGATACGCTCAAGACTCTGAAGACGAGATTCCCGCGCTTCCGGAGTCAAGCCCTCGTCCTGCCTGGAAAGGACGGCGTTAATCCTCTCCGTCGCACGCTGGTTGGAACGTTGCGCATCCATGACGATTTAATCTTAGCACGGACGGACGCTGCTCCCATCCCGCGAAAGGGGGAACGCACGCTCTGATGCTGACGTGTCGGGACTCGTCTCGACGCACGCCTGGGGGCATTACGGCGCCGCCAGCTCGAATAGCGCGAACGTGAATACATCCGTGGCGGCGGCGATAGTCACGTACTGTTTGCCGTCGGCCATGAAGGTAATGGGCGAGGCGGTGAGGTTCTGACCCAGGTAGTAATGCCATAGGTGACGGCCGGTGGTGGCGTCCACCGCCACGAGCTGGCCGTCGTCGTCGCCGAAGAAGACCAGGCCGCCCGCGGTGGATACGGTTCCAGCCCAACTGTCGCCGTGACCGGTCATCGGGTAGTCCCAGCGCTTCTCGCCGGTCTGCGGATCGAGCGCTCGCAGATAGAATATGCCGGGCTCTTTGGAGATCGACTCACCGCCGGTGCCGGCGAAGTTCTTCATCGGCTCCGGCGTCTTGGCGGATGAGCTGTACATATCGCATTGTTCCAGCGTGGGCACATAGAGCAAGCCGGTTTGCGGGTTGTAAGACGGCGACATCCAGTTAGTAGCTCCGCGCACCGAAGGGCACACGCGCCTCCCGTTCGGCGAGGGTTCCATGCCGGGATTCTCGATCGGCTTGCCTTTGGCGTCGATGCCTTTGGCCCAATTCAGCCGCTCGACGAAAGGCGTGGCGCGCAGAAATTCGCCCGTGACGCGGTCCAGCACATAGAAGTAACCGTTGCGATTGGCATGCAGCAGGAGCTTGCGCGGGCGCCCTTCGTACACGGTGTCGAGCAGAACGGGCCAGGCTTGCGCATCCCAATCGTGCGTGTCGTGCGGCGTGAATTGGAAATACCATTTCAGCTTGCCGGTATCGGGATCGAGCGCCAGCAGCGAATCGGTATAGAGGTTTTGGCCGCGGCGCGCGCCGCCGTAAAAGTCGGGCCACGGATTGCCGGTGGTCCAGTAGAGCAAGTTGAGTTCGGGATCGTAAGTGCCGTTGAGCCAGGTCGCCGCGCCGCCCCATTCCGGGCCGAGTTCTCCCCACGTTTCCGCGCCGGGTTCGCCCTTGGCCGGGACGGTCCAGAAGCGCCATAGCTCTTCGCCGGTCGCGGCGGAGAATGCCGCGATGAATCCGCGCACGCCGGTATCGCCGCCCGAAACTCCCACGATCACGCGATCCTTCACGACCATGGGCGCAAGCGTGGCGAACGCGCCGCGGCTGGTATCCGCAAACTCGCGATCCCACAGTCCGCCGCCCGTCTTGCGATTGAGCGCGACCAGGTGTGCGTCGCTGGTGGCGAAGAAGACGATATCGCCCAGAATGGCGACGCCGCGGTTCACGTCGCTGCGCTTGGCCAGTTCGTCGCGATACTTCCAGATGGGACGGCCGGTGCGCGCATCGAGCGCGTGCACTTCGTTGCTGTTGGTGACGTACATGATGCCGTCGTAGACCAGCGGCGTGGCTTCCAGGTGAGTTGCGCCATCCACGTGGTAGACCCACGCGGACACGAGTGACTTCACATTGGCCGAAGTGACTTGGGTCAGCGGACTGTGGCGGTGCGCCGCGTAATCTCCGGCATAGGTCAGCCAGTTCGCACCGGCGCCTGCGCGAATCAGGTCGTAACGCGCGCCCGCGCCGGCCGGCGGCGCAGCGCTTTGGACAACCGCGCCTTCCTGCCGGATCGACTGGCGGCCCAGAAACGCCAGCAGGTTTTCGATCTCTGTGGAACTGGGACGCTGCTTGAAATCGGAAGGCATCAGCGAGCTCTTGCGCAGGACCACGTCGCGTAAATCGGACTTCAGCAGGCGATGGATCTCGCCTTGCGCGTCCAGAATCTGGATCGCGTAATTGGTGTTGTCGCGGGCCACGCCTGCGATGGTCTTGCCGGACTTGGTCGTAACCGTGACTCCGCCGTATCCCTCGGCGATTTCCGCATCGGGATCGAGCAGCGATTCGCGCAACTGCCGGAAGGAGCGCACCCGGCCGATATTGGAAAGATCGGGACCGGGAAAGCCGCCGCGTCCTCGAATGGTGTGGCAATTCGCGCAGCCGGCCTTGCCGAAGAACAACGCGCTGCCGGCCTGGACGTCACCCGCCGCCATGCCATCGAAAGCCACGGCGGTCAGGTTGCGCAGGTAGGCGACGACCTGCCAGACCTTGTCGCTGGGCAGCCCGGAGGGCGGCATGTCGGACCCCTTTACGCCCTCGGTGATGACGGACAACAGGCGCCGGTTGGTTGCGCCGCGGATCTGATCGCCTTGCGCAAGGTTGGGGCCGCGGCCGCCTTCCGCGGTGGGGCCATGGCAACCGCTGCAGCCTTCCAGGTACAGCTTCCTGCCGGCGGCGATGGCGTCGGCCTGGCCTGCCACGGGGTTCTTAAGGTCTTCCTTTTCGTCGGGAGCCTGAGCCAGCAGGAGAGGCACACTGAGGAGGCAAAGCAAAAAGGAACGCATGAGGGATGTCACTTCTGCAGGAAGAAATTCCCGACAAACATCGCATCGATTCCGGACGAGTAGAAACTTCGCACCGCGTCGCGTGGCGTACACACCAGCGGCTCGCTGAACAGGTTGAACGAAGTATTGTAGAGCACCGGCAGTCCAGTGGCCTTGCCGGCCGCGTGCAGCAGTTTCCAGTACAGCGGGTTATCCTCCTCGGAAACCGTGTGCACGCGTACGAGATCGCCATTCAGGACGGCGCTCGCGAAGCGGCCGCGATGTGCCGGGCGAACGCGACCGGCGGTGGCCAGAAAGCGCGCATTGGGGCCGCATTCGAAATACTCGGCGGCAAGCTCCGCCGGCACGGAAGCGGCGAACTTGCGGAACGGCTCGCGGTGCTTGATAAAGGCGTTCAGGTTTTCGGCGGCGTAGGGATCGAGGGGCGATGCCAATATGCTGCGGTTCCCGAGAGCGCGCGGGCCGAACTCCATGCGGCCGTGCATCCAGGCGACGATGCGGTTCTCGGCAAGCTGCGCGATGGCCGTTTCGATGGTTTCCTCGGTGGTCAGAATGTAACGGAAGCGCAGCTTGCAGTTTTCGAGCACGCGCTTGATCTCTTCGGCCGCGTAGCTGGGACCGAGATAGAGGTTATCGAGCCGGATGCGCTGGGGCTGGTTATAGATTGCATGCCAGGTGTGCAGCACGGCGCCAATTGCGGTGCCTGCGTCTCCTGCCGCCGGCTGCACGAACACATTTTCAAACGGCGAGCGCTCCAGCGCGGAGACCAGCAGTGCGTTCAATCCCAGCCCGCCGGCGAAACAAAGATTCCTGCCGGAGCCAGCCATGCGGACTACCGTCTGCTCCGTAGCGCGCTGGACGCCGGCCGCCAGTGAAGCGCGCAGCGATTCGGGCACCGCGGCTCCGTCTTCGAGTCCCAACCGTTCGTAAAAGCGCGCGCTAAAGCCGCCGCCGGTGAGCCGCTCGGCATCGAAGAAGGAACGGTCGAGGCGGGGCCAGTCGCCGTCCCGCATGGGCATGATTTCCAGGAACAGATCGCGGAACCGGTCGTCGCCGGCGGCGGAGAGCCACTGCACCTTATGCTCTTCCAGGTTGGCGTGGAAGCCGAGTAACTCCGTGACCCGGCCATATAGATCGCCGAGTGAGTCGGGATAATACAACTCTCTATCAAGCGAAAGCTGCGTGCCCGCTGCGTGCCAACGGGTGCCGCAGCGGAAATCGCCCGCGCGATCCAGCGTGAGCACGGTCGCTTCTTCGAAAGGCGACGGATAATATGCCGAGGCGGCGTGCGCCGTGTGATGCTCCACCACTACGATGCGGCTATTGGGAAATCGCGCGCGCAACTGAAGGTGAAGCGACGCCTCCGGCCCGGTGGCAAATGGGCGCACGATCGCAACGGCGTCGACCTGTTCCGGCGTCACTCCCGCCAGCGAGAGACACGCGGCGATGGATTGCTCGGGAAGCCCCGTAGGGCCGGTGTGCGCGCCCGGCGTGAGTCCGTGGCGGCTCAGTTTGGATTCTTCGACGGCCGCCGCGAGACACCCGTCGCGCAAGATGGCGGTTGCCGCATCTCCCAGAATGCCGCCGATTCCCAGAATGATCATTTTGGTTTTTGGCCGCCTTGCTGGGCTTTCTCGATCCTGGCATACGCATCTCGCAGCGCCACCGTCCGGTTGAATACCGGCTTACCGGGAGCGGAATCCGGATCGACGCAGAAGTAGCCCAGCCGCTCGAACTGATAGCGGCCGCCCTCCACCGCATCGCGCAGCGAAGGCTCCAGTTTGGCGCCGGTAAGGACTTCGAGCGAGCGCGGGTTCAGATTCGCGGTGAAGTTCTCGCCTTCGTCGGTCTGGTTGGGATCTTCGCGGGTGAACAGATTATCGTACAAGCGCACCTGCGCGTCGATGGCGTGCGCGGCCGAGACCCAGTGAATGGTGGATTTCACCTTGCGCCCGTCCGGCGCGTTGCCGCCGCGCGTGGCGGGGTCGTAAGTGCAATGGATCTCTAAAATCTCGCCGGTCTTTTCGTCCTTCACCACGCCGTTACACTTGATGAAGTAGCCATAGCGCAGCCGGACTTCGCGCCCCGGAGAGAGACGATAAAACTGTTTCGGCGGGACTTCCTTGAAATCGTCCTGCTCGATGTAGAGCACGCGCGAGAACGGCACCTTGCGCGTACCCATGGCTGCATCTTCGGGATTGTTCACGGCCTCCATCTCTTCGACGAGGTCCGCGGGGTAGTTATCGATCACCACGCGCAGCGGCCGCAACACCGCCATCACGCGCGGCACGCGCTTGTTCAAGTCTTCGCGCAGGAAGTGCTCCAGCAGCCCAAGCTCGATGGTGCCGTTGGTCTTGGAGACGCCGATGGCATTGCAGAAATTGCGCAGGGCTTCGGGCGTGTAACCGCGCCGCCGGATGCCGGAAATCGTCGGCATGCGGGGATCGTCCCAGCCGCTCACATGCCCATCCTGCACCAGCGTGAGCAGCTTGCGCTTACTCAACAGAGTGTAAGTCAGATTGAGCCGGTCGAACTCGATCTGCTGCGGATGATAGATGCCTAACTGCTCGACATACCAGTCGTACAACGGGCGGTGATCCTCAAATTCCAGCGTGCAGATGGAGTGCGTGATGCGCTCGATGGAGTCGGACTGGCCATGCGTGAAATCGTACATCGGATAGATGCACCACTTGTCGCCGGTGCGGTGATGTTCGGCGTGCAGAATGCGGTACATCACCGGATCGCGCATGTTCAGGTTCTTGGAAGCCATGTCGATCTTGGCGCGCAGGGTGCGCGTGCCGTCGGGAAACTCGCCGGCGCGCATGCGCTCGAACAAGTCCAGATTCTCTTCGATCGACCGGTTGCGCCAGGGGCTCTGGGTGCCGGGTTCGGTCAAAGTGCCGCGGTACTCGCGGACCTGATCGCCGGTTAGATCGCAAACGTAAGCGTTCCCGGATTGGATTAGTTGCACCCCCCA
>JBEKPZ010000278.1:0-12098 GCA_049520215.1 Bryobacteraceae bacterium | reverse complement strand
GGGTGCTTAACCGTTTTGGGGATGGCGGTCAGGATATGACTGTCGTGGCCGGGTCGAGTCCTGCATAGGCGAAATCCGCCGAGGCTAACCGATCTATTGAAACATTTATCGCGGGTCTTGTTTTCGAACCTATCTGCTGGTATTATTACCAGCAGATGAAGATCGCAGAGATTCCTTCCCCCAGCGGCTCGGATGCCGTCGAACTGCGCCGCCGTGCACGCCGGCTCTTGGCCCGCTTCCGCCTCCCGGACGACGCTCTTCCGGGCTCACTGGCTCTGTCCCGTCGCCGCTGCGGTAAACCTTCCTGTCATTGCGCCGACGGTGATGGGCATCCCCTCTGGACCCTCACGTTTATGGTCGGCGGCAAGAAGCGTGTCGAGACCGTTCCCGCTGATTGGATCGATGCGGTTCGGCCGCGAGTTGCAGCGGGCCGGCACTTCAAGCAAGCCGCCGCCGAACTGCTGCTGATCAACGCCGAGCTTTTGGTGCTCGCCCGGAATCAGCGCGCCCGTCCATCCCGCCGTCCCGTTTCATCGCCGCCATAGAAAGAGGAGCCATGCCGCAACAGCGGTTAGCACGCCCCGAACCCGAGGTACCGCCCGCGCGGCCTGTCTTGGCCGACGATCCTCCGCGCTTCTTGTTACTGGAGCGGGAAGTGGAGATCGAGTACCGCCCACAGATGTTGGCGGCGCTGCAAAGCAAGGTGGATGCCTGCGCCGCCACGGCGCGTGGTACGACGCCTGTATGTCCGCAATGCGGCCAGCCGATGCGCTGCCAAGACACACGCGAGGTCTCCGCTGGCGCGTTGCGGATGCTTGCATGCCCCCGTGTCGCGTTACCGCTGCCCGCCTTGCCGCTAAGAGTGCCGGCCGCTGCTGGATCTGCTAGGGGTAGAACCCGGCCGCATCAGTGGCGCGCTGGCCCGCTTGCTGGCTCTGCTGGCCACTGTGGCGCCGTATCCTCTGGCGGCACGCCTGGCTGGGCTGCTGTTGGGTGTCACCATCAGTCCCATGGGTATCTGGCGGGTGGCGCAGCGGTTGGGCGAAGCCGCGGCGCATCATACGGATGCTCTGAGCCGGTATCATGCCGACAGCCGCAGTATAGGCGCACCCACGCAATCGGCTCCCTCGGCGGTAGTGTTGGGAGTGGATGGCTGCAGCTTGGGAATGCAGGTACGTGCCACTCGGCGGCGCCGTCAGAACGGCGAACCCCTGCCACCCCTACCCCCCGTGGAGGACGGCCATTTCCGGGAAGTCAAGACGGGCGTCTTGCTGCTGCCCAGCGAGCGTGTGGAAACCTCTCCCGGCAGGCGTTCGGTAGTGCGCCGGTTTCTGGTGACCTGCCTGGGGACGCCGCCGCCATTTTCGCTCGCCGGTACGCGCAACTGCGGGAGTTGGGGTGGGTGGGCGCCCACACCGTGGTAGTCATTGTCGGCGATGGGGCGGAATGGATCTGGAATCGCGCCAGCCTGTTTGTGCGCCGTTGTGAAATCCTCGATTTTTGGCACGCTCTGGAACACGCCTGGGAATTTGCCCAACTCCGCTACGGGGAAGGCTCCGCCCAAGCCGACCGTTGGGTGCACGAGATCGCAGAGGATCTGCGGGCCGGAAAGGTGCAAGAAGTCATCGCCAGACTGAAGCGTGTGCGGCCGAAAACGCCGGAGTTGCGCGAGAGCTTGCAGGCGCTCATCCGCTATTACAGTGAAAATGCCGGGCGCATGCGCTATGACGAGTATCTGCGACTGGGCTATGGGATCGGCAGCGGCGCCGTGGAGAGCGCCCATAAACAGGTCGTGCATGCGCGCCAGGCTGGCATGCGCTGGAGTGAAGCGGGAGCCCGTCGTCTGCTCGCATTGCGTCTGCTGTTGTTGAATGAGGACTGGACCCTGTTGGATCGCCTGCGCATGGTTTCCATCGCCTAACCAACTATCGCAGACCGCCCGCCGTTGACCTCAGTCTCGTGATGCGCCATGCTCGGGTCATGCCCCGTCGCTCTGCGGTGGAAGTTCCCGCCGGCCTTCGCGCCCGTCTGGAAGCGGCGCGGCTCGATTTGCTGGCGCTGTTTCGTGCGCTGGATCGAATGGATCTGACACCCTCTGAGATCCCGCAGCGATTGATTCGACAGCTCTTTGAGCTGGATGCCGACTATGCGGAGGCCCTCTGGGCCCTGGATCAAGCTCCAGGAACCCTGGATGCGAAGGCCCTCCGCGATACGCTGGCCGCTCTGGAACAGTTACCGGCTGCCTCCACGCGACTCAGGAAAAACCTTCCTCCGCGCGCTCATCCCCGCTTAGCCCAACTGGAAGTCACCGTCCGTCAGAGCCTGCTCCCGGCCGAAGCCTACAGCATGGTCCCAGGCCGCGATCCCCAAAACTGTTAAGCACCCACGGGCGCTCTTGGCGCCGGGTGCGAAAGCGGGGGCGCCGCGTTATGATCGTCATGGTGCCCCGTATGCACGTTCTCATAGCAGACAAATTCGAACAGTCCGGCCTGGACGGACTCAAGGCGGCCGGTTGCGAGGCGAGCTATCAGCCTGGCCTGAAAGACGACGCATTGGCGGAAGCGGTCGCGCGCCTGCGGCCCGACGTGCTGGTGGTGCGGTCGACGAAGGTGACCGAAGCCATCCTGGCGGCGGGCGCGCTGAAACTGGTGGTTCGCGCGGGCGCGGGTTACAACACCATCGATGTGGCGGCCGCATCGCGGCGCGGCATCTATGTTTCGAACTGCCCGGGGAAAAATTCGGTGGCGGTGGCCGAGTTGGCTTTCGCGCTGATCCTGGCGCTGGACCGGCGCATTGCGGACAACGTGGTCGCGCTGCGGCAGGCGCAATGGAACAAAGCGGAGTTCTCGAAGGCGCGCGGACTGCTGGGGCGCACTTTGGGCCTGATCGGCGTGGGCCGGATCGGACGCGAGATGATCCCGCGCGCGAAGGGTTTCGGCATGCCGGTGGTGGCGTGGAGCCGCAGCTTGACTCCGGAGGCAGCCAGGGAACTGGGCGTCGCGCACCAGGCATCGCCCATCGACGTGGCGCGGGCGGCCGATATCGTGAGCGTGCATGTGGCGGCGAATGCGCAGACACACGGCCTGATCGATGCGAATTTCTTCGATGCCATGCGGCCGGGCGCGTACTTCATCAATACGTCGCGGGCGGAAGTAGTGGACCAGGTGGCCTTGAGTTGGGCGGTGCGCAGCAACGGCGTGCGGGCGGGCCTGGACGTTTTCGCGAATGAGCCATCCGGCGGAACGGGCGACTTCGCCGACGACATCGTGAAGCTGCCGGGAGTGTACGGGACGCATCACATCGGCGCGTCCACCGACCAGGCGCAGGAGGCCATTGCTGCGGAAACCGTGCGCATCGTCAGGATATTTCAGGAGACGGGCAAGGTCCCGAACGTGGTGAACATCGCGAAAGCGACGCCCGCCACGTGCGTGCTGGTGGTACGGCACCTGGATCGCCCTGGGGTGCTTGCTAGCGTGCTGGACCTGATCAGCGAGGCCCGCATCAATGTGCAGGAGATGGAGAATGTGGTGTTCGACGGCGCGCAGGCGGCCGTCGCCCACATCAACCTGGAGACGCCGCCCGCTTCCGATCTGCTCGACCAGATTAAGGCGGCGAATCCGAATGTGCTGGAGCTCAGTTTGGTGCGGCTCGGGTAAAGAGCGGGGCTAAAGCCCCGCGCGGGCTGAAGCCCGCCCTCCGTTACTAGCGCAACGCGGCTTCGATTTCTTCCGCGGTGACAGGGCGCATGGTCATGCGTGGGTTCCGTTCGCCGGCGGCGGGATCCACGAGCGTGTAGGTATGTCTCTCGCCGGACATGCCACTGAAGATCAGCACCCACTTTCCCTCCGCGGGCCATTGTCTGCGAACCGCATAGGTCCCGGGTTTTTCGGTGGGCGTCAGTTCCAATGACATGGATTGCCGTTTGCCATTGACGATGCCCTCAGCCTGCCCGGTTATGCGCGCGTGCGAATAATCCTGGCAGCCTTGGGCTTCCACCGTCAAGCCGGCATCCTTGTTCTGTACCACTAAATAGAAACCGCCGCCCCAAGCGAGGGCCAACGGCATCAGCATCCAAACGAATCGTCGTAACATCTGCATTCCTCCTCTGCTGCGGAGGACGATTCGCGGGCGTGGTTTGTTATCCGGCTTTATTGGCTGGCCGGCACGTAGACCTGAGACGGGCCGACCAGAGTGACATGCGGGAGTTCGGTTTTGATCTTGACAGACTGGAAGCCTGGCTTGTCTTCCGGCGGGGTCAGGAAGGTCAGTAAGTACTGCGAGTTCAAGCGACGGCTCAGATCATCCAGATAGGGCGCCATGGATACTGGATTCTCCGTGCCCAGGTAATACAGCTCGCCGCCCGTTTCCTGGCTGAGCTGGGCGAGATAGTTCTGGCCCCAGAATAGCTGCATATAAGCATGCGCCGAACGGCCCGCCGCGGAGTAATAGATCGAATACACGACGATTCCCGCGCGTTGTGCCGCGTGGCTGGCCGTACTTAAGTATGGATTATCGGGGCCGGAGCCGAAGTCGGGATCGATGCCGCTCGATACCAGCAGCACTTCGCGCGCCGCGGAACCGGCGGGCCATTTGCGAATGAGTGCAGCCAATGCGAGATAGGGGCTGGCGGAGATGCCCGGCGTGGCCGTGGGGAGCCGCATCGCCTTGGCCGCCAGTTGGTGGTCCGAGGTCAGCGGCTGAACCGGTTGGACTCCGCCATTGCGCATGTAACCGATGCCGATTTGCGTGGTAGGAGGCTGCGCGAGCACGAATTTCTTGAGGTCGGCTAACTGGGTGCCGAGGGTGGCGGCGGAACCGTCGTCGATCAACAGCCAAAGTTGCAGACCGCTTTGGGTGCGCAGCGGCTCCAGGCCGGTGACCTGCATGTGCCGCCTGTTTTGAGAGACCAGGACATCATCCACGGTCAGTTGCGTGGCGGTTTTCTGCGCGGCGACGGTGACGATGACACTGACAGGCAAGCCGGAGTCTGGGATGTCGCGCGCGGACAATGAGCCTGCGAAGATTGAAGCGGCGAGGAGCGCGCCGGTGCGGGCCATTATCATGGTATTCATCCCTCTACGGTGTTGGACGTGAGGGGCGCCGGTCAGGATACAGTTAGCCTCAGAGCGGGGCTTAATCCCCGCGCGGGCTAAAGCCCGCCCTCCAGGGGGAGGGAGCGCAGGCGGGTTCCGTTGAGATGGAAGACGGCGTTGGCGACGGCGGGGGCGAGGCCCACGATGGGCGTTTCGCCGGCGCCTGCCGAGGGCAGATCCGGGCGGTCTACCAGCACGACTTCGATTTCGGGCATGTCGCTGAAACGGGGAACGCGGTACTGCGAGAAACGCGCATTTGAGATTTGCCCATCGCCGAAGCGAATCTGCTCGAAGAGCGCGCCGCCGAGGGCCATGGCGATGGCGCCCTGGATCTGGTTCTTCAGGTGATCGGGGTTGACCACCGCGCCGCAGTCGAAGGCCTCGACTACGCGCAGGATGCGGATGCGTTTGTCTTCGACGGTCACCTGGGCGCACGTGGCGATGTAACCGTTTTTTTCGAATCCGCAGGCGATGCCGATGCCTTGGCTCTGGCTCTTGCCAGGGCCCCATCCGAAGCGATCGGCGGCGGCCTGGAGTACGGCGCGGAGACGCTCGTCCTTCAGGTTCTTGAGGCGGAATTCGAGAGGGTCCATTTTCACCGCGTGGGCCAACTCTTCGATGTGCACCTCGCGCGCGAAATGGTTGGCGGTGGCGGCCAAGCCTCGGTAGGATCCCTGGCGCAGAGGCGACTTCGAGGGGTGGAAGGCATTGCGCTGGTTGGGGATGTCGTACTTGCCCACTAGAGCCGAGCCGCCGGAGTTGTAGTTGTGGCACTCCCAGGCGGTGATGGCGCCGTCGCGATGGACGCCGCTTGAGATTTCGATGAGGCCGGCGGGGCGGAAGTACGACCATGTGAATTCTTCTTCGCGGGTCCAGACGAGCTTGACGGGTTTGCCGGCGGCTTTGGCCAGGCGCGCGGCTTCCACGGCGCATTCTCCGGAATGCTTGCCTCCGTATGCCGCGCCGGTATCGGGCACGATGACGCGGACACGATCGTCGGGGATGCCGAAGGCGGAGGCCAACTCGGAACGCACGCCGAAGGGCACTTGCGAACCGGTCCAGACGGTGAGCTTGCCGCCATCCCATTCGGCGAGCGCGGCGCGAGGCTCGAGCGGGGCGTGCGCGATGTAGGCGACGGTGTAGGCGGCCTCGAGCTTGATATCGGCGGCTGCCATGCCGTCGGCGACGGAGCCTTGGACATTAGGTTCGCCGGGTTCCGCGGTTTGCTTCAGGTATTGGTAAAGGCCGGGACCGGAGGCGGCCGCTGGCGGGACTGCTTCGCGCGTCCATTCGGCTTTGATCTGGCGGAGGGCTGCGGCGGCGGTCTGCGCATCGGGCGCGGCGACGCCCACGAAGTTCTTTTCGTGAACTATCGTGACGGCAGGGGTGACTCCGGGCAAGCTGGACGTATCGAGATTGGCGAGGGTCGCGCCGAAAGCCGGCGGGCGCAAGACGCGGCCGTAGAGCATGCCGGGGCGGGTCATGTCGGAGGTGTACTTGTGCTGGCCGTTGACGCTGTCGCGCGCCGCGACCTTGGGCGCGGACTGGCTGAGCGGGCGCGCCACGGGCACGTCGGGGGCGATGGTTTTCGAGATCTTCTGGCCTTTGGTCAATTCGCCGAAGCCCACGGGGGCGGTGCCGGCGGCGCCCGGGCTCGCGATCTTGCCGTCCGCGATGGATAACTTGGCGCGGTCGACGTTCCATTTTTCGGCGGCCAGATCGAGCAGCGCCTCGCGCGCGGTGGCGGCGGCGCGGCGGATTTGGGGGGCCATGGTGGGGGTGGTACGGCTGCCGAAGGTGCCCATGTCGTAGGGCACCAGCGCCGTGTCGGCCATCACCAGTTTGATGGCGGCGATGGGACAGTGGAGTTCTTCGGCGGCGGCCTGGCTGAGAGAGGTGCGGATGTTCTGGCCGACTTCGGTCTTGCCCGTACAGATGGTAACGGCGCCGTCTTCGCCGATGTGCAGCCAGGCGTCGAGATCCTGGGGCAGGGCTTCAGAGCGGCGCCCGCGGCCGGACTCCTGCGCGCCAGCGGAGAAGACCACCAGCAGGCCGCCGCCGAGGAGACCGATAAAGTCGCGGCGATCGACGGCGAAGCGATAAGCGGGCTGGGCCGTGAGTTCGTATCGTTCTGGTTCGATTTGGTCGAGTGCGTCAGGCATGTTGGGCCGCCTTCTGGATGGCTGCGACGATGCGGAGGTAAGTACCGCAGCGGCAGACGTTGCCGTTCATGTGGTGCACGATGTCTTCGCGGCTGGGGTGCGGAGTCTTCTTCAGCAGCGCCACGCCGGAGACGATCATGCCGGAGGTGCAATAGCCGCACTGCATGGCGCCCTCTTCAAGGAAGGCGTCCTGGAGCGGGTGGTGGATGCCTTCGATGGTGGTGATTTGCTTGCCGGCTGCGGCGCGAACGGTGGTGATGCAAGAGCGAACGGGCTGGCCATCGAGGAGTACGGTGCATGCGCCGCACTGGCCTTCGCCGCATCCGTACTTGGTCCCGGTGAGCGAGAGGTGGTCGCGCAGGACGGTGAGCAGGGGGGTATCGGGGTCGGCGTCGACGGGCCGGCGGGTTCCGTTTACGGTGAGTTGGGTGACCGTGGGCATAAGACTATTGTGCCACCGCCGGCGCGCCATCGAGTACAATCGCTCCAGTATGAAATCGGTTTTGACTCCTTTGGATTTTCTGGCGCGGAGCGCTTGGGTTTATAGGGATCGCGTCGCCGTGGTGGATGGCGAGCGGCGGTTCACTTACGCGGAGTTGAACGAGCGGGTGCATCGGCAGGCGAGCGCGCTGCGGGCTTGGGGTGTTGTGCCTGGGGATCGCGTAGCGGTGCTGGCTCCTAATGGCGCGGCCGCGCTGGAGGCGCACTTCGGCGTGCCGATGGCAGGCGCGGTGCTGGTGATGTTGAACACGCGGCTGCAGGCGGGGGAGTTGGCGTGGATACTGAACCACTGCGAGGCGCGTGTCGTGATTGCAGATCCGCAGCTTGCGCCGGCGTTGCCGCAGGCGGTCCCCGCGATCACCGATTACGAGGGTTGGCTGGCGACCGGCGAGTTTCCAGCGAGGGGCATGCAGGAACCCGAGGAAGACGGATTCATCGCCATCAACTATACGAGTGGGACCACGGGTGTTCCGAAAGGCGTGATGTACACGCATCGGGGCGCCTATCTGAACGCACTGGGCGAGATGCTGGAACACGGGCTGAACAGCAGTTCGGTGTACCTGTGGACGCTGCCTATGTTCCACTGCAACGGCTGGTGCTTTCCATGGGCGGTGACAGCGGGGGGCGCGCGCCACGTGTGCCTGCGGCAGGTGGATCCGCAGAGGATGGTGGAGCTGATCCGGGCGGAGGGGGTGACGCATCTGTGCGGCGCGCCGGTGGTGGTGAGCACGCTGACGCAATACTGCGTGGCGCAGGGCATCCGGTTTGAGGGCGGGCTGAAGATCGTGACGGCGGGCGCGCCGCCTCCGCCGGCAGTCATACGGGCTGCCGAGGAGATGGGCGCCAGCCTGGCGCACGCTTACGGCCTGACCGAGACGTACGGGCCGCACACCATCTGCGCGTGGCATCCGGAGTGGGACGCACTGCCGGCGGCGGAACGCGCGCAGCTCCGGGCGCGGCAGGGCGTGGCGTACACGGTGGCGGGTACGGACTTGCGCGTGGTGGACGGGGAGATGCAGGATGTTCCGGCGGACGGCCAGACCATGGGGGAGGTGGTCATGCGCGGCAACAACGTGATGCTGGGGTATTACAAGAATCCGCAGGCCACCGAGGAGGCGTTTCGTGGCGGATGGTTTCACTCGGGCGATTTGGCGGTGATGCATCCGGATGGCTACATCGAAGTGCGGGACCGCAAGAAGGACATCGTGATTTCGGGCGGCGAGAACATTTCGTCGATTGAGGTGGAGAAGGTGTTGGCCGAGCATCCGGCGGTGCTGGAGGCCGCGGTCGTCGCGGCGCCGGATGACAAATGGGGCGAGGTGCCGAAGGCGTATATCGGACTGAAGCCGGGGCAAACGGCGACGGCCGAGGAACTGATCCAGTTCTGCCGCGCGCGGCTGGCGCACTTCAAGTGTCCGAAGCAGGTGGAGTTTGGGGCGTTGCCGCGGACGGTGACGGGGAAGGTGAGGAAGAACGAGCTGCGGGGGCGGGGCTGAAGCCCCGCGCTGGAGATTGGCCATTTGCTGTGGGGCAGGTTGGTAACCTGCAGGCCGATTGTTAATCGGCCTTCGCGAGCGAAGCTCGCGTTTGGCGGGGCTGAAGCCCCGCGCGGACTAAAGTCCGCCCTCCATTGCCTTGATGTAGGCGTCGACGTCGGTTTTGCGGCGCATGCCGGCGAGGGTCATCGAGCGGATGGCGCCGAAGATAGGGCGCTCCGGCCAGGGGCGGTCGTGCAGCCCGAAGCACCAGAGGATATTCGTATAAGTGTTGGGATCGCGGCCGTCGAGCGCGTAGCGATCATGTAAGTAGATCATGGTGCGGAGCGCAGCGCTGTAACTAAACGACCATTCGATAATCTTCTTGCCCCAATACATGCGGTAATAGCCGTGGATGACACCGCGTGTAAGCAGCTCTTGCTGGGTGGCGTTCCACAGCGCATCGTGAGTGGCGGCGCGTTCGAATTGCTCGGGTGTGTAGACGGGATGGCGGTGGTCGCGGCGGTGGCGGCGCATCGTTTCGCGGGCCCAGTCGGGGAGCACATTGAATGAGTCCAGGCGCGGCGTGAAGCGGGCGCAGTTGAAGGCCAGTTCGCGGCGGACGATCAACTGTTCTAGGAACTCGGGGGAGGATTTGGCGGCCAGCGCGACTTCGAGGGCGGAGATGTGACCGAAGTGGAGGTAGGGGCTGAGTCCGGAAGTGGCGTGCGCGTTTGGCTCGTTGCTTTCGTCGGCGTAGCGGGCGAGACCGTGCTTGAGAAAATGCGCGAGCTGCTTTAGGGCGGCGAGGCGTCCGCCGGGGATGGAGACCGATGGCGGCACGGTGTGATCAATCTGGCAGGAGGCAACCAGGGCGGCGATGTTGGCGGCGGTGACCGACGTGTGGAACTCGGACTGTCCCGGCGGAAAACGCCTGGCGACTTTGACTGGCAGCGGGGGCCACAGGTAGCCCGGCAGCAGTTTGTGGATCTTGGGGCGGATAGTGTAGGCGGCGTACTCGCGCTTTTCGAAGCAGGCCATGGGGACGATGCAGCTTGCATCCACCGCGTAGCAGGCGACGTCCAGCTTGGGCGCCACGCTGGCATTGTGGCGGGCGGCGATGAAAGTGGGATAGTCGTCGGTGACTACGGCTGCGGCGCGGGCGGCCAGGCGGTAGAGGAGATCATTGGGATCGGAGGGCCGGCGGCGGAGATAGAACGTGTATCCGATGCCTAGCGATGCCAGACGCCGGGCGGTCTCTGGCACGCCTTCGAGAATGAAGCGATGGAAGCGGTCGCTCGCGTATGGGTAGTCGTAGGTGAGGCCTTCGTAGAACAGCACGGTCAGATGGAGTTGGTTGGCGAGATCGACGGCGAAATCGAGCGCCTGGTTGGCATCCGCCCGGCGGTTCATCTGGCACCAATAGAGGACGTATTCGCCAGTGGGACGGACGGGGGCGGAGTTAAGGGACTGCGCGCGTTGGTGCATCTGTTCAGTAATAGCAGGCGGGCGGCGGGTACAATGAAAGGACCGATGCGAGCCTGGAACCGGGCAAAGCTGTTGTGGGGCTATCTAGCGCGGCGTGCGAAGCTGGCGGCGCTACCCGTGGAGTATATCGTGGAGACCACCGCCAAGTGCAATCTCTACTGCCCGATGTGCCCGCGCGAGACGCACAAGCAGCCCAAGGCGGACATGTCCGGCGAGGTATTCGAACGGTTGGTGCGGGAATCCGGGTCGACGGCCGAGCACATGATGCTGATCGGGCTGGGCGAGCCGTTCATGGACCCGCAGATCTTCGAGCGGATCGAGTTCTGCCATCGGCACAGCATCTCGACGCTGCTTTCCACGAACGGGACGTTTCTGGACGAGCGGGTCGCCGAGCGGGTGCTGGCATCTCCGCTGGAACAGATCACGCTGAGCTTCGATGGGGCGAGCAAAGAGAGCTTCGAATTCTATCGCAAGGGCGCGAAGTTCGAGAAGGTGCGCGACAACTTCGTGCGGTTCGCGGAGATGAAGCGCGCGCGTGGATCGAAGCTGCAGGTGGTGGTGCAGATGGTGCGCATGGAACGCAACGCGGGCGAGGTGGCGGAATTCATGCGGTTCTGGAGCGGGGTGCCGGGCGTGGACCAGGTGCGGGTCAAGGAAGACGAGACCAACATGATGCATCCGGAGGCGGGCCACGCGGCGGAAGACTGGAAGCATCCGTGCCATTACTTGTGGCGCGGGCCGATGTATGTAAAGCAGAACGGCGATATTTACGCGTGCTGCCAGAGTTACATGCTGGATGGCGCGCCGCTGGGCAACATCGCGGACGAGGCGCTGGAGAGCATCTGGAACGGGCCGGAGATGCAGCGGATGCGCCGGGCGCACACCAGCGGGCGGGCAGGCGAGATCGACGTTTGCGCGCGCTGCTGCACTACGATTCCGCATCCGGCGCTGGTGGCGGGCAGCCTGTTATTCGATGGCAAGACGGTGCGCAGGTGGCTGCCGGCGATCGAGCGGCTGATCTATTTTTCGAAGCTGCCGGGGAAGCTGCTGCGTCCGCCCGCGGCGGTTGCGGCTAAGCAGGACCTGGTGCAAATTCACGGGGCGGGGCACGAAAAGCCAGGGGCTGGGGGCTAGGGGCTGGGGGCTGGGGGCCGGTTAGCACTCCCGCCGCGAAAGAGCGCCTTTATAATTAGAGGCCGGATTCTCTTGCCGGCCCTCGGGAGGACTGCGATGCAAGCTGCTACTCAGATGACGACCGAAGCTGTGTTCCAACGGTGCGCGGAGCGCGCTCCGATTTACGACCGGGAGAACCGGTTCTTCGCTGAAGATTTCGAGGAACTCCGGGTCGCAGGATATTTGTTGATGCCGATACCGTCCGA
>JBEKPZ010000277.1:0-9911 GCA_049520215.1 Bryobacteraceae bacterium | reverse complement strand
GCCGCCCCTTCAGTCCCGCACCCCCAGACGCTGCTGCCAGGCGCGCAAAACCTCCGCCGCATTTACGCGCACGTGCACGAAATCCGCGACGCCGGCCAATTTCAATTGCTCGATGGAATCGGTGGGGTTGCCTGCCACAATGACCGGCGTGGCCTTGCCGGCATCGCGCAACTCCTGAATCACGCGCGGCGCCAGCGCTGCGTACTCGGCGTCCGAACTGCATAGTACGACAGCATCCGGATCGCCCGTAAGCGCATCGGCGATTTGAATTTCAAATCCCGCACACCCGAAGAAATTCGCGCTAAATCCGGAGCGTGCCTTGCGCATCTTCACATCGCCGGCTTCGAGCAGCAGGAACCGCGGCGTGTGGCCGGTGCGCGCCGCATGGCGCTCCGTGCGCAGACGGATCTCTTCGAAGATGCAAGCGGCGCGGGGCGCGGGATCCAGCCGCTCGATCTCGGGGAGCATGCGCTCGGCCAGATTGGGATACTGATTCGTCCCCACAATCGCCGTCCGTCGCGTGGCCACGGCCGTCTCGCGGTCCGCGCGCGATTTTGCGATATCGCGCTCCAGCGCGCCCGATTCTGAATACTGCACAAACCCGCCCGCCGCTTCGATCTGCTGCAACAGCTTCCAGGCTTCGCGGGCGAGGGAATCGGTCAGCACTTCCACGTAATAGGAGCCGCCAGCAGCGTCCACGGAGCGATCCAGCCAGGCTTCCTGCTTCAGGATCAATTGAGTGTTGCGCGCCAGGCGGTTCGCGGACTCGTCTGTCTCGCGATAGGGTTCGTCGAAAGGCTCGATCTGCAGCGAATCCGCGCCGCCGATCGCCGCGGCCATGGCTTCGGTGGTGGAACGCAGCACGTTCACGTACGGGTCGTATATGGTTTTGGTCCAATGCGAGGTACGCGCGTAGATCGTCATTTTGGCGGCATCGCCATGCGCGGGGTGGAAGCTCGCGACCACGCGGGCCCACAGCGTGCGGGCGGCCCGCAGCTTGGCGATTTCGAGGAAGTAGCTGGACCCGACCGCAAATGAAAACGCCAGAGCTTGCGCGGCATCGTCCGGCGCGACGCCGCGATCCGTGAGCTGGGCAACGATCTCGGCTCCTTCGGCGAGCGCGAATCCGAGTTCCTGGACGATGGTCGAGCCGGCCTCGGAGAAACGATGCGCGCGGATGGTGATGGGGCGAAACCGCGGCAGAGTATGGCTCTGCCCGACAAGATGAGCGGCGCGATCGAAATCTGTCAGGGGTTCGTAATCCACGGAGCGGGGGTGAACCCCCGCGCCGGCTAAAGCCCGCCCTCCAATCAGCTTCTCTAGTAGTTCGGCTGCCCGATCTGCGGCTTCGAAGTGAACGGCGCATGGGGGGAGCGCACCCAAAACCTCGTCGATATTCTGCTCTCCCAGCACGAAGCAAATCTCGTCCGCGCCGGCATCCAACACTGCCTTTGCCGCCGCGGTATCGTGCACCACCGCCCGAATGCGCCACGCATTGTCGCCGCGCGTGCCGCGGGTATAGGGAAACTCGCCCGGCGCGGAATCCAGATACTCCAGTCCGCGCAAATCCTCGGCGCGATAGTAAAGCCTGGTCTTGGGAGCCGCGCCTTTCAGGTCCTTGCGCACCACCTCGTCCCATTGTTCGGTCGAAACCGGTGGGAACTCTTCTAAGGTCAGAACCTGGCTCATGGCGTTGCTCCTGATGTGGGGTCCTCCACGATCTCGATCAACACGCCCAGGGATTTCGGATGCACGAAAAACACCGTGGTGCCGCGCGATCCCGGCCGCGGCGCCTTGTCGATCAACTGGAAACCGGCCTCCTTCATATATTGAAACGCTGCTTGGGCGCTGCGCACGCGAAAAGCCACGTGAGCCAATCCCCCGCGTCCGCCGTTCTTGTCGATCAGCTTCTGCACCGGCGAATCGGGGCTCAGCGGTTCCAGCAACTGGACCAGGTTGGGGCCATCGCCCACCTGCAGCAACGCCTCGCGCACCTGATCGCCGCCGTACACTTCCTCGCGATGGATCTCCCGGAAACCCAGCAGTCCATACTGCTTCACCTGCGCATCCAGTTCGCCCTGACGCACCGCGATGGCTACGTGGTCCACGAACTGAAAACCAGGAACATTGGATAGATCTTCACTCATAATGATTCGAATTCGGCACTATTCAAACTCAACCAGAACCTGCCCGACCTGCACACCGTCGCCCACATTGGCATTGATGGCTTTGACTTTGCCGGCCACAGGCGATGTGATGTTGGTTTCCATTTTCATGGCCTCCAGCACCAGCAGCGGATCGTTGGCCTGGATCTGCTGGCCGGGTTGCGCATTCACGCGCACCACCACGCCCGCTACCGGGCTGCGGCAGACCTTGTCTTCCGCCACATTGCTTTCCGGCGCAGCCCCGCGCGTGGGTGGCGGAGGCGCGGACGGCACCGCGGTGGGCGCAGCCGGAATATAGGCGTGCGCGGAACTCGCCGGCGCGCGATCGTCTTCGGCTACTTCCACGTCCACTTCGTAAGTCTTTTGGTCAACTGTGATTCGCAGCTTCATCGCCCGTGCATGACCCCCAGATTATGTGATGCCTGAACAAATACGCGGCCCTGTTGCGCCCACGCGTTGGATGGCGCGGTGCGTACCAGCCGCGCGCCGCGGATGCGCGCCCGCTTTCCCAAGAATGCGGCCACGGCGGCGGTTAGGACCATGATGATTTCCGGAGCGACCTCCTCCACCTTCTCCGGCTCCGGAGGCGGAGAAGGTCGCACCACTAAAGGCGCTGTGGGCGCGGGTGCCACCGCCACCGCGGCTTTCCCGTTCTTGCTCTCGATCAGCGATTCCAGCCGCGCGACTTCCCGCCGCACCATCCTGCGCGACATGGCCGCGCCTGCTATCCAACCCGCGAAGATTCCAATTGGCAAAAGTAATGAGCCCATAAGTCTGTTTCTAACCCACCAGCCACCAACCACCAACCACCGCTTTATAGCGGCATCAGCCCGTGCTTCTTGGCCGGACGTAACTCCCGTTTGGTTTGCAAAGCCTCCAGCGCCAGCGCCAGATATCGCCGCGTCTGGGCCGGCTCGATGATATCGTCCACCAGCCGCGTCCCGCCCGCTACATATGGATTCGAAAACGTGTTGCGGTACAGGTCGATCAATTCCTTACGGCGCTCCTTCTTGGCTTCCTTATCCTTGGCTTCGTTGATCTCTTTGCGGAAGACCACCTCGACCGCGCCTTCCGCCCCCATCACGGCGATTTGCGCAGTGGGCCAGGCCACCACGCGATCCGCGCCCAAATCCTTGCCGCACATCGCCAGGTACGCGCCGCCGTAAGCTTTGCGCACGATCACCGTCACCTTGGGCACGGTGGCGGCCGAGTAGGCGAACAACAGCTTCGCGCCGTGCCGGATGATGCCGCCATACTCCTGCTGCACGCCAGGCATGAAGCCGGGTACGTCCACCAGCGTCAGCAAAGGAATGTTGAAGGCGTTGCAGAAACGGATGAAGCGCGCGGCCTTGTCCGACGCGTTGATATCCAGTGCGCCAGCCATCACGGACGGCTGGTTCGCAATGACTCCCACCGGGCGGCCCGCGATCCGTCCGAAGCCGATCAGGATGTTCTGCGCAAAGCTCAACTGCACCTCCAGAAAGTCGCCCTGGTCGAGCAGCGCCGCGATCACCGCACGCATGTCGTAGGCCAACTTGCCATCGTCGGGAACCACGTTGTTAAGGCCGGGATCGGGATCGAGCGGCCCGTCGTAGGCGAGGCGCGGCGGATCC
Source organism: Bryobacteraceae bacterium (assembly GCA_049520215.1). Classification (GTDB taxonomy): domain Bacteria; phylum Acidobacteriota; class Terriglobia; order Bryobacterales; family Bryobacteraceae; genus Bog-159. Next base: position 6,133 of record JBEKPZ010000277.1, on the reverse strand, counting down.
TCCAGATTGTTCGATGGCAGAAAACTCAGCAGGCGGCGGCAGATGAAGGTAGCCTCGTCGTCGTTCTCGGCGATGAAATGCACCACGCCGGAGTACGTCATCTGCGCGGCCGGACCGCCCAATTCGTCGGGCGTCACCACTTCGCCGGTGACTTGCTTGATCACCGACGGACCGGTGATGAACATCTGGGCGCCCTTGGTCTGGATGATAAAGTCGGTGAGCGCCGGGCTGTAAGCCGCGCCGCCCGCGCAAGGGCCGCAAATCAACGACACCTGCGGCACTACGCCCGAGAGCATCACGTTCATGTAGAATACGCGCCCATAGCCCGCCAGGCTGTTGATGCCTTCCTGCACGCGCGCACCGCCCGAGTCGTTGATGAAGACAAACGGCGAGCCGGTCTTCAGCGAGTAGCGCATCATCTCGGCGACTTTTTCGCTGTGTACTTCGCCGGCCGCGCCGCCGCCCACGGTGAAATCCTGGCTGGCCAGGTGGATGAGACGGCCATCCACCGTGGCGGCGCCGGTCACCACGCCATCGGCCGGCAATTCCTTACCGGCCATGCCGAACAGCGTGGCGTGGTGCTTCGCAAAGAGGCCGATTTCCTGGAAGCTCGCGCCGTCGACCAGCCGGTCGATGCGCTCGCGGGCAGTGAGCTTGCCCGCCTCGTGCTGCTTCTCGATACGTTCTTTGCCGCCGCCTTCCATCAGGCGCGCGCGTTTCTCGTCTAACTCTTGAATCTTAGCTTCGATACCCATATTGATCTGTTCTCAACCTACCCCGCCGGAGCCACCGTAACGTTATGCGACTTACCGTTCATCGTAACTACATATGACACCGGCTCCGTCAATTGGCCCTGCGCAGGCGCGGACGCCGGTTTCGCGACGGGCTTGGCGGGCGCTTTCGCCGGCTCCTTACCCAGATTCTTCGGCCCCTGGCTGCGCGCCGTGAAAAACTTAGGCGCCACGCCCGGGAACATAGCGTAAGTCAGAACGTCTTCGTCGCTGCCGTTGCACCCGTTCAACGCCAGGGCATCGGCGCGCAACTGGTCCCACTCGGGATGCAGTAAATCCGCCGGACGGCCCGTGATGGGGTCCTTTTTAGAATGCTGAACGGCTTTCTTAATCACCTCGGGGTTCTTGGCGCCCAGGGTGCTCCCGTAATACCCCAGCATCAAGTCGGCGAACTCGCCGGTCATTACTTTGTAACGTCCCATTAACACATTGAACACAGCCTGCGTGCCGACAATTTGACTGGAAGGCGTCACCAGCGGCGGATACCCTGCATCGCGCCGGACACTGGGCACTTCCTCCAGCACTTCGCGCATCCGGTCGCCCGCGCCCTGCTGCTTGAGCTGGCTTTCCATGTTCGAGATCATGCCGCCCGGAATCTGGCTGCGGAAAATATCCGTATCCACGCCGTTGAATCCGGTCAGGAACTCGGCGTAGCGCGGCCGGATCTTATTAAAGTAGTCGCGCACCTTGCGTACGCGCTCCATATCGACAACGGTGCGGTAGCCCGTGCCCTCCAGCATCTCGATGAGCGATTCGGTCGGATTGTGACCGGGCCCGAGGCTTAAGCTGCTGATGCTGGTATCCACGATGTCGCAGCCGGCTTTGATGGCTTCCATCAAGCTGACCAGCGTCACACCGGTAGTCGCGTGCGTATGCACTTGCACCACCGTTTCGTCCCCACAGGCGGTCTTGATGCCTTCGACCAACTCGTAGGCCGGACCAGGCTTCAGCAGGCCGGCCATATCCTTGATGCAGATGGAATTGCAGCCCAATTCCACGAGTTGCTCGGCCATGGTCACGAAAGCCGGAATGGTGTGCTCCGGGCTGATCGTGTAGCAGATCGTGCCCTGTGCGTGCTTGCCGGTGGCACGCACTGCTTTGAGCGACGTTCGCAGATTGCGGATATCGTTGAGCGCGTCGAACACGCGGAACACGTCCATGCCGTTCTCGGCGGCCTTCTCTACGAAGCGCCGCACCACCTCGTCTTCGTAATGCCGGTAGCCCAGCAGGTTCTGGCCGCGCAGCAGCATTTGCAGACGCGAGTTGGGCAGCAGTTTGCGGAACGTGCGCAGGCGCTCCCAGGGATCTTCGTTTAGGAACCGAATGCAGGCGTCGAAGGTGGCCCCGCCCCAGCACTCAATGGACCAAAATCCCGCTTTATCAAGGTCTTCGCAAGCCGGCACCATATCTTCCAGGGCCATGCGCGTGGCCATCAGGCTCTGATGGGCGTCGCGCAAAATAAGTTCGGTGATTTGGATAGTTCGTTCAGGCATAGATTTTTCTCCCGCTGAGTTTTTCGCGGGTGGGCTATAGGACTATTCTATCCGATTTCAGGTGGCACAGGCTTGAGCCTGTGTGCTTCGCTTCCCATTTCAGGTGGCACAGGCTTCAGCCTGTGTGCTTCGCGTCCCATTTCAGGTGGCACAGGCTTCAGCCTGTGTGCCTCGCTTCCAATTTTAGGTGGCACAGGCTTGAGCCTGTGTTGCACAGGCTTGAGCCTGTGTGCCTCGCTTCCCATTTCAGGTGGCACAGGCTTGAGCCTGTGTGCTTCGCTTCCAATTTCAGGTGGCACAGGCTTGAGCCTGTGTGCTTCGCTTCCAATTTGCGGTTGCGCCGGAAGCGCGCAATGCGATTACCATGGACCCATGCGACCCCTTCAATATGTTTCCGCCTTCCTGCTGGCCCTGATCTCCATCCTCCCCTCCGCGCGCCTGGCACGCGCAGCCAAGACACACGAGTACCTGGTCTACTTCGGGACTTACACCGGCAAGGGCAGCAAGGGCATTTACGCCTGCCGCTTTCGTCCGTCCACGGGCAAGCTGACTCCGGTGGAACTGGCGGCGGAGACCGTAAGCCCGTCGTTCCTGGCAGTCGATCCCGCGCAACGTTACCTTTTCGCCGCCAACGAAATCGGAGATTATCGGAATTCGAAGAGCGGTTCCGTCTCTTCGTTCTCGATCGACCGCCACTCCGGCAAGTTGACCGCGTTGAACACCGTGGCATCGCGCGGCGCGGACCCCTGTCATCTCACTGTGGACAAGAGCGGCAGCCACGTCCTGGTAGCCAACTACAGCGGCGGCAGCGTCGCTGTTCTGCCGGTTAAAGCGGACGGCATGCTGGGCGAAGCTTCGGATTTTGTGCAGCATCTCGGCTCCAGCGTGGATCCCGCACGTCAACACGAACCGCACGCGCACGACGTCGTACTGACGCCCGACAACCGCTTCGCCGTGGTCGCCGACCTGGGCCTCGACAAACTGCTGGTCTATCGCTACGATCCCGAGAAAGGCAAGCTCTCACCCAACGATCCGCCCTCCGGCAGCGTGAAGCCGGGGTCCGGGCCGCGCCATTTCGTCTTGCATCCCAACGGGCGGTGGGCGTATGTCATCGACGAAATTGGCAACACTATAACCGCGTTCGATTGGGATGGAGATAAAGGATCGCTCCACGAGTTGCAGACCGTCACCACGCTGCCCAAGGATTTCAGGGGCGAGAACAGCACGGCTGAACTCGTCGTCGGTCCCAAGGGCCGGTATCTCTACGGCTCCAACCGCGGCCACGATAGCATCGCGGTCTACGCCATCGACCCAGCCAAGGGAATGTTGACGTTGATTGAGGATGTCCCCACGCTGGGTAAAGAGCCGCGCAACTTCGCGCTCGATCCCACGGGCGCCTATCTATTCGCCGCCAACCAGAATTCGAACACGGTGGTGGTGTTCCGGGTGAACCCGAGCAACGGCCGCCTGACGCCGACGGGAGAGAAAGTCGAAGTGGTTTCGCCGGTGTGCGTGACCTTTGTGGCCGCGCAGTAATTTGTGGGGCAGGCTCTCAGCCTGCTGCGGTCTCAGTCCGCCCCTTGCGATGCCGCAACAGCGGCGAATCGCACAAGCCGATCTGACGCGGGTCGCGCTGGCGCGCGCTGGCAATGGCAAAGGTTCACTTTTCAGCAGTCTGCGGATATTGAATAATACGATTGTTCGCCAAGAGCGTTCGATGTCCGAATGTCTCGACGAATGCCGTACAAGTGGTGATGATAGTATTATTGACGATGATCATGTCGCTTGCTCCGGTATGTATGACGAAGTTAGGCTGACATGGATGGGACGGCGTCTCGTTTCCGGATATTGCCGGTTCCAGCCGAGGCGGAGCGCCCGCTTGCGGCGATGATTGTGATTTGCGTGTCAGTTTATTTCTATGTGGGGGACGATGCATTAGGCGCGCGGAGTTCTGTGCAATCACTCGTGTCTCGTGGGGAGCGATTGTCTGCCTGCCCGCTGTCTGTCCAGCCGTACTCTCGGCAACCGACCTTTTGTGTGTGGACAAGAATGCGCCGAACGATAAGAAAGCTGCCAGAATAACTCCTAATCCAAGCGTTAAGCGCAGTTTCCCGTACTCGGGATGCGAGACCCATTTGGTTCGCGTGAGAATGTCCACGCACAACAGTATCGAGAGCAGCACACCGATCCGAACAATCGCCATAATGTGGACCTCAGCCTGCTCCAGGACCACATTGGTAAGCGCAACCACAAGCGCGATTCCGGCTTCAAGCGAAATAATCCGCCGTTTAACTTTAGCCGCGCCTTGGCCTCCAGTGCTCACATAGGATAAATCGGCATTGATACAGGATGGCTGTAGACCGGCTGTGCTCCACAGTCAACATAAATGGACCTTTAATGAAAGTTGTGTGACTCCGCCGCCGCGCCCGCCGCCAGCGCTTCCACCCGTCCCACCTTCACCGAAATCACACCATCCTGATTCTGCAGCACGCCATCGATCAACAAAAACGGCTCGCCGACCACGACTAACTTGTAGCGGTCGTAAGTGGCAGGCTCGATGATGGCGTTCATCACCCCGGTCTCGTCTTCCATGCTCAGGAACACAAAACCTTTCGCCGTCCCGGGCCGCTGCCGCACGATCACCGATCCCGCAATGCGCACCAGCCGGCCATGTGGAACGCGCGCCAGATACGCCGCCGGAGTCACTCCCAACGCCTGCATCTCCGTCCGCCGGTAAGCCATCGGATGCCGGCCGATAGTTACTCCCGTGCCGCGGAAATCGGACGTCAGCCGCTCTTCGACAGTCATGCGCGCCAGCGGCGAATCGACTTCGGCCGCTTCCAGTTGTTCTAGCAGCGGACCTACTGGACGCGCTGCGCGCTCTGCTATCCATAGCGCGTCGCGACGGTGGACTTGTTGCAGAGGATTCAGTGCGCCTACTTCCGCCAGCATTTTCATTTCGTCTTTGCGCAGTTCCGGGATGCGCAGCGCCAAGTCGTCCACGCTGGTGAAAGGCCGGACTGTTCGGGCGCGCACTATGGCTTCGGCTACGGGCTGGCGTAGGCCTCGGACGTAGCGGAAGCCTAGGCGCAGATGGCGGGTCTGGAGACCCGCCGCAGGCGTGGACGCCCGCCCCACAATCTGTTCTATCGTGCAGGGCCAGTCGGATTTGGTCACGTCAACCGGCAATACGCGCAGACCGTGACGCTGGGCATCCTTTATAAGAATTGATGGGTGATAGAAGCCCATCGGCTGATTGTTCAACAAAGCCGCCGTGAACGCCGCCAGGTAGTGACACTTCAAATACGCGCTGGCATACGCGATCATCGCGAAACTGGCCGCGTGCGATTCCGGAAATCCGTACAGCGCGAACGAGGTGATAGCCAGCACAATCTGGTCCTGCACCGCGCCGCGTATGCCGTTGCGGTCCATGCCCTCGCGCAGCTTCGTCTCGATCTCTTTCATGCGCTTTTCCGAGCGCTTAAATCCCATGGCCCGCCGCAACTCCTCCGCCTGCCCGCCCGTGAACCCCGCCGCGATCATGGCGATGCGCAACAACTGCTCCTGAAACAGCGGCACGCCCAGCGTCCGCTGCAGCACCGGCTCCAGCGACGGATGCAGGCAATCAGCCCGCTCCCGCCCCTGCCGCCGCCGCAAATAAGGATGCACCATCTTGCCCACGATCGGCCCCGGCCGGATGATGGCCACCTGCACCACGATGTCGTAAAAGCGCGCCGGCCGCAGCCGCGGCAAGCACGACATCTGCGCGCGGCTCTCCACCTGGAACATCCCGATGGTGTCCGCTTTTTGCAGCGCGCCATACACCGCCGGATCGTCCGCCGGAAGCTG
>JBEKPZ010000276.1:0-9980 GCA_049520215.1 Bryobacteraceae bacterium | reverse complement strand
ATCTACTCCACTTACATTGGCGGCAGCGTCTTCGGAGACGCCACGGAGACCCTACCCTACGCCATCGCCGTCGACAGCTCCGGCAACGCCTACATCACCGGATTCACCAATTCGCCCAAATTCCCGGCTACCGCGGGAGCCTACCAGACCGTCTGCGGAACCCTCGGCAGCAACGGATTGAGCAACTGCCCAGGGGCCCAGAGCGCATTCGTAACCAAATTCAGTCCCACCGGCGGCTTGGTGTATTCCACTTTTTTTGGACACAGCAATGAAACCGGGATTTCCATCGCCGTCGACGCGAAGGGCCAGGCCTATGTCGCGGGAGATACGGTCGACCAATGCGGCTCCAGCAATACAATTGCTTGCTTCCCGACCACACCCAACGCGGTCCTGCCGGGATCCACTTTTAACACCACCGTCAACACCAGCAACTCTAATGGGGGCTCGGGCTTCATCTCCGTGTTCGATGCCGCCGGCGCCAACTTGCTGTACTCCAGTCTGTTCGGCGGCAACGGCGATCAGTCCACGGGCAACGATCACCCTACCTATGCCTCCGGTGTGGCGGTGGATCCGTCCGGATTTTTCTATCTCGCGGGAACGACCGGAAGCAATCAACTGCCGGTAACCCAGGGTGCGTTTCAAACGACTTATTACGGCAATGACACTCCGGGCTTCTCGACGGCCACGCGCGGGTACGTCGCCAAATTCAATCCGGTGAGTTCCGGCGCGTCGTTGTTCTACACTACTTACCTCGGCGGGACCGACCCGACCCAGAACGCCTATGCGGACTACGTTTCCGGCATTGCAGTCGACGCGGCCGGCAATGCGTATATCAGCGGCAACGCCTCTTACGATTTTCCGGCTACGGCCGGGTCCGCGAACTCCACTCCCTGCCCATCCGACAGCGATTGCTTAAACCGCGGTTTTCTGGCCAAGCTAAATCCCGCCGGAAGCACGCTCTTATGGGCCACGTTTGTCGGCAACGAAGCCAACCCGGACCAGAGCGTCACCGACACCATCAGTCCCCCGCAACTCGACGCCCAGGGCAACGTATATATCGGTGGCATGGCGGGCACCGGCCTCGATTATCCCCTCGTGAATCCGTTGCAACCCCAAAATGAGTTCGGCGGCGTGTACGCGACCATGTTCGATCCCACCGGCAGCACCATTCTGTTTTCGACCATCATCTACAACCCGGCGCAAAATAGCGGCATATTCAACAGCGGCGTAGCCGTCGATTCATCGGCCAACCTGTACGTGGCGGGTTACACCTCCACGCCCGGTCTCCCCACCACCGCCGGCGCGTTCCAACCCGCCGTGAAGGGCAATACCGACGCCTTCATCGCCAAGATCCAAACGACCGCGCCGCTGCCGGCGATCGCACCGAACGGCGTAGTGAGCGGCGCTAGTTTTCAGACCGGCATCGTGCCCAACTCCTGGGTCACAATTTATGGCACGAATCTTTCGACCGTTAGCGATATCTGGACCGTCAACAACGGCCAGTTCCCGACCCAGTTGGACGGTGTGTCGGTATCGATCGGCGGCCAGCCCGCCTACGTCGAGTTTGTCAGTCCCGGCCAGATCAATGTGCTCGCGCCCAACATCGCCGCGGGCCCCGTGCAGGTGACCGTAACCAACAGCATGGGCACGAGTCAGCCGGTCTCGGCAACCGCGGCCCTCGCCGGACCCGCCTTTTTTCTTTGGGCTAATACCTACGCGGTTGCGACTTACACTGACTACACCTATGCCGCGAAGAACGGCGCGATCGCAGGTGTTGCCACGGTACCAGCCGCCCCGGGCGACGTGCTGATCCTGTGGGGCACGGGTTTCGGCCCCACCAATCCCGCCGCCACACCCGGCCAGGAAGTGCCTCCTTCCGGACTGTATCCGACCGCCAACCCAGTCACAGTAAGCATCGGAAACATCGATGCCATCGTATACGGCTCAGTCCTTTCGCCCGGCTTCGCTGGACTCTACCAGATCGCCGTCCAAGTCCCAACCTCGGCTCCGAATGGCGACTTGCCAATCATCGCCACCGTAAACGGAGTATCGTCGCCCGCAACGACTTTACTAACAGTCCAGCAGTAACACAGGGGGCTCGACTGTCCAGCATTTTCTTGGTTGCTTGCGACGATTCCAGGCGCGGGGCGTCCACGTCCCGCCCCCACTGTTTTGGTCGCTGCCCATTCCGGTAACACAGTCCGAAATCAATAGCCGTTAATTAAATGCCAGATGCCCAGGACGACCCCAAAGAATTCGGATATAATCGCTGAAAGCAAAAGAACGGTATGGTATCTGTAGCTGAGGACCCAGCTTGAAAACACAGATCCTGACCGTCTGCCTGGCCGCCCTTTGCGGCGTCGCTCAGGCGCAGAATCCCATTGGATACCAGTTGCGGTACAGCAAGGCCACCGCCGGAATGGTGTTGGTAACCATCACGCTTCCTGAACAGGTGAAAGCGCCAGCCGCACTGGTCATGCCGCGGACGTACCCCGGCGGGTACGCACAGGTGCCGTACGATTCCTTCGTGACCGGTGTCGCGGCCTTTGCGCCCGGCGGAGAATCGCTGCGCGTGGCGAAGGACGCCGATGGGCCTCGCTGGAGCCTTGGAAAAGCCGGCGCCATCCAGCGAATCGAATACCGCGTGGATATCGGCCGCATGGAGGCCCAGATCCTGGATGCCATCTCAACTTCCAAAGTTCGTAAAGGCTACGTCGGACTCCTGGGATATTCTGTCTTTGCCTACGTGGACGGTCTCGCGGATCGCAGCATCCAGTTAAGCGTGATTGCCCCTGAGGGATGGCCCGTCCTCACCACGCTCAGCCCCATGGCGCCGCCACGCGAGGCCACCTCGTTGGCAAGCGCCGCGGACTATTACGCGCTGGCCGATTCCGAAGTGCTGATGGGCCCCGATCTCCGGGTAGCCAGACTTGAGGGCAAGATCCCACTGGTGATGGCGATCTACGCCGAAGGCGCTGTGGATTTGGAATTGGAAGGCCGCCTGGCGCGCCAGGCGCTCGATCGCGTGCAGGAGTATTTTGGCGACACGCCATTCCCGCAATACACCGTCCAACTGGAACTGCTCCGGCCGCTCGCGGGCCACGACTACAACTTCAGCCAGGAGCATGTAGATAGCGGAACGTTCAGCCTTTCCGTGGAGGCCGCTACCACCGCGAGCTCGTCCGCCCAGCAACAGGCCCGGACGCGGTTTAACTACGCGCACCACATGGCCCACTGCTGGATTCCCAAGCGGGCCTACGGAATCGGCTATCGTCCGTTCACCTGGGAAATGACGCCCGTGATCGACACCATTTGGTTCAATGAAGGCTTCGGCAGATACGCCGCCATCGAGGCGGTGGCAGAGGCCATGCCCATCGCCGAAGGCAAGGCGTTTCGCGATGGCCGCCTCGCCGCTCTCCGCGAGATTGTGGATTCGGCCGCGCCGTTCCTCCGTAGAATGTCGCTGCCCGTGCTGTCCCGCGAGGCGTCGTTTCTGTATGCCGAGGATTTCCGCACCGGCATGAATGTTTTTGCGCGCGGTGCGTTGATGGCCGCCGAAATGGACGATCGCATCCGCTCACAGAGTGAGGGAAAGAAATCTCTGCGCGATGCTTTGCGATGGCTGCTGCGCTGGAGCGCCCAGAATCGGAAACCGTTTGAAGTCGAGGATCTGCCTCGCTACTTCGCGACCGCAACCGGAGTGGACGTGAGCGATATTCTGCAGCGCTGGATCGAGCCCCTGGACAAGTAATGCACCTTGCCCGAACTACTTGGCCTCCTCCGCGCTCGCCAAAGGTGGCCGGTAAACCCGGATCGCGCGGATCATCGGTGGATTCGGGCCGCGGGCAATCAGTTCCAGCCTGTGTTTCGTCCCGGCCAGCCCTAGCGCCAGCGTAGTAGCCTGCTCGCGGGTGCGGTCTTCGAGCGGTGCCGCGCGATACACATCCGCGAACATCGGCAACACACTCCAGGTCACTTCGAAGCCCACCGGCGTGGGACGGTGTACCAGCGCGAAAGAGCGCGCGAAAGTCCAGTCTTCCGGTTCGATCACGACCCGGCCGGACTTGGATACGAAGCGTTCCGTACTCATGCCGCTCCCATCGGGGCCGGTCCGCGAGCCAGTCACCTCGAAGCGCAACCGCGATTCGTCCGCGTTCACCTCCAGGACTCGCAGAGTCCAGTCCTCGATCAGCAAAGGCTTCTCCGCGCCGATCCGGTTCACGCCCGGCCAGTCCACGCTGAACGTGTCTGTGGGCCGCGTGATGTGATACAGCTCGGGCCGGTCTGAAGGACGCTGGCCGTCGATGCGGACTTCCGCTTCGCCGCCATAGTAAGGGTCGCCCCAGCCGGCGATGACGTCCACGCGATTGCCTTCGAATTCCAGCTCCAGCTTGCCGTTCACCCATTTGACGTCGCGCCCGATTTCGTAGGTGCGGACCAAGTTCTCCCAGGACTTGCGCGGCAGCGCCGGATCGTATCGCAGATGGCGCCCGGTCAGTTCCGCAATCACATAGTCGCCCTGAAAGTTGAAGTGGGTGCCGTCATAGAGGACATCGGCCGGCTTCAGGCCGTGGGCTTTCAGGTAGTCGAGAAAAGGCCCTCGCACGTCGGCGATCTCGCAGTCATAACGGGCGGCCAGAGCGGGGAGCCACTCGGCGTTGTGCCGGTTCATCCACCGGTAGCCGCTCAGTTTCTTGGGATCGGTAGGCTCGGGTCCCACAGTGAGCGCGTCCGGCCGGTCGTTCTGAATCAGAATCTCGGCCGTGGTATGGCGCCGGATTTCGCCGATGATGTGCTCGTAGTCGGGCTCCCCGCCGAAATCGTGGAAGATGATCAGGTCGGGATAGAACGCGAACACGTCGTGCGGCAGCGTGCGCTTCAGCAGCGGAGAAGCATAGCCGCCGATGGCGCGATTGGCGAATGTGATATCTGCATACGGAAACCGCGCGCGCAGGTCTCTGGCGACCATTCGCGTCCACTCCTGCTTGGTCAGCGACTGGCCGTAGAACAGAATGCGCACCGCGTTGCGCCGCTCCGGCGTGCTGGTCGCGAGCAGCGTCATGGTGCGCTGGATGCCGGCGCCGAATTGGGAAGCGTTCGGATCGGGGGCCACCGCGGGGAACGCGGGTTTCTCCACGCGGACGGGCAGGTTGGCGGTCGCGGCATTGCCGTGCCCGTCGCGCACGTAGGCGAACAGCCGGTAATCGCCTTCGCGCTCAGGCAGGCGGAACGTGGCGCGATTGCCAGTGGCGGCCAGCACCAGGCCATCGATCGGCGGCGTGGGCTGCTCGCGGTCGCCGCCGACCTTCGGGTCGCCGCTCACGTCCAGCCGCAAGTCCCAACTGTACTGGAGCTCGTCTCCGTCCGGATCGGAGGCATCCAGATGGCAATCGATCTGTGCCCCAGGCGGCAGAACCGCGGGGCCTTCCGCCGCGCCGTTCTCCGAAGTGAGATGGATCGGCGCAGGGCCCGGACGCGGGCTGCGGTTAGCCGGCCAGCGCCCGCTCCAGAGATAGGTCATCACATCCACCGCTTCGGTCCGGCTGCCGTCTTCGAGAAACATGCCGTACCAGGTGTGGGTCTTCTCGTGGTGCTGCGCCCAATGGAAAACGTAGGAGCCGAGGCACTGCGGCCGGCCTTGAACAGCATGCTCGTAGGCCTTGCGGTAGAAATCGGCCTTCTCCGAGCTGGAGTCCTCGATGGGCAGCTTCCACGCGGTGCGCGGCGCCTGCCAGTGACCGCGTGGGCCGAACTCCGTCACCCAGTAGGGACGCGTCCAACCCTCGCGCCGGATGTCTTCCGGCAGAGTCAGCATGTCGGCATAGGAGTTCAAACCGACGGCGTCAAGATTCGGGCAATATTGGTTCAGCTCGTGCAGCATGTCCTTGTACTGACCGCCAACCACGGTGATCACCGGATGATTGGGATCGATGCCGTGAATCATGCGAGCCACTGCATCGATCTCTCGCCAAAGTACCGCCCGCTGCTCGGCGCTGGTGCGGATCTCCAGTTCGTTGCCCAGCGCCCAAGCCAGTATGGCCGGGTGGTTCTTGTGCTGCTCCACAATGTCCCGCAACTCTTCGCGCTGCCGATTCACGGCGGTCGGATCTGCGTAGTTGAAGCCCCAGCGCTGCTTGCCGAAAGGCAGATCGACAAGCACGCTCAAGCCTAGCGCCTGCGCGCGGTCGAGCGCCGTGACGCCGGCGCGGACCGAGTTGCCGCCGGCCGCGGCCAACTCCTCCAGATGCACCGCGCCGACCGCGCCTTTTACGAAGTACGGCTGACCGTCACGCAGAAGCGAGTAGCCATCGCCCTGGTGCACGATGCTCACCGTAGACCCAGCCAAAGCCCAGGCCGCGGTCAGAAGGAACACAACAGGAATCGAAATACGCATGATCGAGTAACCATTCTAAGCGAGCTTCGCTCGCGAAAGGCCGATTAACAATCGGCCTGCAGGTTACCAACCTGCCCCACCGCTCCTCGTCTCCAATCTGCTACAACAAACTCATGAAAGTCCTCTTCATCGGCGGAACCGGCATCATCAGCACAGCTTGCACGCACCTGGCGGTCGAGCGCGGCATAGAAGTGACACTCCTGAACCGCGGCCGTCACACAGCCCACCTGCCCGCCGGCATAACTACACTTGCCGTGGACATCGACGATGCCGCCGCCGTACCGCACGCGCTCGCCGGCGCCTCCTTCGACGCCGTAGTCGATTGGATCGCCTTTGAACCCGCGCACGTCGAGCGCGACATCGCGCTGTTCCGCGGCCGGACGCGCCACTACATCTTCATCAGTTCCGCCAGCGCCTACCAGAAGCCCGCGACCGACTATCTGATCACCGAGTCCACCCCGCTCGCGAACCCGTACTGGGAATACTCGCGGCAGAAAATCGCCTGCGAAGACCGCCTCATGCGCGCGTACCGCGAAGAGGGCTTCCCCATCACCATCGTGCGCCCGTCGCTGACCTATGGCGACACGCAGATCGCCTTGGCAATTAACAGTTGGGCCAAGTCCTACACCGTGGTGGATCGCATGCGCCGGGGAAAGGAAGTGATTGTCCCCGGGGATGGCTCGTCGCTCTGGGTCATCACCCATAACACCGATTTCGCCAAGGGGCTGGTGGGGCTGCTGGCGCGCGAGCAGGCCATCGGGCACGCCTTCCACATCACCAGCGACGAGGTGATGTGCTGGGACCAGTGGTATCGACTGACCGCCGAGGCCGCCGGCGCCGAGCCGCGTCTGGTGCATATCCCCAGCGACTACATCGCGGCGTGTGTCCCTGAGGCGCGCGGCGGCCTCCTGGGAGACAAAGCCGTCAGCGTGGTCTTCGACAATACCAAGATCAAGCGCTTCGTTCCGGGCTACTGCGCCACGGTGCCGTTCACCGAGGGGATCCGCCGCACCATGGCCTGGTTCGACGCCGACCCGGCGCGGCGGCAAATCGACGACCAGGCCAACGCCCTCTGGGACAGCCTGATCGGGTCCTACGAGCGTGGTTTGCAGGAAGCCATCCGCAATCGCTGAGATGTGACTTTCGCCCCCGAATACCCGATACAATAACTGCGTGCTCCCCAGATCCGCGTTTCTCATCCTGCTGGCCGCCGCAGTCACCGTCGGCCAGCCGCCGGCGCCGAAAATCCAGGCGCTGATTATCACCGGGCAGAACGGCCACGATTGGCGCGCCACCACACCGGTCCTGCGCAAATTGCTCGAGGACACCGGCCGCTTCGAGGTTCGCGTTACCGAAGAGTTCCGCGGCGCGGGACCCGAGACCCTGGCCCCTTACGGCGTAGTGATCCTGAATTACTACGACAGCAACCGTCCGGAACTGCGCTGGGGCGAGCGCGCCGATGCCGCGCTGCTTGACTTCGTGCGCTCCGGCAAGGGCGTAGTCGTCTACCACTTTTCGACCGCGGCGTTCAACGGCTGGCCCGAGTATGAAAAGCTCTCCGGCGGCAATTGGCGCCCGCAGCACGGGCATCACTCCGCTCGTCACGATTTCACGGTGAAAATCATAGACAAGGAACACCCGGTCACCCGCGGCATGCAGGCTTCCTTTCCAGAGTCGAACGACGAGTTGTACGCCAATCTGCAGTGGCAGCCGGAAGGCACTTACCATGTGCTCGCCACAGCCTGGGACGACCATGCGCGGTACAAGGCTGGCGAAAAGCAACCGCTTCCGGGACCGGGGCTGGACCAACCCATGTTGTGGACGGTGAATTACGGCACGGGGCGCGTATTCGTGACCGCACTGGGCCACGATCCGGATGCCATGAAAAGCGCCGGATTCGCGGCGACACTCACGCGCGGCGCCGAATGGGCGGCTACCGGCGGTGTGTCCATTCTACTGCCGAACGGGTTGTAGTAATTCTCACCGACAGTATTAGCCAACGTTTATTCCCGGCTGCTAAGATGTTTTTCGGAGGATTTTGATGAGGCTACTGATCAGTTTGTGCGCAGTATCGATGACGCTGGCTTTACCCACGTCTGCCCAGGAACGGGGCGGTGAGAAACATGCAGGTGGCAAGCAGGAGGTGGGTGGCGGATACGCTCCCAAGCGGGGACCTGCTCCCGCCAAGGCGGCGCCGCACGCCGCGCCCGCGGCCCAGCACCCCGCCGACAAGGCCGGGCATCCGGAGGCTCCCCATGTCCACACCAACGGCAAGTGGGTCGGACACGATACTGGCAAGAATGACGCGAATTACCATCTCGATCATCCATGGGAGCACGGACGCTTCACCGGCGGCATTGGCATTGGCCATCGCTGGCACCTGGCAGGCGGCGGTCCGGGACGCTTCTGGTTCGGCGGATTTTTCTTCAGTGTGGCGCCCTTCGACGTGGCCTTCTGCAATGGCTGGCTCTGGGATAGCGACGAGATCGTGATCTACGACGATCCGGACCACGACGGCTGGTACCTGGCCTATAACTCGCGGCTCGGCACCTACGCCCACGTGATGTATCTGGGAACCAGCTAGTACACCGTCCAGTTACTTCTTTACAGATTGGCGGTGCGGCCAAGACGCCACATCCGCGCCGGCTGACAAGTGACCCCTCTGGGGCCGGCTTTCAGTCGGCCTCTGCGACCGTGACGAGGCGCGGTGAAAGCAGGAGCCGCCTGGAGAGGCGGCTGCGGCCATGATTGGCCGCCCCACGGTGCAACCGAACTGCCATTATTCTATGAGGGACTATCTGTACGATGTACTGGCAGGATGCTGAAAAAGGCTCTCACAGGCTGAAGCCTGTGCCACCAACTGCCGCTAAGCGCCATCGAGTAGGTGGACGGCGGTACACTGGGTTTGGCGCTGCCTGACGGGTTCCTATTATGTGTCTAGCGATTCCGGGACAGATCGTCGACACCGAAGTAATCGACGGCAACCGCGTCGGCCGCGTTCGTTTCGGCGGCATCACGCGGCAGGCCTTTCTGGACTTTGTGCCCGAAGCGCAACCCGGCGATTACGTCATCGTGCACGTGGGCTTCGCCATCAGCAAGGTGGATGAGGAAGAAGCGCGCCAGACCTACGCATACCTCGCGCAGGCGGGACTGCTCGACGAAGAGGAGTTCGCGCCTTGAGGTACATCGACGAGTACCGCGACGCGAAGGTCGCATTGGGCCTGGCGCGCCGCATCGCGTCCAGGGCCACCCGTCCATGGGTGCTAATGGAGATCTGCGGCGGCCAGACCCACACCATCATGCGCTACGGGTTGGACGAACTGTTGCCGCCCGAGGTGGAGTTGGTCCACGGTCCCGGATGTCCGGTTTGCGTGACGCCCATCGAGGTGATCGACAAGGCCATTGCCATCGCGGCCATGCCGGGCGTGATCTTCGTATCGTACGGCGATATGCTGCGCGTGCCGGGGTCGAGCTCAGACCTGTTCGAAGTGAAGGCGTCCGGCGGCGACGTGCGCATCGCCTATTCGCCTATGGAGGCGATCAAGATCGCGCGGGCCAATCCCGGCCGCCAGGTGGTGTTCTTCGG
>JBEKPZ010000275.1:0-10081 GCA_049520215.1 Bryobacteraceae bacterium | reverse complement strand
GCAGGCCCTGCCATTAAGATCGACGATAATGACGATAATAGTGTTTAGACGATGATCATCGCGCTGGGGCAAATCAACACCACCGTCGGCGACCTTACCGGCAATGTGGACCGCATGATCCGAGCCGCGCGCGAAGGCGCCGCCGCCGGCGCGCAGGTGGTGGTTTTCCCGGAACTATCCGTAACCGGTTATCCGCCGCGCGACCTGGTCGAGAAGCCGACATTCGTGGAACGCTCCGGCCAGCAGTTGGAACGTCTGGCAGCCGAGACCGCGCCGCTCCCGATCGCCGTGATCGCCGGATACGTAGGCCCCTCTCCATCGCCCACTGGTAAGCGCGCCACCAACAGCGCCGCCGTGCTGGCGGGCGGCAACATCCTGTTCCGTCAAACCAAGATGTTGCTGCCTACCTACGATGTGTTCGACGAGGCGCGCTACTTCGTCCCCGCCGAGTCCCAGTCGATCCTCCTTTTGGATGGCCGCAGAATCGCCCTCACCATCTGCGAGGACGCCTGGAACGACAAGCATTTTTGGGAGCGCCCACTCTATCGCCGCGATCCCGTGCAGGAACTGGCGCATTCCGGCGCGGAACTGCTCATCAGCATCAACGCCTCGCCCTATCACATGGGCAAGCGCGCGCAGCGCCGCGAGATCTTCGCCGCCACGGCTTGCCGCCACGGCATTCCGGTCGTGTACGTGAACCAGGTGGGCGGCAACGATCAACTGGTGTTCGACGGCGCCAGCTTCGCCATGGACGCCACCGGGCGCGTAGCCGCATCCGCCGCTTCCTTCGCCGAAGACCTGGTGCTGTTCGATGCCGATACCGGCGCGGGGGACCAACACGATAACTTGACCGAAGAATGCGAAGCGGTGTACGCAGCGCTGGTTCTGGGCACGCGCGACTACATCCGCAAGTGCGGCTTCGAACGCGTGCTCATCGGGTTGAGCGGCGGCATCGATTCTTCGCTCACCGCCGCCATCGCGGTGGATGCGCTGGGGGCCCGCAACGTCACCGGGGTGGGCATGCCCGGACCCTTTTCGTCGGAAGGCAGCATCCGCGATGCGCGTGCGCTAGCCGAGAATCTCGGCATCCGCTTCGAGATGGCGCCTATCTCGCCGATCTACGATGAGTTCCTGCGCGTGCTCGATCCGTTGTTCACCGGCGCGCGGCGCGATGTCACCGAAGAGAATCTGCAGGCCCGCCTGCGCGGTGTCACGCTGATGGCGCTCTCCAACAAATGGGGCGACCTGGTGCTGACCACCGGGAACAAGAGCGAACTGGCCGTGGGCTACTGCACCTTGTACGGCGACATGTGCGGCGGCCTGGCGGTGATCAGCGATGTCCCAAAGACACTGGTCTACGATCTATCGCGCGCCGCCAACCGGCGTCATCCCGGCGCCATCCCGCAAAGCGTGTTCGACAAGCCGCCCTCGGCCGAGTTGCGCCCCAACCAGAAGGACAGCGATTCGCTCCCGCCTTACGAAATCCTGGACCAGGTTTTGCGCGCTTACGTGGAAGACTACCAGGCCCCCCGGCAGATCGCGCAGGACCTTGGCCTGCCGCTCGAAACCGTGGTGGACGTGGTGAACAAGGTGGACCGGAATGAGTACAAGAGGCAGCAGGCCGCGCCGGGCTTGAAGGTCACCTCCAAGGCATTCGGCATCGGCCGACGCTTTCCCATCGCCCAGAAGTACGCGGAGTAGCGTGCTCGGACTTGGCAGGCCACGAAAAACGATGGCCTGCCCCACAGCTAATCTCTTAACGCCGCTCTTCTCTGCGCGGCTCCGCACGGCGCGCCGCGTGACGTTCCACGCGGGGGCCCACTGGCCGCGCAACGGGCACCGCGTACGAGTGTACGTATCTGTCGCGGTTCGCCCAAGTGCGCACCCACGGGCGATGATCGATCAGGATTTCGTGCGTGCGCCATCCCAGCGCCGGACCCGACCAGCCGAACGGCGCGAACGCTCCCACAAAGATCCCAGGTCCGAAAGTGATGCCAACGCCGGCGAAGAAGCCGGGTCGCGGCGCCACAAATACAACCGCCGGATTGTAGTAAGGCACGTACACATAGCCTGGATTGACGGGCAGGATTTCGATGTCTCCGGGGCCCGCAACCACCACCCGGTCTTGCGCGTTGCTCTGCAGATAGCCGTCGTCCATGGCTTTTTCGCGCATGCGTTGCACGGCGTCCATCACCTCCGGGCGCTGGCTCAACACCGCATTGCCGAGCGCTTGGGTCCACCCGGGATCCCTGGCCATCGTGTCGAGCACCGACGGAAACGGGATCAGCGCCAGCACGCTGGGATCGAACGGCAGATTGTCCTCGTACATGGCTCGCGACAATTCATCGGCGCGCAGGTAACTGTGCTGGTTCGCCCAGGTGGCCGCATCGGTGATCTCGTTCCAGTAAGTGGATCCGGTCAGCACCTGGGCCAGCAGCGGGTCGGGATAGAGCGCGATGCGCTCCACCAGGTTATCCAGTTGTTGCGGTCCGAGCAGGGGCGCCTGCTGCTGCGGAGGATAGCCTTGCTGCTCCGGCGGAGGCGGGCCTTGCGCCAGCCCCGCGGCACACAAAATACTGGCAATTGCACTTGCCCACAGAACAGTTTTCATCGGCATAGATTGATCATCCTAGCGCCAGCGTCCCCACCCGCGTCCCCACCCGCCGCGACCCCAATAGAATCCGATGCCCGGCCCCCAATAATACGGGTACCCATACCCATAAGCATAGGGATACGGGGAAGCATACGGATACGGGGAGTCGTTGCCGTAATACGCTCCGTTGGGCGGTCTGGTGCGATTCTGCACATCATACGGCCGCTCGTAATCGTTCGGGCTCACCCAGCGGAACGCTTGCGGCGCCGTCTCGGTGGAGACCGTAACGGGAGCTTCGACCCGGAACGTCAGAATCTGCTCCGGATAAAGATAGGTCGGCCGGCCCCGCGTCACCAGTACGCCGACGATTCCCACGAAGGCGCCCGCGCCGGCGCCAATCGCCGCGCCAGTGCCCCAACCGGCTGCCGCGCCGATCATCGCGCCAGTCGCGGTAGTCGCGCCCACGGCGCCCACATCGCGGCCTACCGAAGTCGGGCCATTCTTGCTAAACAATTGCGTTTGGATCGGCACGGGCTGTCCATCCGACAGGCTGAGGTCCGTCAATTGAACCGCTAACCGCGAAACGCCCTCCACACGCCCCGCTTTCTTGGCTTCCGTGACCTTTCCGCCGAGGGTCTGCCCGCGGTCTGCAATCACTACGCCATCCACCACCACGGGTTTCGCCAGGGTGGCGGCAAAGCCATCCCCAACCTGATTGCGGTCGGACGACAAGCCTTGACTCAAACGCACAGTGATGTAGGTGCCGGGCTTGATCGTCAACTTCGCTGGAATGGGACCGCGATTGTAGTTGGCCGCCGGTGGCTGACTTCCATATCGCTGGCCGGGATAAGGCTGATTGGGATATGGTTGATTCGGATACTGCTGCTGGTTCGGGTACTGCTGGTTCGGATACTGGTTGGGGTAAGTCGCCGGCGGCGCACCCTGGGAATAGTTCGGATCCATGGTGGCTCGCGGAGCGGGCTCGGCCGGCGGCGGCGCCTCGGGTGGCACAGTCGCCCGTACCGGCGGAGTTGCCTCGGTGGACTGGGCCGGCGACGGATCCCCGGCCTTGCGCCATTGGCCATTGGCTGGAGCGCTCTGCTGTTGGTTATCGGCCGGTGGCGGCCCCGCAGGCTGGTCTTGCGCGAACAGCGCGTTTGATCCGGCCAGGAAACTGAGTGCGACGGAGCAGACCGTCGTACGAACCGGGCTCATGGAATTGCTCTTCATATATAGCTGCCTCATTAGTGACGACGGCCTGTCATATGCACCCGTTTCGCCAATCCAAAATGGCCGCTAAGTATATGAAACTATGAGATCAACCATCCACATTTTGTGGCCGCAATGCACCGCTCCTGGTGGATTTCAGCCACTAGAAACCGAAATGCGTCAGTGATAGTCTATAAGGGAGGTGACTTATGAGAAAAACCCTCATTATGTTGGCATGTTTGCTGTTGGCCAGTGTGGCATTCGCCGCGCAGGGCCACGGTGGCGGCGGTCATGGCGGCTTCGGCGGCGGCGGTCACGCCATGAGTAGCGGCGGCTACTCGATCGGCGGTGGCGCGCACTTTTCCGGCGCAGCCAGAGGATATGGCTACGGTGGCTACGGCTACCGGGGGGGCTACGGTGGCTACCGGGGCGGCTACGGTTGGGGCGGTTGGGGTTGGGGCGGTTGGGGTCTCGGCTATTGGCCAGGATACTACGGCTACGGCTACGGATACTACGATCCCTACAACTATTCCGATCCCTATGACTCTCCTTACCCGTACCCGTCCGTGTATGCGAACCCGTATCCGGCCTATGGATACGGCTATGGATATTATCCGAACGCGTATGCGTATCCGGCGCCTGGTGTGGGCGTGGTCGTGGGCGTTGCGGACGGCAGGTGGCATCACTTCGGCGTGCGTCGCTAAGGCGGGAGCCTGGCTAAGAGCCGTCCCCAGAGGGGACCCCGGCCGAGATTGGCCGCCCCACATTGCTAGAATCACGTCTTGATGCGTACTTGGCTCACGCTGCCCAACCTGTTCACGCTGGCCAGGCTGCTGCTCGCCCCCGTCATCGTTTCCGCCATCGTGCATCGCCGCGCGTTGGCGGCTCTATCCCTGTTTGCGGTCGCCGCAGCCACCGACGTAATCGACGGCTACCTCGCGCGCCATTTCGGCACTGCCACGGCCGCTGGCGCGTTCCTCGATCCCATCGCCGACAAGTTGCTGCTAACCGGCGTTTACCTGGCACTGGCCTTGGCCGGCAGCGTACCCTGGTGGTTGGTCTCGGTAATCTTCGCGCGCGATTTGTTCATTCTGGCATCAGCCGCCGTGGCCCTCCTGGCGACGAAATTGCGTGCATTTCCGCCCAGTGTTTGGGGCAAAGCCAGCACTTTTCTTCAGATCCTCACCGCAGTGGCTTTTCTGGGGCGCGACGCCTTCGGATCGCCGCTTTTGGCCGCATCATCCGCCGCCCTGATATGGCCTACCCTGGCGTTGACGGTCTGGAGTGGGATTCACTACGGTTGGCGTGGCGCACGCCTCCTACGAATGCCCGGTAATTCATTACCCAAGGGTTCAGAAACGTCCAGCTAGCTCTTCGTCAGGATGCGGTGCACAATTTCGGCGTTTTCGCGCACCTCGTCTTTGAACTTGGGGAACATCCCGACGTACAGCCCGTCGTTTGGCTTGATACTTTCGAAGGCCGTCCGAAACGCCTGTTCGATGCCGCGGTCCGGGATCCTTCCCGCGGCCATGATCTTGAATGCGAAGCACGGCTTCCGGGTCTGCCGCATCACGCTGTACATGCGCGGCGGATCGCTCTGCATGTAGATGTCGTTAGCCATCTCCATGATCTCGCCATGCAGCGCTTGCTTCCATTCCTCGACCGTTCGGCGCCGGTTATATACGCAGCCCGAATAGAAATCCACGTCCCAGTTCTCCTCCTCGATCTTGGCGATTACTGCCGGAATGTGGGTACCGACGCCGACCAGTACGCCCAGGTCGCGCGCCTTCTTGCACCACTCTTTGACCGTTTCCATCTGGCCGTTCTGCCAAGCGGTATCCACCACCTCGCCCTGCCGCTGCAGAGCCAGGGGCCGCAAGGTCTTCACCAGCGTCTCGGCATCCACGCCGGCGGTCACCTGGATGATGAGGTGCATCTGGCCCCCCTCGGCTTGAAAGCGCATCCAGTCCTGCGGCCCGCGGTCCAGGTGGACATAGTTGAAGGCATTGATGCCGAAGCGCGTGCATTGGTGCATCACCGCGCAGACGCGGTCCGGTGTGTACCACTCCCGCATGGCGTTGCCGAAATTGTTGTTGTAATGCGCGTAGCCGTAAAAGGGATTAACGCCCAGGACCATGCGGCTGATTTCGGCGTGGAAGAATTTCATCTTGGGAACTTGGATCTCGGAAGCCGGTTGCCACCCAGCGGCCTCTGCGGGTCCGCGCCCCGGCGCCTGCGCCCCGGCGGCGGGCGCCCCGCCGGCGAAACCGGCCGCCAATACGGTGCCCGATTGCAAGAAACTTCTTCTGGTTTTCCACATCCGCGTCTATCTCCTTTTCTCCGGCCTGTTTCAGCTATACAGATTCCAATATCCGATATCGTAACTCTTCTAGTACGTGAATGCTTGACCTCGCTGAACAGTTCCGGTGCCCGGCGTGGCGCAGACGATCGTTGTTGGTCGTCTGCGCACCGTGCTCGAACTCGGCAGGCAACGAAAAACGATGGCCTGCCCCACAGCTTAACTAGAAGGGCGCGGGTTACAAGAGTTTTACTTCCTGGAGACACATGCCGTAACGGCTGCCGGGCGGATTGCTCCGATAGCGGGTCTTGAGGTAGCCGTTGGTGAAGTTGGCGGCGTACATCAACCAGGCGGTGCGGCCGCCGGCTGCGACGAACTTGCTGGGGAAGTGAACGAAATAGCCCTGCTCCCCGAAGTTGCGCATGAAGGTGACCAGCTTCCAGGGACCCGTGATGGCGTCGGCCTCGAGCGCCATGGCGCAAACAGTCCTAAAGGACAATAACACACAACTCGGCGCGCGGTTTCCTCGCCGGAGGGACGCCTCGCAGAGGGAAATCGAAGAGGGAGCGCTGCCCACCTCGACCGTGCTTTCCCTCTTGGCGATTCGCTTCGCGCCTTCAAACGCCTTGGAGGCCAGTTTCGGGCGCCACCAGCCCGTTGTCCGTCGCCGCGACCGCCAGCGTGTGAACTGGGGATGCATGCCGCGCGGAAAGCGCCCGCATCCATGACTTGCACGGTGCCGGCCGGCGGATGGCGCAGCATATGCGAGGGCCGTGATACGGCCACGCGGCCCGGATTGACGCGGAGCGCGGTAATATCGAAACGGGGCCGTTCGAGGGCGCACAGGAGATGAGCATTCGATGAGACCGGATTGGGATCAATACTTTTCGCACCTTGCAAATGAGGTCGGCCAGCGTGCCACATGCGATCGGGGTCGGAGTGGCTGTGTTGTGGTTCTGGACAGGCGAATCATCGCCACGGGTTACGTGGGCGCACCTCCTGGCTTGCCGCATTGCGATGAGGTAGGCCACCTAATGAAGAAAGTCTTGGATGACGATGGCACGGTGAGACAGCATTGCGTACGAACGATTCATGCTGAACAAAACGCAATATGCCAGGCGGCCAAATACGGATTAAGTCTAAGAGGAGCGACTTTGTATTGTCGAATGGAACCCTGCCCGGTCTGCGCGATGCTGATCATCAGTGTCGGAATCGTTCGGGTCGTCGCTCAGCGCCGATACCACGCCGCACAAGAAACAAGAGAAATGTTGCGCGCCACGGGTATCGAACTCGTGGTCGTTGAAAATACGATAGAAGGCTATGAAAACCAGTGATTGGTTGTGGAAGGTTCGTGCCGATCGGCCCACCCACACGGCTCAAAAGGACTGGTCCACCAATCAGAGTGCTTGCGGGGCAAATACAGATCAGGTCTGCTCATAGACTGGGTTACGCTTTCTTGAATGCCAACACGGCGTTCAGGCCTCCGAACGCGAAGGAATTGGACAGGGCGTACTCCACCTGCGCGGCCCGCGCGCGGTTGGGAATGACATCCAGGTCGCACTCGGCATCCGGCATTCGGTAATTGGCTGTCGGCGGCAGCATGCCATCGCGGAGGGCCAGGATGGCGGCCACGGCTTCCAGCGCAGCGGCCGCGCCCAGGGCGTGCCCGTGCATGGACTTGGTCGAGCTGATGGCCAGTTTGTTGGCGTGCGCGCCGAAAACGCTGCGAATCGCCGCCGTTTCGGTGGGATCGTTGGCCGCCGTGGCAGTGCCGTGCGCGTTGATGTAGCCGATCTGCTCCGGATCGATGCTTGCGTCGCGCAAAGCCCCGCGCATGGCCCGGGCGGCGCCCTCGGCGGAGGGTTGCGTGATATGGCAGGCGTCGGCGGACATGCCGAAGCCCACGAGTTCGGCGTGGATGCGCGCGCCGCGCGCCTGGGCCGCTTCCCAAGGCTCCAGCACCAGCATGCCCGCGCCTTCCCCCAGGATCATGCCGTGACGGTCGCGGGAGAACGGCCGGCAAGTGTCCGGCGAGACCACCCGCATGGCTTCCCAGGCCTTCAGGATGCCGAAGCTGAAGGGCGCTTCGCTGCCGCCGGTCAACGCCAGATCCACCATGCCGGAGCGGATCATCCAGGCCGCCTGGCCGATGGCGTGCGCCGACGAAGAGCAAGCCGTGGAAATGGTGAAGCTGGGTCCGGTAATGCCGAATTCCATGGAGATGTGGCTGGCCCCGGCGTTTGCCATAGTCTTGGGGATGGTCAGCGGATGTACGCGATTGTGGCTCAGCTTATAGACTTCCACGAATCCGAGATCCTCGGTGGACTGGCCCCCGACGCAAGAGCCGGTGATGATGGCGGTCTTCTCGCGCAGTTCGGGAGTCCATTCGATTCCTGCTTGCGCCACGGCTTCGCGGGCGGCGATCACCGCGAACTGGGCGAAGCGGTCCATGAAATCGGCTCGGCGGTCTTCGAAATAGGGAGTGTGAGAATAGCCGCGCACCTCCGAGCCATTCTGGAAGCGCATCGCGGAGGTGTCCACGGATTCCAGAGGTCCGATAGCTGGGCGGCCCTCCAGCAGGTTGTGCCAGAACTCGCTGGCGGTGCGGCCGGGGCCGGCAATCACGCCAAGGCCGGTGATGGCGACGCGGCGCATACTACTGGGCAGTGGGCGTCCCCGCCGACTTGGCCGCCAGCAGCCGCTCTACGCCCTCCGCCATTTGGCGCACGTTGCGGACCGCCTTCACTTCTTCGTCTGGGATGTTGATATCGAATTCATTTTCGAGAGCGAAAAGGATTTCGACTGCATCCATGGAATCGATGCCCAGTTCTTCGAAGGCGCTGTCGATGGTCACTCGATCCTCGGGGATGCGCTTGGAAGTGGCAATCACTTTCCGGACTCTTTCGATCAGTTCGTCGGACATAATAAGCGGCTAACCGTCTCAAATTTATAACCCTGGTCCCGAAGTGCAGGGATCAGGCGGCCGAGGGCCGAGAGCGTTTCCCGGATATCGGGATTAGCCCGCACCGTGCGCCCGTCGTGCAGGCAAAGGATAGAGCCATTGGCCGCCCCCGCCAGCATCCGGTCTACTATGGTATCAGCCTTCGCCTTCCAATCATAGCCGATGGCGGTCCACATGACACCGCGCAGGCCGAGGCGGCGCTGGGCCGCTCGGAAACCGAACCAGCGCGCGCCGAAGGGGGCGCGCAGCAGCGTGGGGGAGAAGCCCGTGACGTCTTCGATGGCGCGTTGGGCGCGGACAAACTCTTGATAGATAAACTCCACCGAATGAAAGCAGAACAGCGGATGCGTGTGGCTGTGGTTGCCGATTTCGTGGCCGGCGGCGTGGACGGCGCGGGCGATCTGGGGCAGACGCTCCACGTTCACGCCGATTTGAAAGAACGTGGCGGGGGCGCGATACCTTTCCAGTAGTTCCAGTACGTGGGGGGTCGATTCGCTGGGGCCGTCGTCGAATGTGAGCGCGATCGCCTTGCGGCCAGGTGGGCCGTGGTGGACCGAGGGACCGAAGACCGACGATGCGCGACCACGGACGGCCCAGGCTAGAAAGGCGGCGGAGGAGGCGGTAGCGAGCGCGGCCAGGCCGGTAAATGCCGAGTTGGTCATTTAGTGGGGCAGGCCTCCGGGTCCATGGGGCTTCGTGCGGGCTCGGCAACGTTGTGCACAATTGGGCGAATTTGTGCAGAATTGAGCATTGGGCGCGGTTGCTCGAATTTGACCGGACGAAACCAATTTTGCCTTTAGAATCAATAAAATGATATGTGACAGCCAGCTAAATCCGGTCAATTGGAGGGGGGAGGGCCGGTGGCTGCCGGTCCGGGAGACGGATTGCGAGTTTGGCGAACAAATGGCGAAGTTGAGGACGGTGGGGCAATCGATGGGGGGCGAGGGAGTTTTGTCGCTCAACGAACCGGCGGGCTGTCGTGCGGAGCACCGAACGGCGGTGGAAGACATTGATTACT
>JBEKPZ010000274.1:0-18794 GCA_049520215.1 Bryobacteraceae bacterium | reverse complement strand
CGGCGAACAAGCGCCCAGCCCAGGCCAGCCGCAATGGCACCCGGAGCTGGGCGTTTTTGCGTTTTACAGTGAGGTGACGAAGCTCAGGACGACCGGACTCTGGCCTGGAATCGGCACTGTTGGAACCATGGCTATTCTGGTTGAGGTCCACTTGCCCCGTGCCACCACGGCCGCCTCATGCCTGCTCCTGAGGATCGACCAGGACCAGACCGGCCGTGACTGCTGCAGCCTTCAACTCTTGGTCCGATGTGACGAACGTGAATTCGTTGGAATCGATCCCCAGGTCGTTCCGGAGTTGCAGGGCCGACGCCAGATGCACACTATCTGAGCCGCGGAGTGCAAAGGCATCGGCGATCTCAAGAGACTTCTCGACCACCTCAGGTGCAAGGCCAACCCAGAGAAAACTACTCCACTCGTCCATCAGCCAACTCTTGGTCTCAGCAAGCCCGGCTGTGTCAATCGCGCCGCCAGCGCACTTTCGCGCGGCAGTCGCCCTTACTTCGATAAGGCCTAGGGTCGAGCAACTCAACAGATGCTCCTGTTCGAATAGACCATCAACCCACGCACTTCCACGCTCTTCGAAGTACCGCTTCACCCAAGCGCTGGAATCCAGATAGTACAGCATCATCGGCGGTCGGCGATCAGCAGTTCAGAAGCAGGTATGCCGGGGCACTGAATGCGCTTGCGTCTACGGAAGGGCGGTGCATCCGCAGGGGGGACGCGAAATGCCGGTCGATCAGCTAATCGCTCTCTGACGACTTCGCGGGTGACCTTGGTCGTGGTCGTGGTCGAAGTAGCGGGTCGCAATCCTCTGGTGCTGATCAAACCCAGAATCTCCTGGGCCTGCTCTTCAGAGAGCTGATCCACCTGTTTGCGCAGTGATTCCTTAGCCGTGGGCATTTCCATCCTCCCGTCTGACCGTATGCCTGACGTGTCTATCCCTACATCTCCAGTTTCCCACAGCCCAAAGGGCGCGCAACTGTCGTGCAAACCTGCACCGGATGAACAAGGCGGGATGCGGAAAGTCTTGCTGCCAGAATCGACCGTGCAATTCGAAGCACGAATCTTTGAGGTCAATCCCATGTTTGTGCGAGAATCCATTCTCTCCCAAACGATGATAAGAATCCAGATTCTCCCGGTGATGGGCTGCACACAGCGGGATAGCCGAGAAATCCGTGGTCTTTTGACTCATCCCTCTGGCACCCAGAGCGTTGGTGGTGGGCCGCTTCGATCACGGTCGCGCCGCAGTTGACTCTCGGCAGACTTCGCATCCCAGCGTCCGGATCCAAGCCGGATATTCTGGGCTTCGCTCCGGACCCCGCCGCGGCCGGGATCGCATCTTGCGGACCGGAACCATTAGTTTCTGCGGCAGACCGCGCGGCAAGGGCACACTCCGGCGTAATGGCAAACTTCTCCTAAGCACAATCACTGAGGAAAGGCAAAATAGAGCGCCAGTCAACAATCGGAAAACCCACGTTGTGATCCACCGCGCGGGTTGGCCACACCGAAAGCCGATATCGACCTGATCCGCGAACGACTCAAGATCCCTGAGCAGCTTGCCAAGGAGCTTGAATCATGAAGAAACAACGGGTGGTGCGCGGCATTCCTTTCGAGGAGGGTCCGGGCAATGTATGCCGACCTCGGCTATGCCGACAGCGCCAGCATGCTGGTGAGGGCCGAACTGGCCGCCAAAATCGGCGAGATCATCGAGCGGAGGGCTGACGCAACCGGCTGGGCGAGATGCGCTCCTGGCCACGCGGTTACGGCAGAAGCACTGAAAACGGCAAGATTGCAATTCTGCCGTACTTAACATAGAATCAAAGCATGGAAACCTATACCACACGGCTTGAAAAGTCGGGACGGATCTTGATCCCGGCTTCGGTGCGCCGCCGACTCGGACTCTCCCCAGGTTCGCAAGTTCTCGTCAAAGTGGAAGAGTCCGGCACGCTTCAAGTCACATCTCGTGCCCAAGCTCTAGCCAGGGTCCGCGAGGAGATCCGCAAGTATATTCCGTTTGGCCAGGACTTGGCCGAGGAACTGATTCGGGATCGCCGAGCGGAAGCCGAGCGTGAAAACGAAGAGGACCCGCGCCAGTGAAGCCGCAGTATGTGCTGGATGCCTCCGCCCTCCTGAGCATCGTACTCGATGAAAGTGGCCGCGAGCGCGTGGATGAACTTATGGATCACTCTCGAATCCATGCCGTCAATCTGGCCGAAGTGGTGGGGAGGTTGGTGCGTTCCGGGATGCCGGCAGAAAGGGCCGTCGCGTCGCTTCACGAACTGCATCTGGAGGTGGAAGAAGAATTTGGGGTTAGGCAAGCGGAGTTTTGCGGGGCACTGCTCGGAAGCCGGCGTGACCTTGGGTTGTCGCTGGGAGACTGTGTATGCCTGACGATGGCGGCATGGTTGGGGGCGGTGGCCGTGACGGCGGATCGCCGCTGGAAGGAGCTTGACGGCGCCGTGGTAAACGATGCGAAGATCCGAGTCGAGCTGATCCGGTGACGTGGGGAGCGTGTGCGTTTTTGGCGCGGATGAGAAACCTTCGGAAGGCTTCGCTCCAAAGGCCCGGCCTTAACATATCCTGCCGTCAACTTCAGGCCATCGCCTGCAAAGCCCCCGCAGACCGATGGAGCAAG
This sequence comes from Bryobacteraceae bacterium, assembly GCA_049520215.1. GTDB lineage: Bacteria > Acidobacteriota > Terriglobia > Bryobacterales > Bryobacteraceae > Bog-159. Next base: position 16,159 of record JBEKPZ010000274.1, on the reverse strand, counting down.
AAGCCATGACGCCAAACGAAGACCGGCGCAGGCATGGCGGTTGCAGGCGGAAGTGCGCGTTGGAAGAGGGGGTGTGCGGGAGAACCTTTTGAAGGTTTCGCCTCCACTGGCCGGGCCAAGACTCACACGGCCCAAGCCAAGCCCTGACCCGGAAACCCGCTCCACTCCACAACCAAACTGGGAGTTCGGCACCACGGCACCTCCCCTGATCAACTTAGCCACTGACTCATGTACAACCTGGCCAGCAAAATCCTCGCGCCTCTGGTCGACTGGCCTGGAAGCGCCGGCGTCTGGCGTTGCGACTTCTGATCGTGGCGGTCGAGCGGGCGATCCACCTGAGGCAGATGGCAGTTCAGCCGGCGGGCGAGTTCAACCTCGCCGATTTTGGCAGTCCGCATTGCGGTGTAGAGGGCCAGCTTGGCTTCCGTCAATGCCGGTAGGGTAACGAATGGCCCTCTGTTGGTGGCGCGGGGCACCGGAATCTCGCGGCGGAGGTCGATGTAGCACATGAGAGCCGATTCAATGGCGTCAGGAGCGCGCAACAGCGCTTCCTCTCGATCCGCGCCGAAAGTATGGGCCTCCGGGATGCCAGAACATCAACCAGGATGGTATCGTTGGCGTCCTTTGAGAGCTTGACGGGATAACGCAGCACGGTCTTGATTCCTCTCTTTCTATTTTCGTCCGAAATCCTTCTTGATGCTCCAAGCCCTTGGCGATTTCCTTGCTGGACCCATGCATCGGGAGGATGGAGGCCTTCTTGCCCAAGAATACCTTCGATGGCCGCCCTTAGCAGGTTCAAACGAGCGTTGGTGGCGACATCCAGCAAGACGTTTGCGTCCACGAGCATGCCACGGCAGGCGCTGAGGCTGGCCTGCAAGTCGGGGATGGCCTGTATCACTTGCGTCGCGTTGTGGCGCGGGTCTCCCCCCGCGTAAGCGCCAGGACCTCATCCGTGCTCATGCGGGTATCTGCGGTGCCATGGAGGACATCCAGGGTCAGGCGTGCGCGGAGGCTTTCCCCGGGCGGACGCCGCGCCTTGCGAATGCGAGCGTGGTCCCCGGCCAACTCGAACTCGACTTTGGTATGCGGCAACAGGCCCAGCCGGTTCCGAATCTCCTGCGGGATGGTGACTTGCCCCTTACTGGTGACCTGCATAGTAATACTCCTACCAGTAAGTGTAGTTCCCGAATGCCTTGGGCCGCAACTGAGCACGGTAAGACCATCCCGACGCTGCACCGCTCGGACGCGGCCCAGCACTTCTGTTATCCCACCTCCACAGGATGAACAGCGTGGGATGCTTGCTGCCAGAAGCGACTCTGCAATCGAAGCACGAGTTCTTGGAGGTCCATTCCATGCCTGCGCAAAAAACCCTGCTCGCCCAGCCGATGATACGAATCCGGATACTCCCGGTGATGCCCGCTACAAAGCGGAACAGCGGAGAAGTCGGAGGCTTTCTGCCCTATTCCTCTGGCACCCAGCGCGTTCGTGTGCGCCGCTTCGATGATGGTCACGCTGCCGTTGACTCTTGCACAGACCACGCATCCAAGCGTTCGAATCCAAGCCAGATACTCCGGGCTTCTGTCCGGACCCCGCCGCGGCCGGGATCGGATCTTGCGCACCGGCACTCTCCGTTGCGGAGGCAGACCCCGTGGCGGCGCTTACGGCAATCGGGTCGTCGGGCACATCTGGCATGCGTAAACGGGAATGTCAAGATTTCTCGTAGGCGCGCAAGAAATCATCCCGGGCAATACCGGCCTGCGTCAGGATGGTTCTCAAAGTGGAAGACTTGATGACCGAGTGGTTTGGCATAGTAAGACAATCCGAGCCTCCAGTGCTGCTCGGACGCCGCATGGCAATGTGCTCAGCCTCGCGCACTACCTCGAACCCGAGAGCGTGGAACGCGGCGATTATTCTAGACTTTGGGGCATCGACAGGAAACTTGGCCATCAGGCTGGAATGGTCGCCTCCGCGACGAAGGCCTCCAGGAGCGGTGAATCATCAGGCAGAACTTCGGCGCCAAACGTTTCGATGTGAAACCGGATTGCGGATTTGACATCGGCGAGGGCTTCCTCGTAGCTGCTGCCTTCGCCCACCACAATCCCCTTCAGGCCAAGAGGGTAGGCAACGTAGCCATCTGCGTGCTTCTCGACAATGATTTTGACTTGCCTCATCATTTCCCTGTCTGAAGTTTACCATGGCCCGCTGCAGCCAGGCGGAGAACCGCAAGTCTAACAGCATAAACCCCAAACTGAACCACAGGCTGCCAGTCCGCATTGCCCGCCGCCGGCGTCTCACTCCATCAGGAGAAAGAATCGGAAAGCGAGGGGATCTGCCCGCCATAGCAACTGCTTAGCGCCTGTACGAGTACCGGCAGACGGATGTGATTGACTTGCGAAAATCCCTTTCCGCGGCGGCATTTCGGGCAAAGGTCGCCGGAAGTGCAGCGGCACTATGGCGCCCATGACTAATCGCATTTCATCCGTTTGATCGCGTGTCGCTTTTTGAGCGGCAGGGTTTTGGGCGCTGGGCCAGTGGAGGCGAAACCTTCGCAAGGTTTCTCCCCCACACCCCCTTTTCCAACGAGCCCCGTTCCCCGGCGCTGGTCGCCGGAGTCGTCAGCGGGTGGAACGGACGGATTGGAGCGCGTCCTCGGGCCGGCTTCCCCTTGGTGCACGGAACTCCCGCCGCCGCTTGATCCTGCCTTCACTTTAATTTGGAGTCAATATGACCCGCGGGGCCGGAGGTGCGTCTACGTCTCAGATTCCATTAAGTCTTTGGAACGAGCGTCGAAGCTGGTAATTGGAGGTGGTAGCCTCTTGAGCATGGTGTGGACGAATCCCCGCAATTTCGAATCGATTCCTGTGCTTCCTGCAGGGTTGGCTCCCAGGGGGCGCCAGGATATCGGGACCTTGCTGCATACTCAGTCAAAGGCGTCCCGTCTTCCATGGCTGGGGCGAGCGTGTCATCTATCCGTGTGCACAGTTCCCCCAACTCCTCCAGATTGTGGGTCTGCCGAAAGCTTGAGTCGTGCCACGTGAGTAGAGCCTTCATCGCCTTCTCGACGGCTTGTTGGCAGTGGAACAGAGCGTCCCTAACAAAGGGAGGGGTTGCCATCAGATCATGCTGCGCATTGTCCAAGTCCTCCTGGGCGCGCAAAAGCCATTCCTTGGTGTTCGAGACAAGGACCGGGTCAGGCTCCATAAAGCAGTTTTCCTTCCCGCACGATAGTGGACGGAAATGACGCCTTCAGATGCAACTGCCTATTGCCTATTGAAGTCGCCTTGCGGCCAAACCTGCACATCCGCAGCCACCCCGGTTCCACGAAGAGCTCGATATCCAGGGTTCCCCCGCCGGAGACCCTGTGGGGCTTCATCGGGGACAATGATCATGAGGTCATAATCGCTGTCTGGGCCAGCATCCCCGCGTGCAGTGGAACCAAAGAGGTAAATCCGTTCCGGGTGATACACTCTGATCGGCGTCAACTATTTCTTTGGGTCGACGACAACTATTTCTCCCTATCCCGGAGACTCATCACTTTTGTTACCCAACGCGGCCCGTTGCCTCATGAAAAATGTTACTCGTCCGCAAGGAAGGGACGAGTGGCAAATTGAGGAGGCAACTGAGCGTGGCAACGAGACGGGAACTGATTGAGGCTGTAGCGGCGCGCTATCGGGCCGCCGACCGGAGCGAGAAGAAAGAGATCCTTGACGAGTTCGTCAAGGTGACAGGCTTTCACCGCAAGCACGCGATCCGCGCGTTAAAGAAACCCTGGAGGCAGGAACCTCCTGAACCGCGACAACGTGCGCGGATCTACGACGAAGCCGTTCGGGAAGCGCTGACGATTATTTGGGAGGCGGCCGATCGAATCTGTGGCAAGCGGCTCCGCCAAGTGATCGTTGGGCTGGTGGAGGCAATGGAGCGCTATGGGCATTTGAAACTGGATGCCGCGGTTCGGGAAAGTCTACTGTCCATGAGCGCCGCCACCATGGACCGACTGTTGACGAAGGTCCGTGACATCGCTAAGCAGGGCCGTCGCAGAACGATGATCAACACGCCGTTGCGAAAGAGTATCCCTGTGCGGACCTTTGGAGATTGGCATGATCCTTCTCCGGGCTTCTTCGAAATGGACATGGTGGTGCATTGCGGAAAGTCGACCGTGGGTAGTTACGTCCACAGCCTGGTGTTGACCGACATCGCTTCGGGCTGGACTGAAGCCATCGCAATGGTTGTCCGGGAACAAACGCTGGTGACTGAATCGGTGAGCGAGATCCGGACGAGATTACCGGTCACGGTGCGGGGGCTCGATGTTGACAACGACAGCGCGTTTATCAATGACACGCTGGTCGGCTATTGCCAGGACAACAAAATCGAACTCACCAGATGTCGCGCCTACAAGAAGAATGATCAAGCCTGGATCGAACAGAAGAACGGCGCGGTGATCCGGCGGATGGTGGGCTATGGAAGACTGGAGGGCTCGCAGACGGCGGCGGTGTTAAACAAGCTGTACGCGTCCGCGCGGCTCTTCGTGAACTTCTTCCAGCCCTCCTTCAAATTACTTTCGAAGATCCGTGAAGGTGCGAAGGTAATCAAAAAGTACCACCTGCCGGCGACACCCTGCGAGCGCCTCTTGGATCGGAAAGACGTTTCTGAAGAGTGCAAGGAACAACTCCGGCAAACGTTGGCGGCGCTGGATCCGGTTCGATTACTGAGTGAAATTCGAGAGGCGCAGCGAGTGCTGGTGCAACATGAAGTCGGTGTCGCCAACGCCAAGACTGATCAGGCAACGGTGGATCTGGGCGGATTCGTCGCCAGTCTCTCGACGGTGTGGCGCGATGGTGAAGTGCGTCCGACACATCGCAAGAGAAGCAACGGGCCACGCACCTATCGAACTCGGGTGGACCCATTCGAAGCAGTCTGGTCGCAGGTCGAGCAGTGGCTCAATGAACGGCCCGACGCCAATGCCAAAGATCTGTTCCTCCGTTTGCAGGAGAGTATGCCCGGCGCTTTTCCGCCCGGGCAACTGCGGACTCTCCAGCGAAGAGTCAAGCAGTGGCGCAGTGAAATCGCACGCCGGTTGGTGCTCGGTCTTGAATCAGGGTCAGCCTTGGAGCACGAAATGTTGACCGGCGCCGCCGCCAACTCCGAGGGGGTACGTCCATGATCAACTGGCTGGACTTCAAATCGATCAAACGGGCGGTGAGACTGGGATCCGTGCTCCGGCAATATCGCGTGGAACTTCGGCGCAGCGGAAAGGATCAATATCGGGGCTGCTGCCCGATTCACCACGGCGACGGGAGTGACGCCTTCCATGTGAATCTGGCCCGTGATGTTTTTCACTGCTTCTCGTGTGATGCTGGCGGAACCGTATTGGACTTCGTTGCTGCGATGGAGGGCTGCTCTTTGTTCGAAGCCGCGCGTAGGATACAGGAGTTCACGCGCTCACCGTGCTCGCCGGACCTGACGAGATCAGCCTCGAATCGGAAGGAACTGGTTACGAAAAGAAGAAGGGTGTCGCCAGCCTTGAACTTCACCCTGACCGGCATCGATTACTCGCATCCCTATCTGGCCGACCGTGGGATCGCGAACGAAACGGCGATCGCGTTCGGCATCGGATTCTATCCGGGACCGGGGCTGATGCACGGCCGACTGATAATTCCTATCCACAATGCCGCCGGCGAGTTGATCGCATATTGCGGACGCTCCGTAGATCAGACCCGGCCGCGGTACCGTCTGCCGCCGGCGTTCGCGAAATCGGAGGTCCTTTTCAACATGCACCGCGCTGCCGCCGGAATGGAGAAGTCGGTCGTCGTGGTGGAGGGATTCTTCGACTGCATGAAGGTGCATCAGGCCGGCGTTCGATCGGTCGTTGCTCTGATGGGATCGGTGCTCTACGAACAGCAGCGTCAGGCTCTTCTGGCGCGATTCCGCCAAGTCACGCTCTTGATGGACGGCGACCCGGCCGGCCGCAAAGCGAGTTCGGTCATCGCTCCAACTCTACGACCGCGCTGCGCTGTCCGGGTGATCCTGTTACCCGACGGCGTCCAACCGGATCAGCTCGCAGAGAGGGACATCTGCAAGTCCTGTTACCCGACGGCGTCCAACCGGATCAGCTCGCAGAGAGGGACATCTGCAAGCTTCTGCGGTCGTCCACCAACGACGATTACCAGTTCGGTAACATTCTTAGTTGAGGCAACACGACCGCGTTGACTCTAATTGTCGCCGATCAATGGCTCCCTCGGAACGTCACGCATCAGTCGGCTGAGGCGATGAACCTCACTCTTGTACTCCACTTGGCTCAACACGTCTTCCAGCACGCGGCCCACCAGATCGAGATCGGTGCCGAGGGGGCCAACCAAGCCGAAGACGAGTTCCGGCCCCTTCGGCTTGTCAGCTCCTGTTTCTTGCATCATGGGTAAACCTTGTTTTACACCATTTCGCCCTTGCTGCCAATGGCATACAATATGTTGTGGTTCGTAGTCTCAGATATACTGCATGATGTGGTTGCCCTATGGTGGATTAGCAACGAGTCTGGATCTGGGAGGTATGATCCCTCGGGCCATCCATTGCGCCATAGATCCCGTGACACGCCGGGGACGGCAGTTGGGGAGCACGTATCCGCGTTCCAGATCGGCCTTGAGACGTGCCAGGACGTTCTGAACCCGGTCAACAGCCTCAGGGGCGCCCAAGCCCTACAATCGTAGTCGAATTACGGAAGGTCCGCTGGCCCCGAAACCGCTAGGATCGCTTGGAAGTCCGCGTCCAGGGTCACGACGGCAGCGCTCTCTTCCAACGAGAAGGCCAGGATTTCCTCATCCCGATTTCTCCGAGGTGTTTGCAACTATACCCGAGAGTGCGCAGGCGGAGCGCAGCATCTCGCGGAACGCCCTGGTCGAGGACGAGACGCATGGCTGAAACCGTCAGGCAGCGTTACTTTCCGTGGCGGTGTCCTCGAGATTGGCGGCGGCGAATGCCAGAGCCTGCCGGACGTCCTCGGGCTCAAGCTCCGGATAATTCCGGAATAGGTCATCCCGGCACCGTCAGCCTCATGCCACGGATACAGGGCTGACCATTCATCTGGTTCGGATTCCACGTTATGCGATCAAAGCTCCGCATTCATCCCATTCTGATACATTTTGGCGTGCGGCCCGGGTACATAAAACGAGGCGTTCATACTCGCTTCCCCGCCCTTTGGGACACCGCAGCTTGCCTCGATCCGACTGCTTCGGCGATGATTGCCGTCACGAAGCTGTTGATGCTGACTCCTTCGCGCTGCGCTTGTCTGGTGAGCTTGGCATAGAGGGTCCGGGGCAGGCGCTGACGCCATTGAGCGGCCTCGATGCCGGGCTTCACCGGTTTTCGGCCCGACTCCCGGAATACTTCCAGGCAATCGCGCAGCGCCTCCCTGCCATTGGCGATGGCTTCCGCGATGGTCTCGCCGTCGGACATGCATCCAGGTATGTCCGGATACTCCACCAGATAGCCGCCGCCCTCCTGGACCGAGAGTGGCCGAACTGTAAACCGGTATTCGTCGAGTTCACGATTCGAAGGTGCTCTCATGGTTTTCCGACCTCTCCAGCGGTGTCGATGAGCGCCAGGAACTGTTTGATGTACACCGCCTTTATTGGACGTCTCGCGGGCACCGAAACGATCTCGCGCACACCGGGAGCGCTAAAGATCACGTGACTGCCGCCACTACCGGGCCGACGCCACTCAACGCCAGCCGCTTCCGCTACCATCTGTAACTCTTCGATACGCCAACCCAGGTGGCTCTCGCGCATCTTCCGGAGTGCTTTGCCGGCCGCCACACTGCCTATGATACCGCATTCGGTATCAACCTGCCGGACTGCCCTGGTGGGTCAATAGAAGGAGAATAACGCGCGTGGCACGGGCGCCGGGTCATGCCTAATGGACAGGGAAACTCTCCAAACGACCGGATTCTACGTGGTCCGGATTGTAATCGTCCCAAGAGAGTTTGCGCCGATGCCTTTCCCGCCGCTCCGTCGCCGCGGCAGCCGGGAATCGAGGGGATTCCCGGCATGCGTTTTTCAGGCATGACGGAATCTATCGGTCCGATGTCCTCTCAAAACAGAAACCAAACAAACCTGAGGGCGGGGTACCGCTTCCCGTTGGTCGGCCCCCGAGCCCCAGTCCAAGGACGCGACGGAAGGAGCGCGCCCTACCCATCGTCCACGATGAGTTCCGGCCGGCTATTCCTTCGATCGGGTTGCTCGCCAGCATCGCCCGTCTCCGCTTCACCGGCATGGCCAGAATAACACGCACCCCATCCCCGCCCCGGCAAAACAGGACATTTCTACTTTGCAGAGAATAGGACATTTCTACTTTGCCTTGACAATGAGGCCTATTTCCACGACCGATTCCATCCACCAACGGAAGGCCGCGCTTTTCGTACCTTCGGATCGCGCGCGCCATGCCGGGCACACCCTCCGGCGGCCTCCCAGGCCACCTGGTTTGGCGGTAATCTTCTCTTAATACCATGCCCATCGATCGCAGACAATTCTTAGCCGCGTCCGCATCCGCCCTCGCCGCGGCGGGAGCCAGCCCCCACCAGAAGCCCTACGGCTCAGGCTCCTTCGGGGAATGGATCGAAGATGAATTCGGCCTTCCCGCTTTCCGCTACACGTGCGACCAGACTCACGACTCCAAAGCGGTTACCCAGGTTGGCCCCGGAATCCTCTCGTCCACCGATCACGTGCATCAGGTGGGCAACGACCGGCTCGTCGCCATCGTTTCCAACTACGGCCACGTGCAAGTGCGCCAGGACGAAGGCGCACCGAAGTTCCTTAACTCCTATTCGCCTGAACGAAGCCAATTCGGCGGCGGCATCGGCTACCTGACCGATGGGACCGAAACGCTGAGCACGTTCTATTCAGGCGGCTATCCGGGCGGGGCACAAAGCTTCGACCGTGTCTTCGGCGTCGGTTACTTTCGCAAGAAAGTCGCAAGCGCCAGCTACTCCATCGACCAGGCGATCGTCGCGCCCTTCGGCGACGATCCCGTGCTGCTCTCCCAAGTGACCATCGCCAACCACACGCAGTCGCGCGCCAACCTGCGCTGGATCGAATACTGGGGATGCCACGTCTATCAGTTTTCCTTCCGCTGCTACATCGAACAATTCGGCGGCCGCGGGAGCGCGGTGGATCTGCGCCGAAAGTTCGGCGATCGGTTTACGCACTTCTTTCGCGTGCTGCATGGCAATGCCGGACTGCTCGAGGTCAAACAGTTCGGCGGCCGCGATTCCAAAGAGGAGGAACTGTTTCAAAAGATGAAGACGAGTCTGGCCACGCACGCCAACCCGTTTCTTGCGCCTATAGAAGAGCCTGCGCCGGACGCTTCGTTTGACGATCTCCATCCGCCCGGCACCTTCCTCGCTTCGTTGGACGCGCCCGCGGACGGGTTCACCACCGACGCCAGGAGTTTCTTTGGCGCGGGCGGCGCGGCGGCGCCAAGCGGCCTATCGGGCGCGCTCGACGGCAGCCTGGGCGCCGGCGGAACAGAAAGAGGGCTGCTGCTGGAGCGACGCATCGCGCTTGACCCCGGCCAGCAGCGTACCCTCTATTTCCTTTACGGCTATGGGCGGGCCGATCCCGGGCCGCTCATCGAGAAGTATCGCGGCCGCCCTAGCGTGTGGAAGGACTCCAGCCAACAGTGGAAGGACAAAGGCCTGCGCTTCGAAACCAAAGCTGAGCCCTGGGTGAAGCGCGAGACCGCCTGGCATTACTACTACCTGCGCAGCAGCCTCACTTACGACGATTTCTTCGGCGAGCATATCCTGTCGCAAGGTGGCATCTACCAATACTCCATGGGATTTCAGGGCGCCGCGCGCGACCCGCTGCAGCACGCGCTCCCGTTCCTGTTCAGCGATCCCGAAATCGTCAGAGAGATTCTGCGCTACACCCTGAAAGAGGTTCGTCCCGACGGTTCCATCCCGTACGGCATCGTGGGCCACGGCGTCATCATGCCGGCGTCCTCGGATAACTCCAGCGACATGCCGCTTTGGCTGCTGTGGGCGGCCAGCGAATACGTGCTCGCCACCCGCGACACCGCCTTCCTCGACCAAGTAATCCCCACCTGGCCGCTCCGGGGCCCCGCGGCGGGCAAAGAATCGGTGCGCATGTTGCTGGCCCGCTGTTACAGGCATCTGGTTGAAGATGTCGGCGCCGGCGAGCATGGTGTGATGCGCATGCTCAACGACGACTGGAACGACGCACTGGTCATGTTCTGGGGCCAGCGCACCATGAAAGAGACCGTCGCCAAGGGCGAAAGCGTCCTGAACTCCGCCATGGCCGCGTGGGTGTTCGACTATTACGCGCGCATGCTGGCCTACTCGGGTGATGACGCCGCGCCCATCGCCCACGTCCGCCAGAAAGCCGACGAGAACCGCAAAGCGGCGCGCGCCCAGTGGACCGGCAAATGGCTGCGCCGGGCCTGGCTCGGTCCCACTGCCGGATGGCTGGGCGAAAAGGGCCTGTGGCTCGAGCCGCAGCCGTGGGCCATCCTTGGGGGAGTGATTAGTCCGCAGCAGGCCGGCGAACTGGCGGCCACCATGGATGAGTTGCTGCGCCGCAACTCTCCGATCGGCGCGATGCAGATGAACCAGAGTCCCGACATCGCCTCGCAAGCCATGGCCGAGCCTGGCACGTCGATCAGCGGCGGCATATGGCCCTCGCTCAACGCCACGCTGGTTTGGGCCCTGGCGCGGGTGAACGGAGAAATGGCCTGGGACGAGTGGAAGAAGAATACGCTGGCCCGTCATGCCGAAGTGTATCCGGACATCTGGTACAACACCTGGAGCGGCCCCGACACGCTCAACTCCACGGTGAGCAAGCACCCCGGCGAAACGGTCAACAGCGGCTTTCTGCACTACACGGACTTTCCCATCGGCAATCTGCACTCGCACGCCTGCACGCTCTACTCGGCGGCCAAGTTGCTCGGCCTCGAATTCACCGCGGGCGGCGTGGATCTTGCGCCGCGCCTGCCGTTGGAATCGTATCGCTTCGATTCGCCGCTTGTGGGCCTGGTTAAATCGGCGGCGGGCTACGAAGGTTGGTACGCGCCATCCAAAGCGGGCGAGTGGCACATCCGGCTCTGGCTGCCGGATGACGAAGCACGCCGTTTGCGCGCGACCCGCACGGCGGATGGCGCCATCGAACTCCGGGGCAAGAGCGCACCCGGAACGCCGTTGCGATGGGCCGTGCGGCGGGTATGAAAGCATTCCTTGCGGGCTTCCTTATCTGCGCGGCAGCCTTCGGCCAGGACGGGCCAGCCTTGCTGCACAGGATGCAGCAGGCCATGGGAGGCGCGGACAAAATCGCGAAGGTTCGCGATTTCGAGGGACCGCAAAGGCAATCCGATCGGCGAGGTTCAAAAGCGCGCCCGTTGGATCAAACCCAACCACCTGCGTCTCGACCAGGTGGGTCCAGGCGATACGTACGCGCTCTACTTCGATAGCGTCTCCGGCTGGGAGATCCCGCCCGGCAAGCACTTGGCGGACCTGGCGGGCGGTGAATTGGAATTCGCCCGCAGGTTCCTTTCTGGTTTCGCGCTGAACATCCGGCTCGCCGACCGCAATCCGGAGTATGAAGTCACATCGCCAGCCGGGAATGTTGTTCGCGTCTCAACCCGCAAAATCGGCAACGACCCGCTCGACATCACGCTGGACCCCGTTTCGTGGCTGCCCGTAAAGCAGGCCTCCATTTCGCTTGCCGATCCGGCCCATCCAACGACCAGCGAAAATCAAGTCAAAGAGTGGATGACCGTGGGCGATCCGTCTGGCGGATATCACGACCGAGGCGATCAAGCTGAACGGCGGCCTGCGGCCGGAAGACCTCGCCGTGAAACCAGCCGATCTCAACCCGATGTTGCCATGATGCAGAAGATGGGAATCGGCTTACTGCGTGCTTGGTTTATAAGCGATGCAGTCGATCTCCACTTTCAGCCCCGGCATCGCAAACTGGCACGCCACCGTGGTGCGCGCCGGTTTGTGTGCGCCAAAGAACTCGGCGTAAACCTCGTTCATGGCGCCAAAATCCTTGCCGTCCGCCAGAAACACGGAGCACTTCACCACGTCCGCCATGGTCGCGCCGCAGCCTTCCAGAATCCGGCCGATGTTGGTCAACACCAGGCGCGTCTCGTGCTGGATATCCCCCAGCTCAACTTTGTCGGTCGCGGGGTTAACCGGCACCTGCCCCGACACGAAAATGAAATCGCCCGCGCGCACCGCCGGCGAATAGGGTCCGCGCGGCGCCGGCACGCCCGGCGGACTGAGTCGTTCGATCATCAATGTCCCTCCGCTTCCAGGTACCGTTCCGCTTCAATAGCCGCCATGCAGCCGGCGGCCGAGGCCGTAATGGCCTGCCGATAGACGCGATCCTGCACGTCTCCGGCGTGGAACACGCCCGCAATATTGGTCCGCGCGCCGCCTTTGGAAATGATGTAACCGTCGGCGTCCGTGTCGATCTGCCCCTTGAAGACCGCCGTGTTGGGGATGTGCCCGATCGCCACGAAAAAGCCGTCTACTTCCTGCTCCCACACCGCGCCCGTGGCGATATTCTTCAGCCGTACACCCGTGACCAGGTGTCGGCTGGCGTCGAAAACATCCTCCACCACCGTATTGGTCAACAGCTTGATTTTGGGATTGTGCTGCATGCGGTCGAGCATGATCTTCGACGCCCGGAACTGTTCGCGCCTGTGTACCAGCGCTACCTCGGAGCCGAAGCGCGTCAGGAAGTTGGCCTCCTCCATCGCCGAATCGCCGCCGCCCACCACCATGATCTTCTTGCCGCGATAGAAAAACCCGTCGCACGTGGCGCAGGAACTCACGCCGTGGCCGATAAGCTTCTGTTCCGACTCCAGCCCCAGCCACCGCGCCGATGCGCCCGAAGCGACAATCACCGTCCGCGTTTCGATCCACTCGCCTTCCACGTTGATGCGGAAGGGGTGGCCCAAAAGCTCGGCGTCCACCACGTCGCCATGCACGTATTCGGCGCCGAAATGCTCAGCCTGCTTCTTGATATTCTCCACCAAGTCGGGCCCGTTGATGCCTTCCGGAAAGCCGGGAAAATTCTCCACCAGGGTGGTCATCGACAACTGTCCGCCCGCATGTTTTCCCGACACCACCAGGGGCTTCAAGTTGGCGCGCGCCGCATACACCGCCGCCGTGTTTCCAGCGCAGCCGGACCCAATAATCAGTACATTTCGCATCTGGATTTTAGATTCTACAATGTACCACGCCGATGCGGATACGATTACTTGGTGGGGCTGGGCTGACCCCAATTAGCGTTCCGGCCAGCAGCGAGAGCCGTCGTCAGGCGCAGAAATCCAATGTCATGGAGGCCGGGATTTATCCCGCGCGGGGCTTCTACCCCGCACTTCGCGGAACCAATGGGTTGCGGGTGGGTTTCTGGAGCGGCGGCGCTGCCGGGCGGTCGATGGTACCCGCTCGCCACGATAAATCACGCGTCTTCGCATCCCCCGTTCCGCTGAAAACAAACACCCAAACGGCACTCCGTCTGCGGGGCCCCGCCGCCGCCGTGCTATCCTCTCGTCGGTAGGAAGAGTCCTTCGCGCCCGCCCAATGGCGCTCTGCGGGCTGCCTGCCATTTGGCCTCTTCCGAGAATTCCCGGGCGGCACAGGCCGGGCGTGCAATGCCCGAAATGGCGTACCCCCCGTATAGGTTGTATCTGGCAAGGTGCAACTCTACTACTGCATTCGGGCGCGTGCCACAATCCACTCCGCCGCGGCACGCAAGCTATCGACGCGCGCGTCGGGTATGTGCTCGGACGCGCGCTCGCGGTAGCCGCGATCGATCCAGACGGTGCGGCAGCCTGCGGCGGCGCCGGCGTCGATGTCGCGCCAGCGGTCGCCGATCATGAAGCTTTGGGCCAGGTCGATCTCGTGCGCGGCAGCGGCTTGGAGCAGCATGCCGGGCTGGGGCTTACGGCAATCGCAGCCGTCCGCGTCATCGTGATAACAAACGAAGCACGCGTCCAGCGGCAGGGAGGCGCGCAGGGTGGCGTGCATCCGTTCGACGTCCTCGCGCCGGATGATGCCGCGCGCCACATCCGGCTGATTGGTCACCACCACCAGCAGGAAGCCGGCGGCCTTCAATCGCCGCAATGCCGCTGGCGCATCCGAATCGATCTCCATTTCGGCGGGCGTGACCGGCGCGTAGGCCTGGCCATCGCGGATCAGCGCGCGTGTGAGCACGCCGTCTCGGTCCAAAAACACGGCCCGCTTCATCGCAGCGATTCCCAGCGGGTTTCGGCGGCTTTCAGCGCGGGGTGCGTCACCAGCAGATGCCAGACCACCGCCTGAAACGCCTCGGCGTGTGGCGTGATGTGCGCGGGGTTCACTGCGGGGACGACCACGCAGGCGTCCGCCACTTGCGCAGTGTAGCCATCGGGGCGGCCGACCACGCCGCCGATAGCCGCGCCCACGGACTTCGCGTACTGCAGTGCGGAAACCAAATTCGGGCTGACCTGTTTTTCGAGATTGCCGCCGCCCACCGAGAACACCAGCACGCAATCGTCGGCGCGCAGGCGGCTGACGCGCAGCCACGATTCGAACACCGAGGCCCACCCTTCATCGTTGGTGCGTGCGGTCAACTCGGAGACGTTGTCGGTGGGGCAATAGGCTTCCATGCCGCAGATCTTGCGAAAATCGTTCACCGCGTGCGAGGCATTGGCGGCGCTACCGCCCACGCCAAGGATGAACAGGCGACCACCGCGCGCGCGGGCGTCGACCAGCAGTTGCGCCAGCTTTTCGATTACGCCCGCGTCCAGACGGCGCAGGACCTCCGCGGATTCGGCAATGTATTCTTCGGCGAAGCTCATGGTTGCGATTCGGCCAGGTGGCGCGATAGCTCGGCGATCCCATCGAAGGAGCCGATTTCGTAAAATCGATCCTGCACTTCAAACGCTGCCAGTTGACCGCGGCGCAGCAGGTCGCCATACACGTCGGCGAGATCGGCCTGTGTCGCCCCTTCGAAAGCCGCACGGCTGAAAACGCCCAGGCCATAATCGATGTGCTGCATGCGCTCCGTCCTGTTCTTCTTATCGTAGGCCACTATGCGGCCCGCGTCGAACTCCACGTTGCTGGCGTCCCAGCGGCCTTCATTGCGATACACGGTCATCAGGCCAGGCTGGCCCGCCGCGTGGAATGCCTCTGCGACGTCGCGATACGAGCAAGGCAGATACGAATCGCCATACACCACAAAGAACGCATTCCCCAGCAGCGGCAGAGCATGGCGCACGGCGCCGGCGGTTCCCAGCAGCGTGGGACCATCCGGCGAATAATCGATCTGGAGGCCGAAGCGCGCGCCATCGCCCGCATATTCGCGGATACGCTCGCCATGCTGCCCGATGCACAACACCACGCGTTCGACACCGCGCGCGCGCAACAGGCGCAACTGGTGCGCCAGAAACGGCTCGCCATTGATATCGACCAGCGCCTTGGGAAGCCGCGCGGTCAGGGGATAGAGGCGCGTGCCCAGACCGCCAGCCAGAATCGCCACCGGCAGCATTGCTTCCACGATTGCGCTCACGATTGCGCCAACACCGTGGTGCCCTGGAAGTCGAAGCGCACCCGCACTTCGCGCAGCCCGGCCCCGCGCATGGCATGCCGCAGGCGCGTCTTGTCTTCGGTGTACAGCATCAGGAAGCCGCCGCCGCCCGCGCCGATCAGCTTGCCGCCCAGCGCGCCGTTGCGCCGCGCCACCGCGTAGTATTCGTCGATGTGCGCATTGGTCATGGAGCGCGAGCGCACCTTCTTGTGCTCCCAATGCACGTGCATCAGCTCCGCGAAGCGGCGCAGATCGCCCCGTTCCAGCGCCGCCTTGCTCTCGCAGCCGAGCTGTTTCACCACGTGCAATTGCGAGATCATATCGGCGTCGTGCTGGCGCGTGCGCGTGTCCTGTTCCTCGAGGATCGCCGACGCCGAGCGCGTGAAGCCGGTGAAAAACAGCAGCAGGTTGTCTTCCAGGTTGGCCAGCGTCTCGCCTTCGAGTTGCAGCGGGGCGACCTCCACGCGATCGTCGGGCAGGAACTGAAAGCAGGTGATGCCGCCGAACGAGGCGATGTACTGATCCTGCTTGCCCACCGGCTCGTGCAGCAGGTCGATTTCGATGCGGCAGGCTTGCTC
>JBEKPZ010000273.1:0-16698 GCA_049520215.1 Bryobacteraceae bacterium | reverse complement strand
AAAAATGCCTGCACATTACGTTCGGCATCCACCTTGTTCAGACGGATAGCTTCCTCGATGGCCGTGTCGGAAATCGGTATCAGGCCGCCCTGCCAGGCCGCGCCCAGCAGGAAGATGTTGACCGCCATGTGGCTGGAAAACAGTCCTTCGGCCAGGCGTGACGCGTCCAGAAACAAGTTGCGGTCTCTGCGCGTGTAAGTGTTGATCAGATCGACTACCGCACCCGGACCGGCCAGCCGCGCGCCTCCGCGTATGGCGTCACCCGTAGGCACCTCAGCGGTGTTCACCACGGCCACAGTGCGCGAGGGATGCGCGCGTTTCAAGTTATCCGCGCTTCCCGCGCCGAGCAGATCGAAGCCCAGCAGCAGATCCGCGTTGCCAAAGCCGACCTTGGCCGACGCTTCGATGGGCCGCTCGCTCAAGATGACACTCGATACGACGGCTCCGCCCTTCTGCGCGAGGCCGGTCTGATCGAGCGTGATGACGGAAAGACCGTCGATCCAGGCCGCGGTGGCCAGCAGCGCGTTGATCGTGACCACACCAGTGCCGCCGATGCCCGGCATCAGGATCGAGTAGCGCTCGCCGATCAAGGCACGTTCGCGCGGCGGCGGTACTTCGGTCTCCGGCAACTTCGGTAATGGCTGGCGGCGCTGTCCGGTACCCGGCCTCAGCTTCACGGTGACGAACGACGGGCAATCGCCCAGCACGCACGAGTAATCTTTATTGCACGACGATTGGTGGATGCGGGTCTTAGGGCCGTATTCCGTCTCGACCGGATGCAGGCTCAGGCAATTGGACTGCGTGACGCAATCGCCGCAGCCTTCGCAGACTTCTTCGTGGATGACGAGGCGTAGCGTAGGTTCGGCAAGCTTGCCGCGCGAGCGCAGGCGGCGCTTCTCGGCGGCGCACTGCTGATCGTAAATGATGGCGGTCACACCGGGCAGCTTCTCGAACTCGCGCAGCACATCGGGCAAGTCGTCGCGATCGCGGAGTTGGGCATTGGCGGCCAGTTTGACGTCTTCGTATTTCGCCAGGTCATCGGTGAGTACGGCAATTTGGCGGACGCCATCGGCGGCCAGCTTGTGAGTCAGTGCGGGGACGGGCACCGCACCCGCGGCCTGCTGGCCTCCGGTCATGGCCACGGCGCTGTTGTACAGGATCTTGTAAGTGATGTTCACGCCCGCGGCAATGCAGGCTTCCACGGCCAGCGAGGCGGAATGAAAGTAAGTGCCGTCGCCGACGTTCTGGAAGATATGCTGGCGCTCGACGAAGGGGGCCATACCGATCCACGGCGCGCCCTCGCCGCCCATGTGGGTGAGGAAAGTATAGGCATGATGCGAGTGCCCGAGCTGCGCGGCCATGGCATGGCAACCGATGCCGCCGCCCGCCGCCTGACCTTCGAGCAACAGGGTGGAGCGATTGTGCGGGCAGCCCGAGCAGAAATTCGGAAAGCGCGCGGGGACCAAGCGGCGTTCGCGGTTCTCGATTTCATCGAGGAGGGCGATGCGAGAGGTGGAGGGTTGGATGAGCTGGGCTAGGACGCGGGTGATGATTTCCGGATCGAGTTCACCGGCGGCGGAGAACAGCGGCGCGGCGATGGTGTCACCCTTGCCTAAGATGGCGGGGTGGTCCGGGGAGTTATAAAGTGACTCGCGTAGCTGCAACTCCAGGAAGCTGCGTTTCTCTTCGACTACCAAGATGGTCTGCAAACCGCGCGCGAATTCGGCGGTGAAGCGCGGCTCCAAGGGGTAAGTCATTCCGAATTTCGCGATGCGAATACCGGCGGGCTCCAGATCTTCGTGGCGCAGGCCGAGGTCGGCGAGCGCTTGCATCAGATCGTAATACGCTTTGCCCGCGCTGGCGATGCCCAGCCATGCGCCGTCGCCCGCGCCAAAGCTGCGGTTCACCTGATTGAGCCGGGCGAATTCGCGGGCGGCGTCCAGACGGCGGTAGAGTACCTCCGGCTCCAGCATTAGCGTCATGGGAATCAGCAGGCGCGCGTCGATCTTCTTCTCGTAGCCTTGCGGAATGTGGATGGCGAGCCGCTCGGGATCGATGTCCACCGTGCCGCCGGCATCGCACACATTCGTTACCATCTTCATGGCCACCCACGCGCCGGAAAAGCGCGAGAGGGCGATGGCCAGCAGGCCGTAATCCAGCGTCTCCTGCGTGTTGCCCGGGTAGAAGACGGGCATGGCATGGTTGTAGAAACTGAGATCGCTCTGGTGCGGGATGGTAGAACTCTTGGAAACGTGATCGTCGCCGCCCAGCACCAGCGCCGCGCAATTCTTGCCGGTGCCGGCGATGTTGGCGTGGCGGAAGATATCGCCGGAGCGATCGACGCCCGGCCCTTTGCCGTACCAGATGCCGACCACGCCGTCGTAGCGCGACTCTCCGAGCGAGTGATGTATCTGGCTGCCGAAGACGGATGTGGCGGCGAGGTCTTCGTTGACGCCCGGCACGAAATGGATGCGATGCTCTTCGAGCAGGGGTTTCACGCGCGCAAGGGCCAGATCGTAGCCGCCCAGCGGCGAGCCTTCGTATCCGGAGATGAAGGCGGCGGTCGAGAGGCCGGCGCGGCGGTCGCGGCGCATTTGATCCATGGGCAGACGCACCAGGGCCTGGATGCCCGTGAGATAGACTGCGCCGTGTTCCCGATCGTATTTGGAATCGAGCTTCATGCTGTCGGGTATTATAGCTCCTGATGCGGCACTATCTGGCTTTCGATCTGGGCGCGGAGAGCGGGCGCGCGATGCTGGGCACGCTGGACGGCGGCCGGCTGGCCATTGAAGAACTGCACCGCTTCGCCAACACGCCCGTGCGCGTGTTCGACGCCCTGTATTGGGACACGCTGCGGCTGTGGCACGAGATCCAGCGCGGGTTGGCCATCGCCGGGCGGGAACGGAAGCTGCGGCTGGACGGCATCGGCATCGATACGTGGGGCGTGGATTTCGCGCTACTGGGCGCGGACGGCGCGCTGGCCGACAATCCGCGCCACTATCGCGACGCACGCACCAACGGCGTGATGGAGAAGGTGTTCAATGTGGTGCCGCGTGCGGAGGTGTTCGCGCAGACCGGCATCCAGTTCATGCAGCTCAATTCGCTGTACCAATTCTACGCGCTGAAGCTGGCCGGATCGCCGGCGCTGGAGGCCGCGCGCACGCTGCTGTTCATGCCGGACCTGCTGAACTACTGGCTGACGGGCGTGGCGCGCGCGGAGCTGACCATCGCCAGCACGTCGCAGTTTTACGATCCGCGAAAGAGAACGTGGGCGCGCGATCTGCTGGAGCGGCTGGGGCTGCCCACCGGCATTTTGCCCGAGATTGTGGCGCCGGGGACGCTGCTCGGTCTGGGGGCCGTGCCGGTGTACGCGACCGGATGCCACGACACGGCGTCGGCGGTGGCCGCAGTGCCGGCCGAGGGCGCGAACTGGTGCTACATCAGCTCGGGGACGTGGTCGCTGATGGGCGCGGAGTTGGACGAGCCGGTGATCGACGAGCGGGTGCTGGCCGAGAATCTGACCAACGAAATCGGCGCGGCGGGGAAGATACGGTTTCTGAAGAATATCGCGGGACTTTGGCTGGTTCAGGAATGCCGGCGCGCGTGGGCACAGGAGGGGGCCGAGTACGCCTATGACGAGTTGACGCGCATGGCTGGCGAGGCGGGGCCGGCGCGGGCGACGATCGATGTGGACGCGTTCCTGGAGCCGGGCGACATGCCGCGCAAGATCGCGGCGCATTGCCGGGCACGGGGACAGACGCCGCCGGAGACGCCCGGCGAGTTCACGCGCACGATTCTGGAGAGCCTGGCGGAGCGCTACCGGCAGGTGCTGGAGAGCCTGGAGGCGCTGGCTGGGCGGCGGTTCGAGGCGATCCATATCGTGGGCGGCGGGTCGCGCAATGCGCTCCTGAACCAGTTGGTGGCGGATGCCACGGGGCGGACGGTGATTGCGGGGCCCAGCGAAGCCACGGCGATCGGGAATGTGCTGATTCAGGCCATTGGCGCTGGGGAGTTGAGTGGGTTGGAGGAGGCGCGGGCGGTGGTGCGGCGGTCGTTTGAGGTGGAGGTGTACCAGGCTGGGGGATTCAAGAGCGCGGCCACGCGGCCTGAGAGGCCGCTGCAGGCCGGGGGCCTGCCCCACAAAGCCATGTAGAATGGTTGCATTATGAGCCTTGAACTGAATCGCCGCGGCTTCCTGGCGGCGGCCGGTATGGCAGGCCTGGGCACGCCGGGACGCGGCTCCGCCGCCGAAGAGACCTCCGGCGCGATCAAGCTGGGGGTGGCCAGCTACTCGCTGCGCGAGTACAGCCGCACGCTGGCCATTTCGTGCATCAAAGAGCTGCGCACGCCGTATGTCAGCGTGAAGGAATTTCACCTGCCGTATCGCAGCAGTCCGGAAGAACTCGCAAGCGGGCGGAAGGAATTCGAGCGCGCCGGCCTCACCATTGTGAGCGGCGGGAACATCGGCCTCGCGAAAGACGACCCCGACGATATCCGCCGCTACTTCGAATATGCCCGAATGTGCGGCATGCCCATGATGGTCTGCGCGCCGACGCATAGCAATCTGGGCGCCATCGAGCGGTTGGTCAAGGAGTACAACATTCGCATTGCTATCCACAATCACGGCCCGGAGGATAAGCAGTATCCGACTCCGCAATCCGTGCTGGAGGTAGTGCGGAATATGGACCCGCGCTGCGGGTTGTGCATGGACGTGGGACACTCGGCGCGGGCGGGGGCGAACGTGGTGGAGTCCATCGCGGAGGCCGGCAGCCGGCTGTTCGACATGCACATCAAGGACCTGCGCACGTTCGAGCCGCACGCCGTGCAATGCGACGTAGGCGAGGGCATCATGCCGATTGTGGGCATCTTCAGGCAGCTCCAAAAAATGGGTTATCAAGGCTGCGTGAATCTGGAGTACGAAATCAACGGCGACAATCCGCTGCCGGGCATGAAGAACTCCTTCAGTTACATGCGCGGGGTGCTGGCGGGCTTGAACGGCTAGAGTTCTGGTGCCGGGCGTGGCGCAGACGATCGTTGTCGTCTGCGCGCCGTGCTCGAACTCGGCAGGCCGCGAAAACCGATGGCCTGCCCCACAGCTAATCTGCTGTACAGTCATTTCTTGGAGTCGGGAGTCGGAATGGAAATACCTATTGGAACAAAGCTCGAAAAGAAGCTGCTGGTGGATGACGCGGTGGCCATCGATTTCCTGGGCATGGAGGGCGCGCGGGTGCTTGCCACTCCGTGGATGATCGGCTGGATGGAGCGCACCTGCCGCGACGCGGTGCTGCCTTTGCTGGACCGAGGCCACGACACGGTGGGCACCCACGTGGACGTCTATCATCTGGCGGCCACGCCGATGGGCATGACCGTCACGTTTACAGCCGAGGTCATCGGCGTGGAGGGGCGGCGCGTCAACTTCAGAGTGGAAGCTTGGGACGAAAAGGAAAAGTGCGGCGAAGGCACGCACCAGCGAGCGGTGGTCGACATCGCGCGATTCACGGCCAAGATGCGGGGCAAGTTGGGATAACGGAAAAGCTGGGCTTAAGCCCAGCGCGGGCTTAAGCCCGCCCTCCAGCAGGCGGTAAGATTGCACCTACACAGGTATGCATAATTTGCGTGGCATGCGGTCGTTCTCGCGCGGCGTACGCTTTGCTTTCAAATGGATGGGTGATTGGAAGCAAAGGTGCAATGCTTCCTCTGCTGAGGAGGAAGACGCATGTTAAAGCCCAAGTTCGTTTTGATTCTCGGATTGACAGGCGCCATAGCGGGGTTGCCATGCCTGGCTGCGGCGCAGAAGGACCCGGACGCAGCGAGCGTAGCCGAAGCTATCCGCTTTGAAAAAGCCAAGCAAGCGGCCGCCGACCGGCAGGTCCGCATCGAAGAGGCGCGGACGCGCGGAGACAAATCGGCGGATCGTTTGGCCTCCGAGTCGAAGCCCAAAGCCCGTACACTGAAGACCGCGGCGGCTCAGAAGACTCCGGCGGCGCAACACAATTCGCAATAGCGCGCCACACCGCTTACTGATGTGCGCGGGTTAGTAATTTGCTCGCGCGCCGGAATACCGCGATCAGCATCTCCTCCGTCAACTTGCCCGTGGAAGTATTCTGCTGGCTGGGATGGTAGGAACCGATCAGCACCGGCTGGCCGGGCGCGATCTCAAACACGCGATTGTGTCCGAACGGAAAGGCGGCGCGGCTCCGGACCAGACCGCGGCTCTGCAAAATACCCAGATAATTGTCGAACGCCACACGCCCCAGCGCGACCACTACCTTGGTGTTCCGCAACAGATCCAGTTCGCGCTCCAGGTAAGGCCGGCAGTTGGCGATCTCCTCGCGCGTGGGCTTGTTGGCGGGAGGAGCGCAGCGCGCCACCGCCGTGATGTAGGCGTTGATCAGGCGCTGTCCGTCGTCCCGCGACAGGCTCCCGCTCCGGCTGGCGAAGCCGGTTTCGTGCAGCACGCGATACAGCACGTTGCCGGATCCGTCGCCGGTGAACATGCGACCGGTACGATTGGATCCGTGCGCGCCCGGCGCCAGACCGACAATCAACAACTCCGCGCGCGGGTCGCCGAAGGAAGGCACGGGCTTGCCCCAGTATTCCCAGTCGCGGTAGGCGCGCCGCTTGACGCGCGCCACCTCGGCACAATGCGCAATCAGCCGCGGGCAGCGCCGGCATTGGACGACTTCGTCCTGTAGCACCTGCAAGGCGTTAGAATTCAAGCGATGCATCTTCCTTTTCGTGTGGATGGGCGCAAGGCCCTGGTTACCGGCGGCGCCAGCGGCATCGGTGCGGCCACCTGCCGGGCGCTACACGCGGCGGGCGCGCAGGTCACCATCGCCGATATCGACCAGCCGGGAGCCGAAGCCCTGTCGCGGGAATTGCCGGGCGCCTCTGTGCTCATACTTGATATTACCGATGAAGCGGCCGTCGCGTCCGCGTTAGCGCGGATCGCGGCGCTCGACATCCTGGTGAACAACGCCGGCATCGGCCTGGTGGGCGGCGTGGTCGAGACCGCCTTGGCCGATTTTGAACGGCTGTTCCGGGTCAACGTGCAAGGCATGTTCCTGGTCACCCGCGCCGCCATGCCGCTGCTGCTCGAATCCCGCGGCTCCATCGTGAACATTGGATCGGTGGCGGGCCTGGTGGGAGTCAAGAAGCGCTTCGCCTATTGCGCCACCAAGGGCGCGGTCATCGCCATGACCCGCCAACTGGCTGTGGACTATCCCACCGAACTTCGCGCCAACTGCATTTGCCCCGGCACCGTGGATACGCCTTTCGTGGAGGCCTACCTGGAGAAGTACCACTGGCACGAGAAAGAAAAGGTGCGCGCCGAGTTGAACCAGCGCCAACCCGTGGGGCGACTCGGACGTCCGGAAGAGATCGCCAACATGGTGCTGTATCTTTGCTCGCCGGAGGCCGAGTTCGTCAGCGGCTCGGTGCTCACCATCGACGGCGGCTGGACGGCGGGTTAACTTGGTTGGGAGGCGGCGGCTATGCCAGCGAACGACTACCACTTTGTGACACATTGGCGCGTCGAAGGCACGCCGCAACAGGTGTGGGACGCGCTCGACAATCCACTGGACCTGCCGCGTTGGTGGCCGTCGGTGTACTTGCACGTAACCGAGCCGGAACCGGGCGTCTTCCATCTGCACACGAAGGGTTGGCTGCCTTACACGCTGCGCTGGAGCTTTCGGGTGACCGAGCGCCAGTATCCGCGCGGGTTCAGCCTGGAGGCTTGGGGCGACTTCAACGGCGGCGGCACATGGACGTTCCAGCCGGACGGCAACTGCACCGAAATTACCTACGATTGGCGCATTCGCGCGGATAAGCCGCTCTTGCGCTATTTGTCGTGCTTGTTCAAGCCGTTTTTCTCGGCGAACCACCGTTGGGCGATGGCGCGCGGGGAAGAGAGCCTAAGGCTGGAACTGGTGCGGCGCAGAGAAGCCGCGGCGGGATCCGGCTGACGCAGTTGCCCTCCTTATCCAGATAACTGTAACCCCGGCCTGTGCGGGGGCGTTGTTAGCTTTGAAAGGGGCGAACATGCGACTTTCGATTCTGGCGCTGGTGCTGGCGGAGGCGCTGAGCGCGCAGATGCCCGACGTGGTCATCAGGACCACCACCCGCCTGGTGCAGATCAACGTAATTGCGACCAAGAAAGGCGTTGCCGTCCCGGGGCTGAAGAAAGAGGACTTTCAGGTCTTCGACAATGGCAAACGGCAGGAAGTCCGGTTGTTTTCCGAGGAGACGCGGGCCGTCCTGCCGTCGGCGGCCGCGCCATTGCCCCGGGGCACGTTCACCAATCAGCTCGAACAACGGTCGGGAACGCCGGCGGCGGTTACCGCAATTCTGCTGGATGGCGTGAATACGCGCTTTTCCGACCAGACCTACGCGCGCCGGCAGGTAGTCGAGTTTCTGAAACAGATCCAGGCGGAAGACCGCATTGCCATCTACACACTGGATTCCCGCGGCCTCAAGGTGCTGCACGACTACACCACGGATTCCTCGGATCTGGTGGCGAAGCTGGCAAAGTACCAGGGTGACATTGCGCCGGAGGTGACCGGGGCAAGCGAATTGAGCGATGCGCTGGGCGGGTGGATGGGGAACAGAGGGAACAGTTTTGAGCGGGCGTACTATCTCAACGACCGGATTCAGCAGACCCTGCACGCCATCGAGTTCATCGCCAACAACCTGGCCCCCCTGCCCGGCCGCAAGAACCTGATCTGGATTTCGAGCGCGTTTCCCTTGCAGATCGGATTCTTGAGAGCTTCCGGAGGGGGGGGCGGTGGCGGGATGCCCTCGGCGGCGCAGCGCGGAAGCCCAGGCACGCCGGGCATGGGGAGCACCAGTTCGCATATGCCCCGCCCACCGCGCCAGCAGCAGACCTGGACTACGGATTCCGACCAGGCGATCCGCGCGCTGAACGACGCAAACCTGGCCATCTATCCCGTGGATGCGCGCGGGCTGGTGGCTTCCGCTTCGCCGCGTGTTTCGTCCCGCACCTATGCGAACCAGGCAACCATGGAAGAGCTCGCCAGCCGCACCGGAGGGCGCGCGTTTATCAATTCGAACGATATAGCGGGCGCAATTCGGACCGCCGTCGAGGATTCCTCCATTACGTACACGCTGGGCTTTTACCCGCAAAACGACAAGTTCGACAACTCCTTTCATAACCTGAAGGTAAAGCTAGTCGACTTTCCGCACCTGGATCTGCGATACCGGAAGGGGTATGTAGACCAGAGCACTCCGCCGCAAGACGAAGGCCAACGGCGGGCGTCGCTGCATGACGCCGTGCTGAGCCCGATGGACGCTAACGGGATCGGCCTGCGCGCAAATGTGCGCGAGACCAGTGCGGGCTTCGACGTGACCCTGCGGGTGGACCCGAAGACCTTTCTACTCGATCCGCAAGGGGACCGATGGGCGGGGAAGCTGGACCTGCTGTTCGTGGAAAAGGATGAGCACGGCGTGCAGACTTATGGCATGGACGACACCCTGTCGCTGGAACTGAAACGGGAGAATTACGATCGCGTGCAGAAGGAAGGACTGATGTACCACCGGGTGCTCCCACCTACGGGCAAAGCCAGCGAGATACGCGTGGTGGTGCGGGACGCTTCGACCGGCGCGGTGGGCAGCATTACGGCGGCGCTCAGCGCGATTCCTTCGCAACCGTAAAAGGATACAGATAGTCCCTCATAGAATAATGCCACTTCGGTTGCACCGTGGGGCGGCCAATCATGGCCGCAGCCGCCTCTCAGGCGGCTAGCCGGCTAAGAGCCGTCCCCAGAGGGGACCCCAGGGCAGAATTGCCAGCCCCACAAACGTGATACTCGCTTGTCAACAAGTAACTGGACGACGTACTAGGGGAGTCCTGCCCCACTACTAACCCAGTTAATGCCTAAAAATTAATGTTGAAAAAACTTGACGCAAACCGGCCGAAACGGGCACAATCAAGGTATCCGGTTGCTCCGGCCGGCGTTCGGTACTTGGGTTCTGGCGAACTACTACAGGTTTCACCACCTGGGCGCTCGTGTCTGGACGTATGACGAAATCTTCATTCAGCCTCCCCCGGATTCCGCTGATCGCAATCCTTTTCTTCCTGGTATCCCGTGTCGTCTTTGCCGCGCCTGAGCACCATCGCCGGCGGGCGGTGCATCACGCCGCCGCCGCGGTCCATCATGCGAGCAGCGCCGTGGTGCATCGCATTGCTTATCGCGTGCCTGCGTCGCCACCGGTGGTGGTGCGTGGCGGGCCGTGGACCGAGCCGACCTATGCCGATTCCACCATGGGCGACAACGCCGATGGCGAAGATCTGGAAGTGCGCCGGTCCGCCGTCGAGGCTCTCGGCGCATACAACGGATCGGTGGTGGTGGCAGATCCGAATTCGGGCCGCATCTTGACCATCGTCAACCAGAGGCTGGCGCTGGGCAGCGGATTTCAACCCTGCTCCACGATCAAGGTCTCGGTGGCGCTGGCGGCGCTCAGTGAAAAGGTAGTTGGCGGCGATGGCAAGCTCTTCCGTCACGGCGGCTACAACCTGACGCAGGCTCTGGCGCACTCGAATAACTACTTCTTCGCAACGTTGGGCGCCAAGCTGGGCTTCGACAAGGTCAGCTACTATGCCCACCTGTTGGGATACGGCGAAAAGGCCGGCCTGAATATTCCCGGCGAGAATCCCGGGCGTTTCCCCGCCGAGCCTCCCAGCAACGGAGGCGTGGGCATGCTCACCAGCTTTGGCGAAGATATCGCGCAAACGCCGCTGCAACTGGCCGCGCTGATGTCCGCTCTGGCCAATGGCGGCACGCTTTACTACCTGCAATATCCGCGCACCCGGCAGGAAGCCGACGAGTTCGTACCGCACGTCAAGCGCCAGTTGGAAATCGGCAGCGTGATTCCGGAGTTGAAATCGGGCAT
This sequence comes from Bryobacteraceae bacterium, assembly GCA_049520215.1. Lineage (GTDB taxonomy): Bacteria > Acidobacteriota > Terriglobia > Bryobacterales > Bryobacteraceae > Bog-159. The sequence continues at coordinate 5,790 of JBEKPZ010000273.1, read as the reverse complement.
GCGCGGCGCCGTCGAGTATGGCACCGCTCATCGTGCACAGCAGGAAGAACCCATCGCCGGCAAGACGGGCACCTGCACCGACAGCCACACGCACCTGGGCTGGTTTGGCTCCTTCAACGACGTGGGCAAGAACAAGCTGGTGGTGGTGGTTCTGCTCACCGGCGGGCATATGCCTTCCACTCCCGGGCCTCTGGCGGCGGGTATCGCCGGGGACGTGTACCGCAGCCTCGCGCAGAAGAACTACTTCGCCATCGGGAACACGCTGCGCACGCTCATGCCCGCGACCCTCCTCTCCACGCAAATCTGTTGCGCGAGATAGGCGCTGAGCGGGAGTTTAGACCCAGTCCAGGGCGCCCTTTTTGTAGGCCCAGATGTAGCCCACCACCAGGATGGCCAGGAACACCACAACCTCGGCCACGCCAAACCATCCCAACGTCTTATAGCGGACGGCCCATGGAAACAGGAAAATCGTCTCCACGTCGAAAATGACGAACAGGATGGCCACGATGTAGAAGCGCACGGTGTAGCGTCCGCGCGAATCCGAGGCGGCCTTGATTCCGCATTCGTAAGCTTCCAGCTTGGTGGCGAACGGAGAGGATGGCCGCACCAGCTTGGCGAGGACGATGAGGACGACCGGGAAGGCGATGGCGATTGCCAGGAAGATGAAGATCGGTATATAACCGCTCGGCATGGCCACAAATATATCATGGTTCAAGCAGGGTTCAAGCATGGTTCAAGACATGAGCGGCGATCCCCGTGGGGCATACACGGAGCGATTGGAGGCGCGCCGACAGGCGGTAGCGCGGCACGACCAGCGGCACCGCACCATCGGCAACGTGCGCCTGGTGGTCTTCTTGAGCGCGGCCGTTCTGGCGTGGCTGGCCTGGGGACGCGACGCTCTGAGCGCCTTCTGGCTGGGGTTGCCCGCGGCGGTGTTCGTCTGCCTGATCGTGGCGCATGAGCGCGTGTTGCGCGCGCGCCGGGCCGCCGGCCGTGCGGTGGCGCACTACGAAAATGCACTGGCGCGGTTGGACGGGCAGTGGGCCGGCCACGGCGAAACGGGCGAGCGATTCCTGGACGGCACCCACCCATACGCAGCCGATCTGGACCTGTTCGGCCAAGGGTCGCTATTCGAACTGATGTCCACCGCGCGCACGCGCATGGGCGAGGATATCCTGGCGCGCTGGCTGCTCGCAACCGCCGACCCAGCCGTGCTGCGAGCGCGGCACCAGGCGGTTGCCGAGCTACGCAGCATGCTGGACTTGCGGGAAGATCTGGCGGTGCTGGGCGAGGATGTGCGCACGGGCGTACATCCGGCGGATCTGGCGGCGTGGGGCGAGGCCCCGGCCGATGTCCCGGCGCTGCTGGAATCGCGCCGCGCCCGCGCAATTGGCTTCGTGATCCCCTGCGTGGTGGCCGTTTCCGCCGTGCTCTGGGGCGTCTTGGGCTGGCGCGATCCATTCTTCGCGATGCTCGCGGCCGTGGCTATCTTCATCGCGCGCTACCGCCGCGTGGTTGCGCGCGTGGTGCAGGCGGTGGAGCAACCGGCGCATGATCTGGCCTTGCTGGCGAAAGTGCTGGCCAGGCTGGAGCGCGAACGCTTCACATCGGCGCGGCTGGTGGAGCTGCGCGCCGCGCTGGAGGTAGCCGGCCGGCCGCCCTCGGTGCGGATCGCCAAGCTGAACCGGCTGATCGAAATGCTGGACTCGCGCGACAACCCGTTCATGAAAGCCGTGGGGCCGCTAATGCTGTGGACCGAGCAACTGGCCTTCGCTATCGAAGCCTGGCGCCGGATGTCCGGGCCCGCGCTGCGGCGCTGGCTCGACGCGGTGGGCGAGATCGAAGCGCTGTGCGCGCTGGCGGCCTATGCGTATGAGCATCCGGCGGACGTGTTCCCCGAGTTCGAATCCGGCGCGGCCTGCTTCGATGGCGAGGCACTGGCGCATCCGCTGCTCGATCGAGCGCGCGTGGTGCCCAACAGCGTGCGGCTGGGCGGCGATTTGCGCGTACTGATCGTGAGCGGGTCGAACATGTCCGGCAAGAGCACGCTGCTGCGCACGGTGGGGATCAACGCGGTGCTGGCCCTGGCTGGAGCGCCCGTGTGCGCGCGCCGGCTGCGGCTGTCGCGCCTGGCGCTGGGCGCGTCCATTCGCACGCTGGATTCACTGCAGGACGGCACCTCGCGCTTCTACGCCGAAATCAAGCGCCTGCACCAGATCATGGAACTGACCGCCGGTCCGCTGCCGGTGCTATTCCTGTTGGATGAGCTGCTGCACGGGACCAACTCGCACGACCGGCGCATCGGCGCGGAGGCTATCGTGCGCGGCTTGGTGGGCCAATGTGCATTTCGAGGATCAGTTCGAGAACGGGCGCATGACGTTCGACTACCGGCTGCACGCGGGCGTGGTGGAGAAAAGCAATGCGTTGGAGTTGATGCGGTCAGTGGGGCTGGAGGTGTAGTCCGGTGGACGGCGTGGCGCAGACGATCGTTGTTTGTCGTCTGCGCACCGTGCTCGAACTTGGCAGGCCACAAAAAACGATGGCCTGCCCCACAGCCCTACACCGACCAATCCGTTTTATCCGCCGGCGTCATTTCGATCCAGCCCTGCTGCGGCACCGCGTCCATGGGCAATCCGCCTTGCCAGAGCGAGAACTGAAAGCGGACCGGAGCGCTGGCGCTCGCACCCAGCGCGGCCAGCGAGAGGCGCGCCTCCAGCACACTCTTGAACGCGAACTCCACGGCCGCCGTGGCCGCTTCCGGCGTCGCGGCTAGCTTCTGCTCCGTGATGTTGGCGCGTCCGTAATCGAAGCGCACGGTCACCTGGCTGGATTCGGCCGGGTCGCCCGCCGAGATATTCAGGCGCGCTTCCATTTCCGAAATGGTCTGTTCGGAGCCGCGGTGAAAATCCACCCGCAGATACAGGTTTTTTCCGTCGCTGCCATAGTACACCTCGCGCACCAGGAATTTCTTGCCGTGCATGGAGCCGGAACGCTCGTCCACGCGATACAAGCCGGCGCCCATCCATTCGAAATACGAAGTGACTTCGCCGTCGATGACCGGCTCAATCGGCCCGCTGGGCGGAACGTGAACGGCGGTCACCGCCACGCGCAGAATCGGGCGGGACAACTCCTCGGGTGGGCTGAGGTTCAAGAATCGGTAGACGTTGGCCAGATGGCTGCGGTAAAGCTGATCGAACTCTACGCGATTGGCGGAATCGTGCTCGGGGCCGTACCACCAGCACCAGTCGCTGCCCTCCGCGATCAGCAACTCTTCAAAGGCCAAATGGCGGCGGTCGTCCGGCACGTTGGCCGCGGCCTGGTAGGCCTCCCGCGCGCGCAGCAATTGGCTCCAGGCCTGGTTATCTTCCTCCGCGCCGATCCAGACGTCGAAGTTGGCGTTGATCCAGGAACCCGGGAAAACGTGCGACAGCGGCTCGGGTTCCATTTTGGCGAGCGCGTCGCTGACGGTTACGGCGGACATCTGCGCGTCTTGGGAAATGAGCGTATACAGGTAGCGCAGGAAGGGCCGGCCGTTGTGATCGTAGTATTCCCAGGCGTTTTCGCCGTCGAGAATGATGGGAACCAGGGCATCGCGGCCGCCCGCCAGGATGCCGCGGCAGTTCTCGCGGATACGATGCAGGAAATCGTGCGCGGCTTGGGCCGAGTCCATTCCCGAATACACGAAGCCGATCAGGTCGCTGAGGAAATGATCGCGGAAGAGCACCCCGATCTGGCGGCGGTTCTGCTCCCAGCGGTACGGGCGATAGATGGCGTCCACACCGATGGCGCGGCCCAGCGTACGTCCCAGGACGCCGCTGTCGCTGGCCGCCCAGTGGAAGCCAACTTCGGCGGCAATGGCGAAGGTTTCGTCGGAAACGGAACCCTCCGAGGGCCACAGGCCGACGGGCGCGATGCCGAACTCGCGCTCCACGTATTTGTGGGCCATCTGCAATTGCGTGTGGGCGTCTTCCGGATAGCGAAACGGGGGCGGCAGCGGCACGCCGGGATGCGACACCGAGGCGATATTGGAGTCGCACAGCAACGGCAGGATGGGGTGATAGTAGGGCGTGGTGGAGATTTCGATCTGGCCGGCGCCGGCCATCTCGCGATAGATCGGGATCACTTTGTTAAGGATCTCCAGTTGTTTACGTCCCACCAGCCGCTGGTCGTCGAGCGTGTAGTCGGCGCCCTTGGCAAACAAGTCGCGAATTGCGGGATCGGCGGTGCGGAACTCTTCATCGAACCAGATCAGTTGCGAGACCACCTGCAGGTCGCGGAAATCCTGGACGGAGAAGCGGCGGCGCGCTGTTTCGAGGCTGTCTTGGGAGTGGCGAACTTCGAAGAGCCCGGCGTAGCGTGGAAGCGCCTGGATCATGCTCGGCGGATGCGGTTGCAGGAACTGCTGCAACAGGAAGGTCTGGTCCGCCGCGGTCAACGTTTCGGCGGGCTTCAGCGCGGCAACCAGGTAGGGGTCGTGGGCGTCGCCGCGGGCGTATTCGTCCACCTGCGCCATCATGGAGGGCACCAGGTTGAAGGTTTGCCGCACATTGGGGAATTCGCGCAGGATCTCGACCATGCCGTAGTAATCCTTGAGGGCGTGCAGACGGGTCCATGGCAGCTTGTACTCGCCGGAGGCGAGATCCTTGTAGAAAGGCTGGTGCATGTGCCAGAGGAAGCAAAGATAGATACGAGGCATGGGTTACTCGTGGGGCAGGACTCCAGTCCTGCGGCCGGCGTCCACGCCGGCCTCTGGACAGCGCGACGGGGCGGCCTGAGAGGCCGCCGCAGGCTGGGAGCCTGCCCCACACTGCACTTCTCTGTGGACGATAGCAGGCATTAGCGTGCGAAGAAACTGCTGGCGGGCGGCGGCGCGTGGACGCCCTTAATGGCCAGCCAGAGGATATCGTTTAACTCGTCGGCATCGGCGCGGTCTTCCTCGCTGAAATCCAGACGGGAGGACCGCTCGGCGGTGGCCGATTGTAAGGGATTGCGTTCGTCGAGCGGCACCCGCGGCTTTTCGGCCGCATAGGGCGCCGGGTCCGCGGCCGCCTGGAACGCTGCGGACATGGGCCGCGCCGCGGCGTCGAACTGGGTCATAGGCCGCAGCCCCAGGATCAGTTCCATGGTGCGCAACATGGAGGCGGTGTTGTACATCGAGCTGTCCACGGCCTGGTGCCTGACGTAGGGCGAGATGAGAAACGCGGGCGAGCGGTGCGAATCCACGTGGTCCGGGCCGTTCTGCGCGTCGTCTTCCAGCACGCAGATGAGGGTGCTCGGCCAGAAGCGGCTCTTCGATACGGCTTCCACGAGCGTCCCGAGCGCATAGTCGTTATCCGCGTTCATGGCGAGCGGGGTGAGCTTGCCGCGCTCGGTGCCGCTGGTGTGATCGTTGCCGAGGCGCATGAATATCAGTCGCGGCATGGCGCCGGATTTCTCAAACTCTTCGAGATCGGCCAGAAATACCTTCACGCGTTCCACGTCGGGATACTCAAGATCGAAGTCCCGGTAGTGGAGGTTCGTAACGCTTCTCAGCACCGGGTCGCGGACCAATTCGACCTGCGTGCCGTCGGCGGCCGCCGTGGCGCGATTCTGCGCCATGTAGCCGTAGTTGCGCATGGAGATTCCGGCTTCGGCGGCGTTCGACCAGAGATATCCGGCGGGCGGCGCATCGGTGGGATCCTGCTCTTCGTAGTCGTAATGATTGCGGCGGTTGGCGTAACTATTCGGCCACATCTTCTGGATGTAATCGGTGCCGATGGCCGCGGTCGACCAGGAGTGGCCGTCGGCGCT
>JBEKPZ010000272.1:0-10184 GCA_049520215.1 Bryobacteraceae bacterium | reverse complement strand
GACCGCGTGGCGCTGAACCAGGCGGCGCGCATTCTGTTCCTGGAACGGAAATATGCCGACGCGCTCAAGTACCTGGATCGCGTCTGCGATGTGGATCCCGAGGATCTGCAAATGCACTATACGCGCATGCTGTGTCTGCGCGGGGTGGGAGACGCCGCGGGGGCGGGACGCGAACAGGCGCTGTTCCAACGCTTCAAGGCGGAGGAGTCGGCACAGGCCATCACCGCCAAGCCGCGGCTGCTTAGCCCCGAGAACAACAACGAACGCCAACAGATTCACGATCACGAGAGCGTGCCTTTGAACGTGAATGTGGGGCAGGCCCATGGCCTGCGGCCGGCCCCCGGCCGGCCTGCAGTTCCTGGCGGCGTCTCAGGAGGTGGCCAATGAAAGAGTGCCTCGCAGCACTGAGTTTGCTCGCTGCAGTAGCGGCCATGGCTGGTTCGGGCATCGTGGCTCCCGCGCCCGTCACCTTCACCGATGTGACCGCCCAAGCCGGCATCAAATTCGTGCACAACAGCGGGCGCGCCGGCCAGAAATTCCTGCCCGAGACGGTGGGCTCAGGTGTCGCATGGTTTGACGCAGATGGCGACGGTTGGGCCGACATCCTGCTCATCAACAGCAAAGACTGGACGCCGCGCGGACGCAAGTCGCTGCCGGCGCTCTATCGCAACAACCACGACGGCACGTTCACGAATATCACCGCGGGCAGCGGCCTGGACGTGGAGATGTACGGTATGGGCGTAGCCATCGGCGATTACGATAACGACGGACGCGACGACGTCTACATCACGGCCCTGGAAGGCGACCACCTGTTCCATAACGAAGGCCACGGCAAGTTCCGCGACGTGACCAAAGCGGCCGGAATCGACAACGCCAACTTCGGCACCAGCGCCGCCTGGGTGGATTACGATCGTGATGGCAAGCTGGACCTTTTCGTCGCCAACTATGTGCAGTGGACCGCGAAGGGCGACTTGTGGTGTTCGCTCGATGGAGCGACTAAGTCGTACTGCACGCCGGAGTCTTATAAAGGAACATCGTCCAAGCTATATCACAACTTAGGCAACGGCAAGTTCGAGGATGTCAGTCGGAAGGCCGGCGTGGCCGATCCCACGAGTAAGTCGCTGGGCGTCGCCGTCCTGGACTATAACGGCGATGGCTGGCCGGACTTGTTTGTCACCAACGATACGCAGCCCAACAAACTGTACCGCAACAATCGCAACGGCACGTTTACCGACGAAGCCGTGCCGGCAGGTGTGGCATTTGGCGAGGACGGCGTGGCGCGCGGCGCGATGGGCGTGGACGCCGCCGATTACGACCGCTCCGGACGGCCGGACCTGCTGGTGGGCAACTTCTCCAACCAGATGCTGGGCTTGTATCACAACGAAGGGACAGGTCTGTTTGTAGACGAGGCGCCTTCTTCCACGGTGGGCCGCGCCAGCCTGCTGACTCTGACGTTCGGCGCGTTCTTCTTCGATTACGACCTGGACGGGTACCCCGATATTTTCGCGGCCAATGGCCACATTGAAGAGGAGATCGGCCGCGTGCAGCCCAAGGTGCAATACAAGGAAGCGCCGCTGCTGTTCCGCAACGTCGGCGAGCGGGGCAAACGGCAGTTCGAGAACGTGACGTCGCAGATGGGTGCAGCCTTCAATCGGCCCGTAGTGGCGCGCGGCGCGGCCTATGCCGACTATGACCACGACGGCGATCTGGATATTCTGGTGACGACCAACGACGGCCCGGCCTACTTGTTCCGCAACGATGGCGGCAACCGGAATCACTGGATTTCGATGCGGCTGGTGGGGCGCAAGTCGAATCGCGACGGTATCGGAGCGGTGGTGCGCGTTATTAGTAAGTCGGGCAAGCAATGGAACATGGTGCGCAGCGGGTCGAGTTACTGCTCGCAAAGCGACCTGGCGCTGACGTTCGGGCTGGGCAGCGACACGGCGGTGGATGGGATCGAGATTGAGTGGCCCAGCGGAGAGAAGCAGAAGCTGGGGGGAATGGCGACGAATCAGTTTCTGACGATCGACGAGACCGCGGGGATTGTGGCGAAATCGGGGCCGGGAAAATAAGGCGGCCTTTGGCCGCCGTGGCTGGTGGTTAGTGGCTAGTGGTTGGTGGTTTTGCGGCCTGCGACAGCATGTACTGAAACTGCTCCTTGGTATAGGCGGACTTGAGCAGCATGGTCCGGAGGCGAGCTTTGTCAGGAGCCTATTGACGGCGCTCAAGCCCATGCCGTCCATGTGACGATTGATCGATTCGGGCGAAGCGTCGTGCCTGAGCTCGATGATCAGACCGCGGCCGCCCGGCTTGAGCACGCGGCACATTTCTTCTAAGGCGCGCACCAGCTCGGCGAAATTCTTGAACGCCGCGCGACACCGGAGGAAGTCAAAGACATTGCTTGCGAAGGGCATTTTGGAAGCGGTGCCCTGCCGGAAGTCGACTTGCACGCCTGCTTCGGCGGCCTTCTTCGCCGCCATTTCGAGAAAGGTGTGGCTGATATCGAGTCCGGTAATCGGGTACGGGCCGAGTTTCGCCAGCTCGATGCAGAAATAACCCGGTCCGGGCGCAACCTCCAGCACCGTGCTGCCGCGTGGAAGCTGGGATCCGATTCGATGGGCAAGCATGGGTCCTTATGCGCTTTGGGGAGCGCTGGCGCCACACCAACGGATAGACGCAAGCCACGAGGCCGGAGTTCGGTGAACTCCTGACCGTTCCCAGAAGCGGCCTGAGAGGCCGCCGCAGGCCGGGGGCCTGCCCCACTTGTCTACAATAAAGGACGATGCCATTGGATACGGGAGGCAAAGCGGTATGCTTGCTGAGCGGCGGACTGGATTCCTCCACCTGCCTCGCGCTGGCGCGCCGCGAGGGGTACGAGTGCTACGCGCTCTCGTTCGATTACGGGCAGCGGCACCGCGTGGAACTGGAGGCCGCCGCCCGAGTGGCGCAAGCATTGGGCGCGGCGCGGCACGTGGTGGCGCGTATCGACCTCCGGCAGATCGGGCACTCCGCGCTGACCGATGACCTGGCCGTGCCCAAGGGGCGATCGGCGCAGGATATGTCGCACGGCATTCCGGTGACTTACGTTCCCGCGCGGAATACCATTTTCCTGTCGTTTGCGCTGGCCTGGGGCGAAGTGCTGGAAGCGCCGGACATCTTCATCGGCGTGAATGCGCTGGACTACTCCGGTTATCCGGATTGCCGTCCGGAGTATATCGCAGCGTTCGAGAACATGGCGAGCCTGGCGACCAAGGCCGGTGTGGAAGGACGGCTGCGCGTCCGGATTCACACCCCGCTGATCCGGCTGTCAAAGGCGGAAATCGTGAAACTGGGGCGCGCGTTGGACCTGGATTTCAGCCTGACGCACAGTTGCTACGACCCCGACGCAGCGGGGCGCCCGTGCGGGCAATGCGATTCCTGCCTGCTGCGCCGCAAGGGATTCGAAGAGGCCGGCGTTGCGGATCGCTGAAATCTTCCACTCCATCCAGGGCGAAGGCTCCTTGGTGGGTGTACCCTCCGTGTTTGTGCGGACCAGCGGCTGCAACCTTCGTTGCGCGTGGTGCGACACGCCTTACACGTCATGGCATCCGGAAGGCGACGACCGGAAACTGGAGCACATCCTGGCGGAGGTGGACACTTACCCGGCCCGTCATGTGGTGGTCACCGGCGGCGAACCCATGATCGCGCGCGAGATGGTGGAGTTGACGCACGATTTGCGGGCCGGCGGGCGGCACATCACCATCGAGACGGCGGGCACGGTATTTGCGCCGGTCGTGTGCGACTTGATGAGCATCAGCCCGAAGCTGGCCAATTCGACGCCCGCGGGCGAGTGGGCGGAGCGGCACGAGCGTCTGCGCATCCAGCCGGAAGTGGTGCGGCGGCTGATGGCGGATTACGATTACCAACTCAAGTTTGTGATTGCACGGCCGGAAGACATGGCCGAGGTGCGGGAACTGGTGCGCGCGCTCGATACGGACGCCGGCAAGGTGATTTTGATGCCGGAGGGCATCGACGCGGGTGTGCTGCGCGAGCGGGGCGTGTGGCTGGCGGACATTTGCAAGCGGGAGGGATTTCGGTTCAGCCCGCGGTTGCACGTGGAGCTGTGGGGGAATCGGCGGGGTGTGTGAGGCGGGCGCGGCCCGCCGCTGCTGGCAGCCTGCAAGGCGGCACTGAAGGTAAACGATGCTTGAACGTGTTCCCTCCTTAATAGCGAGCCTTCGCGGCAGATCGGCACGTCGGGGCCGCATGGAAGTATCTTTCGATGAGACCGGCTTCGAGTTGCATCGAATTGGACAGACGGATGAGACGGCCAAATGCTTCAGGTGGCAGGAAATCACCGTCGTGCTCGCCTGCAAGCGTGACTGCTTTGCATTTGACCTGATCTGTCTGGTGATCGCCGACGCCATGACCGCCGTCGAGATCAATGAGCAAGACGACGGATGGGATGCATTCATCGCGGCAGCGTCGAAAAACTTGGCCAACTCAGTCCCGCGCGACACTTGGTGGGCCGCCGTTGCACAACCACCGTTTGCGGCCAACCAGACGATTGTCTATCGCAAGGGACAGCAGTTCAGCTAGTCGCTCGCGCGTCTTTGCCGCAGTGTCGGGTTGTACTCCAGTTCCGTCAGCCGAAAACGCGCGTAGGTGAATTTCCCGCCATCAAGATCCCAGGAGACTTCGACCTGCGATGGCACTTGCAGGCCGTCGAAATCGCGGTAGTCGCTGCAGATTCCGGACCACGCGTAAGCACGGCCTTGCCGCCTTGCACGGTGCGGTAGGGTTCACCGCGCACAGGCAGCGCCCGCCCTTCGTCATAGAATTCCACCACAAGGCTGACCGGCAACCCGCCGCTCAGCAGCGTGGTCTGGATTTCAGCCTGACGCACAGTTGCTACGATCCGGACGCAGCGGGGCGGCCGTGCGGGCAATGCGATTCCTGCCTGTTGCGCCGCAAGGGATTCGAAGAGGCCGCCATTGCGGATTGCTGAGATCTTCCATTCCATCCAGGGCGAAGGCTCGCTGCTGGGTGTGCCTTCGGTCTTCGTACGGACCAGCGGCTGCAACTTGCGCTGCGGGTGGTGCGACACGCCGTACACGTCATGGCATCCGGAGGGCGACGACTGGACGCTGGAGCGCATCCTTGCGGAGGTGGATGCTTACCCGGCCAGCCACGTAGTGGTGACTGGCGGCGAGCCGATGATCGCGCGTGAGATCGTGGAGCTGACGCGCGGTTTGCAAACGCGCGAGCGCCACATCACCATGGAGACGGCAGGCACGGTGTTCGCGCCGGTCGAGTGCGACTTGATGAGCATCAGCCCGAAACTGGCCCATTCGACGCCAGCGGGCGATTGGGCCGACCGGCACGAGCGCCTGCGCATGCAGCCGGAAGTCGTGCGGCGGCTGATGGCGAATTACGATTACCAGCTCAAGTTCGTCATCGCGCGGCCGGAAGACATGGCCGAGGTGCGGGAGCTGGTGCGGGCGCTTGATGCGGACGCGGGTAGGGTGATTCTGATGCCGGAAGGCATCGACACAGGTGTGTTGCGCGAGCGGGGCGCGTGGCTGGCGGAGATCTGCAAGATGGAAGGATTCCGGTTCAGCCCGCGGTTGCACGTGGAGTTGTGGGGCAATCGGCGGGGGACCTAGATGAGCGTTCTCTTAATATCTACCCAATACAAGTTTCATCCATCTTGTACTTCCAGCGAAAAATCACAAGATTCCGCCAGGAGCCGTGGGTCGGCGTGAGCACGAAGACGAAGCGTTGCGGCGTAGTCTATCCCGCTGTGCAAATCCAGGCCGCCAACAGCGATACTGTGCCAGCCGCACATATTCGCAATCGCGTAGGTGGCTGGAATAACGGAGGCTCATCTCCCTCACGGCAGCCGAGGCCGCCGGGTGGCGCCCCGGGACGGCCAGAACACGGCGGAGTAGCCATGCGCATCAGTGCATATGCCTGACTGGGTTTGGCCGGGATCCGCAGACCGTCATGGCAATCGTCATATTGGCCGCGGCGGATTGTCGCTGGATCGTCGTGCCCGGCTTTGAACGCCTTTGAATGCCTGCGGCTATTTCTGGCGGCGCAGGCCCCTGGGGATTGATCCTTTCTTGAACTCGCCTATAGCCCCGCAGGCGCTCTGGCGAAGCACCTTGCGCCAATACCTGTTCGTGACTTTTTCTCCGATTTGCGCACGGAGAAACCTTTTGGCCATCAGGGCGTGCGCCAGAGCTCTTGCCGTTGCTCGAAATCCAGCCCGCCGGCATAGGAGGCGTACGGGCCGGTGCACTGATTGCGGCACCGGGCGCCGCCGGCAGCAGAGCTTCCGCACTGCTTGCAGGCGCAGTGTCTGTAGAATGGCGGTTCGGCTGGTTCCGCAATTCTTGCGGAGCAGCCTGCTGCGGTTGTAGAAGCGCTGCCGGTCGCTGGTGCACCGATTGCAGGACCGGACGCTACTTTCCGCAGGGTGGTTTCTTGCAGCCACTTCCGGCGGCCATGTTCCGGGCGCGGCGGCAAGCCGGGCTTCTGCGTTGAATACGGCAGCTTGTGCTGGGATGTCGGGTCCTGCAACGGGTGCAGGACGGCTGTCCTCAACGGCGCCAGGTGCGGGCGCGCTTTTGACCGGGCATTCTGGCCGCTGGCCTTCGAAGAGCGCCGATGCCCGGGGTAATCCGAACGAGCTGCCCTGTGAGCTGATCTGCACGCGGAAGATACCTTGGCCGCCAGTGTCTTTCGCTCCGCGTCCACGGACCGCTCGGCGCTCCCCGCAGCCTTAGCCAAGACCCGCCCAGAGATGCGCACATCGCGTGCGCTGTTGTGCTCGATGACGCGGTAAAGACAGGCCTCGATTTTGACAGCGCCCCCGCATTTCAACACGCTTTGCCCAGTGTTGTGCTTCCGTGCCAGGTCTGGTTCGTCTGAAGATAATGGTTGCGGGGGACAGCGCTCCGGACGTATTCAGATTGGCATTTCGTTTGGAGTTGGCCGCTCGGCTTCCCAGCGATTTGCCTCCGTCGCACTGACGCTTTGGTAAAGTGAACAGCGCAGATGGACAGCCGAGCCGTTACCCGAGAGATAAAAAAACGGGATTTGGCCGCTGTTGCGGCGTAGGGGATTCACCAAGTTTAGCCCGAAGACGGCTTGGCGATACACGCCCGAACAGATTCATGTCGTGAACCGCCAATCGTTCAAAAGCCACCTCGCACAGGCGGTGGGATGCACCACTTTCTCATTTGCCCCGAACCTCGGGGTTTTCTTTCGTGCGATTCCGATTCACTATCCGATGCGAAAGGGGCCTGATCGTCTGTCAAGCCGCAGGAAATACCATTGTCACTCCCGGGGTCGGCTTTTGAAGTGAGTTGAGCAGCTTGACCTTCCGAGACGGGACCTATGGTATGTGGAACCGGATGGCAGCAACTTGCTGGCGACGCTGTCAGACGCCCGAACCAAAATTGAAGGTGAGGGCCTTCCCTGGTTCGACCGATTCAAGTCCATGGAGGAGGTCTTGCGTTTGCTTATGGGCCAGGGGGAACTGCCAGAAGCTACTCCACCGGGATTTCACCCGTCAGGAAGCACATGATCGGCCATGTCGCAAAAAGCCTTGGCAAGGCAGATATAGCTGGGCCGATGATCGCAGTGGCGGAAAAGGAGATTGAAGCGATTATGGTTCGGATACTGTCGGTGGGGAGTGCCCGCAAACCCAGCAAGTAGATGTATCTTTTTGGTTGCGGGGGCCTGCTCTGTAGCTATTCATAACGCGCTCGCGCCTTGGCTTGTGAACGTTGGTCTCTACCAAGAAAAGGCAGAAGACCACACACCATTTTAGGGTGTTGATCACGGGTTGCGATGTGCGATCACCGCGAGAAAAGTCCCGTAGCCAAGTCCGGCCGTCGGCACCGAAGTGTCTACCGTCGCCGCCTCAGCCGGCTGCCCGTCCCTACCTCGCTCCGGCATATTGGACGGCCTCTTCCTGCCAATCCGACCACGCGAGGTGTGCAAGAGTTGTCCATTCCCAGGCCGCGGAGCGAAAGGTGTGCAGAAAATGAAACCCGATGCCCAGTTCAGCCGCAATTCCAAAGCACAGTGAATGTGCGCGGCGTGGCTTTCTCGCAAGACCTTCAGCGCCGGCTTTATTTTAGGCAACGAACGTGCTGAGCGACTTGAATGACCGAGGTCGGCGGCGATTTACCTGCAACAGAAGTAGGTCTTGCCAACACTTTAGCGATAGGAACCTAACAAACGTGCAACAACATAACGATCCGAACAAGCGACCGCTCTTGACTGATGAACAATTGCGGGTCATTCGCCGGGGCTCCAAGAGGACAAAACAGGGGACGCCCCGTGAGGAGTTCGAGAAGCTATTTCGTGGTTCGGCTTTAACTGCTTCCGCCGAGCTACGCTGAACCCTCCGTCGCCGTTCGGTCGCAGCCAGGTGCCCGCGACCGGCCCCGTCATAGGACAGCGCGAAGGCCAGGGGGCACTGTGGGAGGCCACGGCCGCCGACGGCGGCGTATCGCGCGCACGCCGCCCGGACCGCTAACGATATGAACGAACAACGCCGTGGTCCGGCGCCCTCCGCCTGCCTCCCACAACCAGTCGGGTAGGGCGATTGGTGCGCGTGGATCGCAAGGCGCAGATGGGACGCAACCCCGCCACTGGGGAAGCCATCAAGATCGCCGCCAAGAGAGTGGTGAAGTTCCGGATCGCCAAGGCGGCGAAAGACGCCATCGTACCGCCGAAGAAGGCAAAAGCCTGAGAGATTACTCCGAACGACGCGCTGCGCACCGCGGCGCATTCAGATTCCCACATTTAGGGTTAAATGTGGCCGGGATGCGCTGGCGATGGTCAGGATGGTCGAGACTTTGGAAGGCTTGGCCCGAGTTACTCCATGATGCGGCCGACTCGGGCTAACAAGCCCGATGGCTACCTTCTCGGCTCATACCGCATCGCCATCGCCCCCGAGCCGAACTCCAGCCGACTGACGAGCCTCAAGTCGACACGCTTCGATAGTCCCGCGAACAACGTCGGCCCGTGGCCCGCTAGCCTGGGCTGCACCACGAACTCGTACTCATCGATCAATCCCAGTTCCGCCAACGCCAGCGGGAGCTTCACGCCTCCCACTAACAGTCCCTTACCCGACTCCCGCTTGAGCTGCTGAACAGCCTTCCCTAGATCCCCGCGCACGAGCTGCGCGTTCCAATCGACCCGGTCCAGGGTGCTCGACACGACGTACTTCTTTGCCGCGTCGATCGTCCGGGCGAAGGGTTCCATCCAATCAGGCCTCGCTCCCGTCCGCGCCGGCGGCCGCCACGCTGCCTCCATCATTTCGTAAGTCACCCGGCCAAAGAGGAGGGCATCGGCCTGGTCGAGGTTGTCGGCCGCGTGACGATGCAAGTCTTCGTCCGCGAACATTGCACGATGATCGCAGCACCCGTCCAATGTGACGTTGATGTAATACCGAAGGGGTCGCATTACGCAAGAGTACCGCTGATGGGGAAGACTAGCAAGGTCAGCCCGCTTCAGGGCTAGGTCTTCGACCGCCTGAAAAGGTGTGAATAAAGGCGACGGCATAGATTGGGTTTCGGACTGGTTGGCCTGTCACGGTCTATGGCTGCGGATTTCCCGCAGGTTAGGTTTCGCGGAGTGGTCTTCGCCCTCTTGTTGCGGCTTTTTGAGCGCAGGCCGCCTGGGTTGGAATCCGGCGGTTGCCCAGACATTGCCGCGCGTACAGGCTGAGTTCGATTTCCGCTTGATTGAGCCAACTTCCGTGTTTCGGGGTGTAGTGCACGGTGAGCCGGTCCCAAATGTCCACGCCCTCCTGCTCGCCGAAATAATCGGTCAATGATTTACGGGTGTGTATGTTGAGGTTATCCATCACGAGGTGAATCGTGCTGGCCGCCGAGTACTGCTCCACGACGTGCCCGACTATGCGCGCGAACTCGGCGCCGGAGCGGTTGGCTGTAGCGGTGGTGAAGTGGCGGCCAGCCTTCGGTTCCACTACGCCAAATACGTTTGCCGTGCCGCACCGTTCATACTCATTGTCCTGCTTGGCCGGTTTTTCCGGTTTGACCGGTATCGGTGGGCGCACGTCATCGTGCAGGGAGATCGGTTTCTCATCCAGGCAAACGACGGGCTGGGCCGGATCATAGGGCTTCTCGTAGATGCCCAGCGTGTCTTCCATGTTTTCTATG
>JBEKPZ010000271.1:0-11281 GCA_049520215.1 Bryobacteraceae bacterium | reverse complement strand
GTGTTTCTCATCGGCTTCTCGGCAGCGTTGCGGGTATTGTATTCAATCTGAACTTGACACAGAGCGAGTTGTGCTTGAAGTCTGTAGCTGTTACCCTTCGCGCGTCCCATCATTCCGAAGAGGAGCCCGAGAACAGGGGCAAGAACAAGCGCGGATGCGTGCCCCGGTGCGGGAGACTCGGTCGTTTTCCAGTACCACACAATTTCGGGCAGATAACCGAGAAGCGCGCCGATCCCAAGCCCAAGGCACGTGTAAACCACTAGGATGTAGTCCGCTCTGCCGTATAGACGCCGAGCGTACTTCTCAATAACGGTAGCATCGTACCTTGCCACTTCGGGAACCTCCTGTGATGACGCAACGTGCCAGAGGGACGCGCCGACCTTGACGCCCCCCCGTGTTTCCATTCCGAGAGTACCAGCACTCTCCATAGGCGCGCACGCTGACTAAAGTTAACCGTTCGATTCGAGGTGCCCCGGGGCGCGGTTGCTACTTCTCTTGATACTTAAGGGATAACTCGCGGATCGGTGCGCACCGGATTTTGACAGCCATTTTGACAGCCAAACGAGCGGAAACGAGCGGAAACTGCGGATGATTCAGGACGCAAGGAAGCTGTATCCCGAACAAAACACTACGCAGTGGAACCGGGCGGAAGGCCAACAGCCTAACTACGAACCAGAAGGTCAGGTGTTCGAATCACCTCGGGCGCACCATTGAAATCAAGTACTTACGCCCTAGTTGACGGTGCTATTGGCGCTCTTGACCGCCATCTTGATCGCTACTGGCGCAAAAATCTCATCCATTTTGTCAGCCGCTCGCTTTTCCGCACCCGGGGGTCAGGTGCATGTAGATCTCTTGGGTCGTGCGGACGGAAGCGTGCCCCAGCAGCTTCTGGATCACTTCGTCAGGGATGCCGGCCATCTTCAGGATGGTGGCGACCGAGTGGCGTAGATCGTGAAAGCGTATCTTGGGGAGCTGCGCCCGGTCGCGCAGCCTGTAGTACTCGCGCAGCATGTTCCGCGCCTCCAAGAATGTGCCCTTATGCGTCGCGAAAACCATCCCGGTCTCGTGCCACGCGCTGCCGGCCAACCTGCGTTCTTCATCCTGACGGGTTCGATGCGCGAGCACCCTTTCGAGGACGAGCTTCGGCAGCCGAATACTCCGATCGCTGTCTTCCGCCTTCGTCGGGACCAGTTCCAAATGGCTCTTCTTCTCGCCCTCGCGCCGGATCCGCTGCAACGACCGCAGGATTGTCACCCTTTCTCTTTCGAAATCGAAATCGGGCCCCTGCAGGCCGAGCAACTCTCCCTCTCCTGGCCCAAGGCACAGGGCAAGCCAGAACAGGGATTCCAGTCGATCTCCAGAAATCGCCTCCAAGAAAACGCCGGCCTGCGATTCATCGTAAATATGTGGCTTCAGTTTTCTCGGGCTGGTGACCGTAGTGAGGGCCGCAGCATTCCTCGTCACCAGGTTCCACTTCATCGCCACGTTGTAAGCGTCTGAGAATCACCGGGACGGACCGCCGTTCAAATCAAGGGTTGTAGACAAACCAGGTAAAATCGTGTAACAGGTATTAAGGTCTTAAATCTGCCACTGGGCGTTTTGCGGCGGCGCGTCGCCGACGCCGGGGTCCGGTGGCTCGTTTTCAGGATGTGTGCGCATGAGCCGCTTTCTCGGTGTTGCTTCCTGCTTTTCCCTTCTCTGCCTGGGTGGTCTTCCGTGGATGGCGTTGCAGGCGCCCGCGCAGGAGACCACCTGGCGGCGGGGTGTTGAGCCGCAGTCGCAGTCCTCCAGCATCACGCTCGTTAGCTCGCCCAATCCGTCGGTTTTCGGCTCTCCGGTGACTCTTACTGCGACGGTAACGCCATCGTCCGCCACAGGGAAGGTGACCATCTACGCTGGGACCACGGTGCTTGGCGTGGCTTCGTTGAGCGCAGGCACGGCGGTTTTGGAGACTCGGCTGTTGCCGGCGGACAAGCAGTCGCTGCGCGCGTACTATGGGGGCGATGTGAACGATGCTTCCAGTACATCGGCATGGGTGCCGCAGACTGTGAATGCGCGACCCGGTGACGGCTTCCTGACCGCGGCGAACTACACCGCGGGCTACGCCCCTCAATCAGTGGCGGTCGGGGACCTCAATGGGGACGGCAGGGCCGATCTCGTGGTGGCCAACGCCGACAGTCCTAACGTGAGCGTGTTGCTGGGGAAGGGCGACGGCACCTTCCAGGCGGCAGTGAACTACGCCCTCGGTGTTTGGCCCACCTCGGCCGCCATCGGGGACTTCAACGGGGACGGCAAGGCCGACCTCGTGGTGGTCAGCAAGGTGAGCGGCAATGTCAGCATTCTGCTGGGCAATGGCGACGGCACCCTCCAGGCTGCGGTGAGCTACGCGGCAGGCGTTTCGCCCACGTCGGTGGCCATCGGGGATTTTAATGGGGACGGCAAGGCCGACCTCGTGGTGACCAACTCCCCCACTTTTAACAGCGCCTACGTGAGCATTCTGCTGGGAAATGGCGACGGCACCTTCCAGACTGCGGTGAACTATGGCGTGGGCAATGGACCCACCTCGGTGGCCGTCGGGGACTTCAACGGGGACGGCAAGGCCGACCTCGTGGCGGCCAACAGCCAGAGCAACGGCGTGAGCGTGCTGCTGGGGAAGGGCGACGGCACCTTTCAGGCGGCGGTGAACTACGCCGCAGACCTTGCACCCACCTCGGTGGCCGTTTGGGACCTTAACGGGGACGGCAATGCCGACCTCGTGGTGGCCAACCAGAACAGTGATGACGTGAGCGTGCTGCTGGGCAATGGCGACGGCACCTTCCAGGCCGCGTTGCAGTACAGCGCCGGCTCACTTCCACAATCGGTAGCGATCGGGGATTTCAACGGGGACGGCAAGGCCGACCTCGGAGTGGTCAATAGGTTAGGCAATAACGCAAGTATTCTGCTGGGCAATGGTGACGGCACCTTCCAGGCCGCGGTGAACTACGCCACAGGTCGTCGCCAGCCGTCGGGGACTTCAACCGGGACGGCCGGGCCGACCTCGCCGTCGCCAATACTCTCGGAAGCGTCAGTATCCTGCTGGGGAAGTCAACGTGGTATCCGACTACAACTGTGCTCTCGGCGGCGCCGAAGCCTTCCAGGTTGGGGGAACCCGTGACGCTGAGAGCCACGGTAACGCCGTCGTCCGCCACGGGGAATGTGACCTTCTACGACGGAACCACAGTGCTCGGCGTGGCTTCGTTGAGTGCGGGAACGGCGGTTTTAGAGACTGCGCTGTTGCCGACAGGCGACCTGTCGCTACGCGCGTACTACGGAGGCAACGCGAGCGATGCCCCCAGCACATCCGGATGGGTGTCGCAGACCGTCAACGCGCTGCCCGCGAACGGCTTCCTGATCGCGGTCAACTACGGCGTGGGCGCGGGCACCTATCCAACATCAGTGGCGGTGGGCGATTTCAACGGGGACGGCAAGGCCGACCTCGCGGTCACCAACGGGTCCGCTAATACCGTAAGTATCCTGCTGGGCAAAGGGGACGGCACTTTCCAGGCAGCGGTGAACTATGGCGCGGGCAGTAATCCCGTATCGGTAGCGGTCGGAGATTTCAACGGGGACGGCAAGGCCGACTTGGCGGTGGCCAACTATGTCAGCAATAACGTGAGCGTGTTGCTGGGCAATGGCGACGCCTCGTTCCAGCCTGCGGTGAACTACTCCGTGGGCAGCTACCCCGACTCAGTGGCGGTGGGGGATTTCAACGGGGACGGCAAGGCCGACGTCGTGGTGGCCAACACCAATAATGAAGACATGAGCGTGCTGCTGGGCAATGGCGACGGTACCTTCCAGGCTGCGGTGAATTACGCCATGGGCTCCAACCCTTGGTCCGTGGCGGTCGGGGATTTCAACGGGGACGGCCGCGCCGACCTGGCGGTGGCCAATGAGGGCAGCAATAACGTGAGCATTCTGCTGGGCGCGGCCGCCCCGATTTCGCCCTACGATTTCAACGGCGATGGACACCCCGATGTAATTTGGGAGGAGCCGAAAATCGGATGGGCCCAGGTCTGGTACCTCAACTGCCAGCCCAATACCTCCTGTTACCCTCCGCTCGGGGCAGCCAACGTGACGCGAGCCAACCCGTGGAATATCGTCGGCATCGGAGATTTCAATGGCGATGGGAACCCGGACGTCGTCTGGCAGGATCCGGTTAGTGGCGCCATACAGATCTGGTATTTGGGAGGGTCCGGCGGTGTCACGCTGCTGGGCGCTGCCAATATCACCACCGAGAATCCGTGGAAGGTAGTCTCCGTGGCGGACTTCAACGGTGACGGCCATCCGGATCTGCTGTGGCAGGATCCGATTTCCGGGTGGGCGCAGATCTGGTACCTAGGCGGCGCGCAGGGGACCACCCTGCTGGGAGCGGCAAACCTCACGCTGAAAAACCCCTGGCACATCGTGGGAACGGCCGATTTCAACAACGACGGCTACGTGGATGTCCTGTGGCAAGACCCAGAATCCGGCACGGTCCAGTTGTGGTACATGACCGGGAGCCAGGCGGGCGCGCAAGGCACGCAATTGTTGTCCGCGGTGAACCTCACGGGCGCGATGACGACCAAGGTGGTGGCGGTTGCGGACTTCAACGGCGATGGCCATCCTGATGTCATCTTCCAGGATCCGGAGACGGGCGCGGCCACGGTGTATTTCTACACGGGGGCGGAAGGCACCACCCCCAACGGGACCTCGGTGCTGAGCACGGGGAACCCGTGGTACATCGCCGGGCCGCACTGAGGCGGAAGTGCCGCACACGCCATCTCTCTCGCTTCTTGGGGAGGCTCACGACCGTACGAATCCTCGTGCCGTCTGGACTTCGGCGCTCCCAAATCAGTCTGTTGCCGTGGCAGACCATGATTGCCTCTCCGCCAGGCGGCACAGGCTTTAGCGGGTGGCTGCGGGGACGTGAGTCCTCGTGCTGGCGGGCAGTCCGAACGCGCTCCTGGCCAGCATGGAGAGTTCGATCATTTAATTTGGCCCGCTTTGATCGTCTAATTTGGCCCACCCATAGAACCCCGGATGGGAGACTTCCGGGATGGACAGACGCTTGCTTCATTCACTGGCACTGCAGAATTCAGAGGGGTCCAGATCTTGCACTCGCCGCCGGGGCGGCTGCCAAAGACGGGTTGTCAGGCTTTATCGGAAGCTATTCCGGGCCCAACGGTTGACCACGTGCGACGGGCGGCGAGGCTGGTCACTCGGTCGTGGCAGCGTGGGCGGTCTTCCGCCAGTTGGGATCGCCACCGCTGAACCTGTTCGCGATGCGGTGGCCAGCGATTTGGGCGATCGCTTCACCGATACGCCCGATTACGGCGGCTACCGGGTGAGGCGGGAGGATGCGCGGCTGTTCGATCCGGCGGCGGCGCGGCAGCTGCTCGATCCGCGGCCGTCGGTGAAGATGGACGATCCGGCGGCCGGCTAAAAAGGCGGCTGCGGCCAAGATTGGCCGCCCTCCAGTGAGTTTTCATTGCGCAGGCGTAGCGCGCCAAGCAATACCCACAGCAGCGATCCGGCAATCGCGGCGCGGTTAATCCAATGCGCCGCGCGCATCTCGCGGCCGCCATCGTAGTGCAGCTCGATCGTGCAATTGCCGCTGCAGTTGGGGACCACGGTCAGCAATCCCAATTTGTCGGCGAACACGCGCCGAGCCGAGCCATCCACCGCCGCGTGCCAGCCCGGATCGGCGTTTTCCTGGACGCTCACGATCTGGCCCGGCTTCACGTTGCCCGTAATCGCGATCGTCTCGTTGTCGGGCCAGCGCACCTGCAACTGCGGCGCATCCGGCCGCTCAATGGCAGCTACGTACGGAATCAATGGATCGGTATCGACGCCGTGCGCCGGCGTGCGTGCGACCAGATCGCCCGGTTCCATGGCGTGCGCCAGCGAGTAATACCGCCAGGGCACTTCGTAGATCGCATCGTCCCCATCGCGCCATAGCACGGGCAGACGGCCTTCGAATTTGTGCGGATGATAGAAAGGCTTGTACACCTCCGTGCTCCGCGGACCGGAAACCGCCACCGCCCGCACGCCCAGCGCTTTGAACCACAGCAGGCTGTTCTCGAAGGCGCGATTCCCGGCGGTCAAGTCCGTCATGATCCCATAGTCCGCGATGCGGGCGGTCTGGTTGAGCACACCCTGGGGACAGCATCCCGTGAGCTGCGGCGTATCGGTGAAGACATTCATCCAGAAAGTGGTCGAACCCGGTACCATCACACGGCTGTCCCGCATGTGCTCGTCGAACCAGCGCGCGGTCTTGTATTCGCTCGTGCGGGTGATGTCGATAGGCTGGATGAGGCCGTGCGCGTAGCTTCTGTATTGAAAGAATTGCACGACGCACAGGATGGCGAACGCTACCGCCAACGGCTTTCCCAGCGTGGGCCGGCGCGCGACTAGCGCCCGGAGCGCGAACACCAGGCTCAGGGTGAAAGCCATTTCCATCGCCAGATGAAACCGCCACGGCTGCGCTACCAACGTGAGACCGAACCAGTAGTAGCCCAGTGTGACAGCGGCCGTATAGAAGAAGAACAAAAGGAAGAAGCGCAGGTATCGCGGCGCCCGCACGGCAGCAGTCAGCCGTAGCAACACATAGGTGCCGGCAGCCAGCGCCGCGACATACATCAGGTGGTGTGCAGTGAACTTATTGGCCGCTACAAATCCCTGAGTGTCGGCCTGCGTAGCGAAAACGGTCGAAGGCGGAATCCAGGTGACCGCCAGTGCATATCCGAGCGCGCCCATGGCCGCTATGCGCACCCACCGCCGCAGCCCGCCGGCGCGGGGTTGCACGAGCCCGTAGGCCAGCACCGCGAACGTAAGCGCGATCGCTCCCGGCCAGTTCGTGAGCGGCACCGCCGCCAGTGCCACTGCGGCAGCTACGAAATAGATCGGCCGCCGCTTTTCGAGCGCCATATCCAGGGCCAGCATCGCCAGCGGCAGCAGGGTGAGCGCCGCGACGTTTTGGTTGTCCGCGTAACCGGCCATGGCATGCAGCCGCTGGTCCCAGAAGAGGCTGCCGAGGTCCCGCCGTATTTCAGGCGCCAGAAAGGCGGATGGCGACAGAAGCGAGTATGCCAGGCCCGCGTAGAAGCTCCAGGCGGTTGAGTGGGTCAGCCGGAAGGCCATCCAAAAGAGCGCGACCGGGCCCAGGCAGTACATCGAAGCCACTACCATGTAGAACGCGCGGCCAGCGCTGATGCGGGCGATACCCGACAGGACGGCCGCGGCAAGCGGCAGACCGGGCACGTAGGCATTGCGAAACGGCAGGCCGGCGTACCAGAAGCGGCACCAATTCAGGTCCGGCCAGTGATCCCGGGCGTATCGCGCATAGGCGATAATTACGCCTACGCCGGTGCCTGTTTGCGACAGATACTCGACGTGGAAGAGACGCCATGCGATCGCGGCGTTCAAGGTGAACAAGACGGCGGAGAGCCACAGAACAGGGCGGCGCCAGCGAGGCATACGGCCATTCTGTCACACAGCGTTTGCGGGCAATACTGCCCGCAGCCGGCTTTCAGCCGGCCCGGAGCCGCCTGAAAGGCGGCTGCGGCCAAGATTGGCGCCAAGATTGGCCGCCCCACAAAAACTCTATAAGGGACTATTCGTAGCGCAAAGCCACCATCGGATCTACCTTGGTAGCCCGGCGCGCCGGCAAGACAGTCGCCGCGAGCGTCACGGCCAGCAGCAAAAAGGCGACACCACCGAGCGTGACCGGATCGGTGGGAGTCACCTCGAATAGCAGGCTGCCCAAAACGCGCGTGGCCGCCAGCGCGGCAGCCAGCCCCACCCCGACTCCCAGTGCCCCCAACAGCACTCCTTCGCGCAGCACCAGGCGCGAGACATCGCCCGAACGCGCGCCCAGCGCCACGCGAATGCCAATTTCCTGCGTGCGTTGGCTCACCGAATAGGACACCACGCCATACACTCCGATAGTTGCCAGCAGCACCGCAATCCCCGCGAATACCAACAGCAGCACCAGTTGAAATCTGGGCCGCGCAACCGAGTCGGAAAAGACGTCGTCCATGGTGGCGACGTTTGAAATCGCCTGATCCGCGTCGACGCGGTGAATGGCCGCCTGGACCGCGCGAGCCATCTGGCGCGGATCGTTCCGCGCGCGCACCACCAGGTGCGCGAAGTACATGGGACCTTGAGCGTTCGCCAGAAAAATGGTCGGATGCGGCGCGGCCTTCAACTCGGTTTGCCGCGCATCCGCCACCACTCCCACGATCTCGACCGGATTGGGAACGGTCCAGCAGACGTTCAGCTTCTTGCCAATAGGATTTTGGCCCGCAAAGAACCGCTCGGCAAATGCGTGGTTGACAACCAGAACGCTAGCCGTGCCAAAGCGGTCCTGCTCGCCAAAATCGCGGCCGCTCAGCATGGGTGTCCCCATGGCGCGGAAGTATCCTGGGCTGATCACCAGGAAATCGGCCATGGGCGACGATACGTCCGGCTCTGGCCCCGGCGCGGTGGCGAAGCAGGAACCCGATACCATACCGGTGAGCGGCAGGAAATGCGTGGAGCCGGCCGCTCGCACGCCAGGCACATTCCGCACTTCATCGAGCACCCGCTCCAGATAGCGCGACCTCTCTTGCTTGTCTTCATACCTGGCCGGCGAGGTGAACATTTCCATGGTCAGCAGGTGTTCCGTTCGAAAGCCGGGGTTAACCGAAATCAACCGGTTGAAACTGCGCATGAGCAACCCTGCGCCCACCAGCAGCAGCAGCGCCAGCGCAATCTCGGCGACCACGAAC
The DNA here is from genome assembly GCA_049520215.1 of Bryobacteraceae bacterium. GTDB lineage: Bacteria > Acidobacteriota > Terriglobia > Bryobacterales > Bryobacteraceae > Bog-159. The sequence goes on along the minus strand of JBEKPZ010000271.1, from coordinate 2,495 downwards.
GCCCGCCGGAAGACGCGGCTGCCTCCCACGCCGGTGCGCTGCGAACCCTGTTGCAGGGCGGTCTGAAGCTGTGGGCGGGAGACCTGAATCGCGGGCACCAGTCCAAACAGAATAGCCGTCGCCACGGAGATGCCGAACGCAAAGAGGAACACGCCGGAATCCAGGCGAATCGATTCCATGCGGGGCAGCGGCACGCTGGCGGGGATCAGAGCCAGCAGTCCTCTGAGGCCCCAATAGCCCACTGCCAGCCCTCCGGCCCATCCCGCAAGCGCCAGCAGCAGACTCTCCGAGAGCAGTTGTTGCAGGATGCGCCGCCGCCCCGCGCCCAGCGCCGCGCGCAAAGCGATCTCGCGCAACCTGCCGTTGGCCCGCATCAGTAACAGGTTCGCTACGTTGGCGCAGGCGATCAGCAGAACCAGGCCCACCGCCGCCAGCAACACCAACAGGGGCAGGCGGACGTTTTCCGTCACGTCCACGAGGAAAGGCACCACGGCGGCGCTCCAGTCCTTGTCCATCGCGGGCCGCTCCGCGGAGAGTTGCCTGGCGACGGCCGCCAAGTCCTGTTGCGCCTGCCGGAGGCTCACGCCCGGTTTGAGCCGCGCAATCGTGGACAGGTAGCGGCCTCCCCTTGCGGCCTCCGCGCGGTCGATGGCCATGGGCATATAAAGGTCCGCTTTCCAGCCCGGGAAGTGAAAATCGGGCGCCAGAATCCCGACGACGCTGGCCGGATCTCCGTTCATCGTGACCTTCCGTCCAAGGATGTTCCGATCGCCCCCGTAATGGCTCTGCCAGAAGGCGTAGGTGAATACGACACTGTTATCGCGGCCCGGAATTCCCTCTTCCGGGATGAATCCGCGGCCCATGAACGGCGATACCCTCAGGATGGAGAAGAACTCCGGCGAGACGCGCATGCCGTGTACCGCCAGCGGCTCGCCGCCGCCCGTGATGTTCGAAGTCCAATCGCTGATGGCAGCCATCTGCTCGAAACTGCGGGTGCGTTCGCGCCAGGTGAGGAAATTGAAAGGGTCGACCACGTTGCGGTCGAACCCTTTCGGGTCGGACTCCCAGATGCGCACCAGGCGGCCGGCTTCGGGGAAAGGAAGCGGGCGCAGCAGCACGGCGTTGACCACGCTGAAGATGGCCGTGTTCGCCCCAATTCCGAGCGCCAAGGTGAGCACCGCGACCACGCTGAAAGCCGGACTGCGGCGCAACTCGTAGCGCAGCGCCACCATGGGATCGACGCGGGTGGCCCGCCGCGCGGGGATGTAGCTGGCAAGCAACGCTGCGCCGATCAGCACCGCTGCCATCAGGGCGAATGTCAACGGGTCGAAGGCGCTGACATGGAACAGCTCGTTCCGCAGCAAACGGCTGGCGATCAGCGACACCGCCAGTCCGATCGCCGCCCCCGCTCCCGCCAGTCGCATGCCCTGGCCCAATACCAACTTCAGGATCTCGCCCTGTTGCGCGCCCAGCGCCACGCGCACGCCCAGTTCCTGCGTGCGCTGGGTCACCGCGTAGGAGATCACGCCGTACAATCCGATCACGGCCATCAGCAACGCCATGCCGGCGAACACGCTCAGCACCGTCACCACAAAGCGGCGTGGGGCGAGCGAACTGCCCACCATTTCGGGCAGCAGCCTCACCTGCGAAACCGGCTGCGTCGCATCCACCAACCGGACCGCATCGCGAATGCCAGCCGCCAGACGCGCCGGGTCCGAGGGCGTTCGCACCACGAACCTCGCGTAGGGTGGCGGGTCTTGGTATAGCGGGAAATAGTATTTGCCTTTGACGTCTTCGCCGCCGAGATCCGCGTTCTTCACGTGACGCACCACGCCGACGATAGTGGCCCATGGCGCCCGCCTGCCGCGGCGGAGGTGCTTGCCGATGGGGTCTTCGCCGGGCCAGTATTGCCGCGCGAGGGTTTCATCGACGAGCACCACGGGTTCGGTATCCTGGCGATCCAGATCGGTGAAGACGCGCCCGTTGCGGATGGGGATCTTTAACGCGGCGAAGTAGTCCGGAGTGACGTACCCAACATCGCCGTGCGGACCCGGATCTCCTGGAGGCGAGGGCCGTCCTTCGATGGCGAAAGATGCCGAACCGCCGTCGCCGCTGAATGGCACGGGCACAGCGGCAGCCGCGGAGGTCACACCGGGCATGGCGGCCAGGTTGCCAAGCACGGCGCGAAAGAACGCGATGCGCTTGCCCCGATCGGCGTAGTGGGTCTCCGGCAGGGACAGGCCGGCGGTGATCACGCCGCTAGGTTGAAATCCGGGGTTCACGTCTTCGAGCGCGGCCAGGCTGCGCAGAAATAATCCCGCGCCGACCAGCAACACCAGCGCCAGCGCGACTTCAGCTACCACCAGCGCGGCCCGCAGATGCTGGCGCCCCAAGCCGGCGGTGTTGGCGCGGGCGCCTTCCTTCAATAGTTCGTAGCGGTCGAGACGCGAGATCTGCCAGGCCGGCGCGACCCCGAACAGAATGCCGGCGGCGAT
>JBEKPZ010000270.1:0-14001 GCA_049520215.1 Bryobacteraceae bacterium | reverse complement strand
TCCACAACCACGGCGATCGTGCGATTCGCCTGCCCCGGCGCGAGCCGGGCCGGAGCGATCGGTGGAAGCGCCACGACGTGCTGGCCGACGGTCGAATGCGGCGCGGCGGGTGCCCGTGGCGCCTGCCCCGCAATGAAGGAAAAGTTGGTAATACGCTGCGGCTTGCCGTTTTCCAGGACCTCGAAATCCGCAGACTCCAAATCGCTGAGGTGATTCCCGTTTCGATCGGTGACGATAACGTCGACCTGCACCAGGTCCACCGTCACGCGTACCAGCGGTTCTTCGCGGGTTGGCTCCGGCCTGGGGTTCTGTGCCAGGCCAGTGGCGCCTGCAAAAAGCAACGTGCCTGAGACCCTGAACAACAGCGGCCATATCCGCACAAATTCGGTTTAACACAGATCACCTCCCTAAGCACTGGTTTCACACGTTATCTGCCGACCAGCGGAATTTGGGTTCAACGTCACTTGCCGGCGCCAGACTTTTTATTCTCGCGCTTAGAGAAGCGTGTGAGACAAATTGCAACGCCAGTAGCGGATCTGTGCGGGGGTGCCGGGCAACTGGCATCCCTACCGCGACCGGCGGCAACAGGTTGCCGTGAGTCGTCGAAACGCCAAAAGCCGGAAGCTCATCAGATTGCCGCCGATGCGGTAAGAATCGTCAGATTCTCGACAGATCGGTAATCGCTGGCGTTGTGGGTGACCAGGGGGATGTTCAACTGCACGGCTGCGGCCGCGATCCAGGCATCGGCGAATTCGATGGGCCGGCCTTTCTTGTCACAGCCGCTCTTGATCCGCGCCCAGACTCGTGCCGTTTCAGCGTTCGGCAATAGAACCGTAAAGCGGGCAAGAAACCTGCGCATCATATCGCGGCGCGTGGCGCCCCAATTCTTCGCCTCCATGCCGTATTCGATTTCGGCCAGCGTAATCAGTGAAACCGCTATTGCTCTGCCGGCGAGGATGGCTTGGTACGCGGGAGCAAGGGCGCGGGTCTTAAACACAAAGGAAACAACATCGGTGTCCACAACGACGGGCGTTGTGGCGTCCATCAGAGGTGGACCGGCCGGGAGCCTTCCGTGCGAAGCGCCCGGATCAACGCCACGAATTCCTCCGCCCCCTCCGGGTCACATTCGGTCCCGGACGTCAGGTCTTCCATGCTGACCGGCGGCTTGAGAATAACGCCAGCCGGGAGCAGTACCCGATCTCCTCGGGTTTGTATTTCTTCCGTTTCCTCTAGCATCTCGATCTCAGTTTAGCTCAAAAGTCATACCAGGCGGGGAGTCCTCATAATGCTCCAGCAGTCGCTCCTTTCAAGGCGAAGAGTCGGGAGATTCGCGATAGCCGCCAGCCACCTTCGGTACACTACGCCCTATGATCTGATTGTGACTCTCTCCATCGAACTCGAGCGCGAAGATGACGGCCGCTGTATCGCGGAGGCCCTCGAAATACCTGGAGTGATGTGTTACAGAACCGCGCGCGAGGAGGCCATCGGCAATACGGAGCGCCTGGCCAACGAAGTCATCGGGCTTTAATCCTGTATTCTTGGCGATGGGGGTTAGCATCTTGGGACGATCTCGGCATGGCGGTGAAGCACAAACTCGCAAATCAGGCCATCCGGCCTTGGTCGAGAGGCGGTACGAGCCGGATTGCCCTTCGTCCTCGATGAGCAAATGGCCCGCAGCCAGCCGCTTTGCGGCTCCAGGGGCCGTTGCCCCAAGGGCCTTATGAAATCAGACAGCAGTTCTATTCCCTGCGGGCCACGGGCATTACTGATTACCTGAGAGCACCGTGAGAAAGTGGGGATTTGAGCAGTTGTCTCTTCGAGTTTAGTCGCCCGGCTACATTATACATTACGGCGCATTGTATAAGTTTCCTAACGATTGAATTCGTCCGCCGGTGCGCTGGCCTCATCGTCCGGGCAAACAACCATAAACTGTTCCCGTGCGCCCTCCATCGGCAACAGCATTCCGACCTGGGTAATCGCTGCAAGATAACGTCGATCGTAGCCCTTCAAATACACCAGTTCCCGACGCGCGCAAACGAGCATCAGGGCGGCCACTCTCCCGCAGGTATGGGCTATTGTGCTTGAGAGATGGAGATGCTGGCGGGCAGCATTACCTCTACTGCCTATGAAAAAATGTGCGCATGCATCTCGTAGGCTCTTGTAGTGATCGATTAATTGCGCCAAATCCTCAAACGCTAGCACTTCGTTTGAGAACCCGTGTTGGGCCAGCTCGGTCTTGTCGAGCTTTATAACCGTGAGGTCAGGAACGGTTAGGCTGTGCTTCTTTGCAAGTTCGGGGAAATGTCGGCGAACACGCTTTATTCCCTCGAAGGCCTTATAGGCAAGCAAAAGCCTGTAATAAGGGCTGGGGTTCGTGAGGGCTTCACGCAATACTGCCTCGATCCCTGAGAAAGGCCGGCCTGGGAGGAAGCCCCCCATTCTTGGAAGCTTTGTGACACACTGATGTGGCATCGTTATCTGATAAGCCAGCACGGTCTTATTGTCTTTTGGCGATAGAAGCTCAAGGCGCTGAATTACGATGGGATGCGCTACGGTGGCCGTGAGGCTATCTAACAGCTGGTTGACGGCAGCCCGCGCGTAAGCCAACGCCAACTCCGGTCGTAGGGCACTGACCTCCACTTCGATTGCCGAGAGGTTGCCGCTCTGATCGCAACGCAGGTCGTAGAACACCGCGCGATTTCCGCCATAGTGCTTCCAAAGAGAGAAGTTTCCATCCGGGAGCGGCAGGCGATTCTGAGGCTGAAATGCCACGACCTCCTCCAGCGAACAGTTAAGTTGCTGACTCTGGTCCGTCACCATCGCGCGGACGCGAAAAACCCGGCGTTCCTTTGCCATACCGAGCTTTACCAGTTCTAGCGTGCGGCTGTCGCGAAAGATCATTGTCTGCACGCCGGGAAACGCAGCACAAAAAGGCAAGCATAACTCATCCGCCTTTTCCGCGCCATCTTTGTCAGCCATACGCCTATTTTATCGCGGCACTACGGTCCGCTATTCGACCCACCCCTACGGTTGTAATGCGAGCCTCAGGCAAGGACCGAGTGACGGGCGTCCGGACGTTGACACCGTCGCCCTAGCCCGGGCGGAGAGTCGGATGTCGTGCCAAAGTCCGGATCCGGGTAGCTACGGTCTGCCCCGCGAAACGCCATGCGTCGAGCACACACCCCCGAACGCAGAGCCGCATGACTTCGCACCTTTTGGCGCGGTACCCTAGATTGAAGGGGGACACGTGCGCGATTACCGAGAGACGGTTGTTTCCAACCCCGGCGTAATGATGGGCAAGCCTGTAATCGCCGACACCCGTATCACCGTCGAGTTGATCCTGGAGAGATTGGCCGCCGGAGAAACGGTCAAACAGCTACTTGAGGCGCATCCGCGCCTCACCGAAGGCGCGGTCCGCGCAGCGCTTGCGTTTGCGGCGGACGCCCTGCGCGCTGATGTCATCTACCCTCTTGAGACGACTCTTCGGTGACGTTGCTGGCCGATGAAAACGTCGATCGCCAGATCGTCGAACGCCTGCGCCTCGACGGCCACCTGGTTGCCCATGTTGCCGAAATGTCGCCCGGAATCATGGATGAAACCGTCCTGACGGAGAGCCAGATCTCCGAGAGCGTGTTGATCACAGCCGATAAGGACTTTGGCGAACTCGTCTTCCGGCAGCGGTGGTCTCGGAATCGATTCAAGAACATGGGCAAGAATTGGCCGGCGCATTCGCTGTGCTGAGCCCTGGCAACATCCGAATTCGTCGCGAGCTCCGTAGGAACCCCTACCGCCGCACCAAAAACACCGCCACCTCCGCCCGCAGATTCGGCAGCGTCTCCACCGTCCGGTGCCCCTCCAGAAAGAACCGCCGCTCCACCGCCAGCCCCTCCTGCCGCGCCAGTTGCTCGAAATCGTCCACCGTCAGAAAGTGGATGTTCGGCGAATCGTACCAGTCATACGGGAAAAGCCGCGTCTTCGGCGCGCGCCCGGTCGTCAGCATCGAGAGCCGTACGCGCCAATGCCCGAAGTTGGGGAATGCCACGATAGCCCGCCGTCCCACGCGCAGCATCTCCCGCAGCACCCGCAGCGGCTCCCGTGTCTCCTGCAGCGTCTGGCTCAGGATCACGTAATCAAACGCCTGGTCCGGATAGTCTGCCAACCCCTGGTCGATATCGCCCTGATACACCGACACGCCGCGGGCGATGGCGCGCTGCACCCGTGCGCCCGAAATCTCCACGCCGCGCGCATCCACGCCCTTGTTCGCCGCCAGCCATTCCAGCAGCTCGCCCTCGCCGCAGCCCAGGTCCAGCACCTTCGCGCCCGGCTCCACGATCTCGCCGATGATGGCGTAATCGCTGCGCCCCAGTAACTCCCCCACGAACGGCTTGCCATGCGGCGGCGATGCGGAGCTGGCTATCCGGCTAGTCATCCGGCTACCTTTTCATACGTGCTGGCCAGGAACCCGCGCACCAATTCGGTCTGCTCGCCTACGTCTACCAGAAACGCGTCGTGCCCGTAGTTGGACGGTAGTTCGCAATAGGCTACGTCCACGTTTCGGCTGCGCAGCGCGCGCACGATCTCCTGCGATTGATAGCTCGGATACAGCCAATCCGAGCTGAAGCTGATCACCAGGAAACGCGCCGTGGCCCGCTCGAACGCGGCCGCCAGCGACCCGTTGCCGTTCGACAGATCGAAATAGTCCATCGCCTTGGTGATGTACAGATAGGAGTTCGCATCGAACCGGCTGACGAACTCGTTGCCGCGGTAGCGCAGGTAGCTTTCCACTTCGAAATCCACGTCGAAATCGTAGCCGAAGCTGTTCTTGCCGCGCAGCCGCCGCCCGAACTTCTCGCGCATGGAGTCGTCGCTCATGTAAGTGATGTGACCCACCATGCGCGCCACCGCCAGTCCCCGCGCGGGCGGCTTGCCGGTGTAATAATTGCCCTCGCTCCAATCCGGATCGGCGATGATCGCCTGCCTGCCCACTTCGTTGAACGCGATCTGCTGCGCGCTGTGCCGCGCCGTGGCCGCGATCGGAATCGTCGACACCACCGCCTCGGGATAAGATACCGCCCACTCCAGCGCCTGCATCCCGCCCATCGACCCGCCCGAAAGGCTCAGCAGCCGCGCAATGCCCAGGTGATCGATCAGCAACTTCTGCAGCCGCACCATATCGCGAATGGTGATCACCGGAAACGACATGGCATACGGACAGCCCGTCGCGGGGTTGATCGATGCGGGTCCCGTTGTGCCGCGGCATCCGCCCAGTACGTTCGAACAGACGACGAAATACTTGTTGGTGTCGAACGCCTTGCCCGGACCGATCATGTTGTCCCACCAGCCCGGCTTGCCGGTCTCCGGACTGACCCCGGCGGCATGCGCGTCGCCGGAAAACGCGTGCAAAACCAGGATGGCGTTACTCTTCTGCGCGTTCAGAGTGCCGTACGTTTCGTAGGCCACCTCAACCGGCGCGAGCGTAGCGCCGCCATCCAAGGAAATCGAGTCAAACCGGACGACATGGGCCTCCACAATCATGGCGGGAAACCTTCATGATAGCAGGCCCGCACGACGCCCCATTCGCCCAGAACGCAGAGTCCCGAGCCAAGGAACTGCCCCGGCTTTCTCGACTGAGCCATGCTTGGCAGCGCGGCCACAGCGAACCGGACACGTCCGGGCACAATACCGCGAGTTATTCATGTCCTTCGGGACATGCGCGACCTCGACGCGGCGTTGCGTGCAACTCTGGGACTGCAGCTTGCACAGACGGGTGTAAGTCTCCGGCCATGCACGAGAGTCTGCCGCTCGCTGCCCACGCCATCCCCCGAGTGGAGCGTACCGCATCCGAGCATCGCACGGCGCGCTCCATCGGCCGTTGAACTTTGTCGGAGATCGCTCGGCGACGCTTCCACAGTGGCGATTAGCGGTACACTGGCTGGTGGCCGGGAGGGCAAATTCAAATTCCGGATAACTCCTCCTCAAGACATTCGCGGGACTGGCGCGCGTTTTGGGGGCTTTTTGTACTTAATTTTACAATCCTGGAGATGCGCCGTCCGGGCACGCTAACCAGTCCTCAATTCTGGGCTGAAGACAGCATCGTCTTCTACCATGACCAGCTCATTCTCGGATGGTTCCATGCTCTGCTGACGCCGCATGCTGGGTACATGTGTTCCATGGCCCGTGTGGTTGCGCTGGTTAGCTCCGGTTTGCCCGCCGCTTTGGTTCCGCTCGCCTTTAACTCCGCTGCCCTAGCTCTGGCTGGTCTGTCGTGCACCTTTCTCTTCCTGCCCTGGTACCGCCATTTGATAGAGTCGCAGGCGCTCCGAGCTGTGCTATGCGTTTTGTTTGCAGCAGGGTTCGTTGTGGACGAGATGGTGGGCAACATTACCAACGTCCAGTGGTACCTTGCGCTGCCCGGAATCCTATTGCTGGCTAGAGGTCCCCAGGACGACGAAATATGCGGCATTCCGAAACTGTTGGGACTCGCCGCGGGAGCGTTCCTCATCGGCCTCAGTTCGCCGGTGCTGATTATTCTGCTGCCCATTTGCGCCGGGATGCTGGCGCGACGCGGGCTCCGCCGGTGTGCCATGATACCTTGCGGCCTGCTCCTGGCGCTGTCGATCCAGACGGTTGTCATGCTCTCGAGTCCCGGAATAGGCGGCATCTGGCCAATCGAACGCACGCTCCTCGGGGACATCACGGTCTGTATTCTTTACAGATCCATATTGCCGGCGATCGCCGGTCAGGGCAGGAGCCAGTTCCTGGCAAACAATTTTCTGGATGCCTCCGTGGTAGTCTTCCTGATCGTAGCTGTGCTTTGGACTGTCTGGTTTTGGAGGGCGGAGAAGGCACATCGCCTTCGGCTGACGATCGCCTTGTATCTGGCGATCGCGTCCGTGGCCATTGCCATCGTCGTGCGGGGAAAGCCTGCCGGATTCGCGAGTCTCTCAGGCGTGAGAATTTGGGGAGCGGAGCGGTTCTTTTACCTGGCCAGTTGCGTCTTCGGGTATCTAGCCGCTCGCTGGTTGTCGCGAATAGCGCCGAACCGGGGCGGCGCCGCAATCCTATTCAGTATCTTGTTTATGGGCGGAGTGGTGGCTGATTTCCGTGTGCCGCGACTGTTTGACTATTGGTCTCAAGACGCCCCCGCGGTAGACACCTGGCGCAGAGGAATGCACGGTGGCCGAACTGAGGGTATCGAGCTTCCGGTCAATCCGCCTGGGTGGAAGCTGCGGTTGCCGGGCAATGTGCCGGCGAACGCGGGCTTCGAGGGCGCTAATCTGAGCCCGTGGGGAGCGTTTGGCTCGGCGACGGCGGGTCTGTCCAGCGCCCTATCGTACGAGGGCAAGCAGGCGCTGGAATTGGCTAATGCCGGGGGTGTGTTCCAGGATATGGTCGGACTGCGAGAAGGCGCGCTCTACAGGATCTCGGCCCGCGTCCGGTCAGCGTGCGGATCCCCGTCGTTCGGGTCTATTTGGCTACATGACACCTTTGGTGGAAACGCGGTAACGGATGGGCCGCGTCAGGTTTCCTGCGATCGATGGGATGAGTTTGCCGCGGACTTCAGGGCTGGATCGCGCGGCACGCTTCGCATTCATCTGGTTGGAGTGACGGAAAGAGGCAGGCTCTTCTGGGATGACGTTCGGATGGTCCAACTTCAGTGACGATCCGCGTCTGATAGAATGCGGCATTCTATGTTTTCGCTTTCGCGGCGCCGGTTCCTGGGCGTGCTTCCGGCTGCGGCTGCGCTCGCCGGCTTCGAAACTCTGGCTGCGCCCGAGCGCGGCCGCGCGCGCATCACCGACATCCGCGCGATGGTCCTGCAGGGCCCGCGCTATTTGTGCAGAAGATGGCGAGGGTCATGCTGGCCGGGCTGGGCCTGGTGGCGTTGGTGTTGGCAGACACCGGGAACTGCAGCGTGATGGCCTACTCGGTGGCGCAACGCACGCGGGAAATCGGCATTCGCATGCCGCTCGGCGCGCGCCCCGCGGACGTCCTGGCGCTGGTGCTCGGCCGAGGCACGCGTCTGACGCTGCTGGGCGTGTTGATCGGAGTGGTGGCGGCGTTGGCCGTCACGCGGCTGGCGCGAGTTTGCTGGTGCAGGTGAGCGCCACCGATCCCCTGATTTTCGCCGCCGCGTAGCTGTTCCTGGCAGCCGTGGCCTCGGCCGCCAACTATCTGCCCGCGCGCCGGGCGACGCACGTCGATCCGAACGAGGCGTTGCGCTGCGAGTAGTGCTCTGAGGTCGATCCGATTCCCGATTTCATCCCAAGCCTCCGGAGAGAGGCTGCCTGCGACTGGGAGTTTGCGGCATAATGGGTGCATGGTGAAGTCGGTCGAAGGCGTCTACCGCAACGGGAGGGTAGAGCTGCTGGAGCCGCTGGCCGAGGCCGAAGGCTCGCGCGTTATCGTGACGTGGGTTCGGCCCGCGGGCCCGGTGGATCTTGGTCAAAGAGGAATCGACGAGTCCCAGGCGGCCGATCTGCGCCGCCGCTTGGCTCCATTTGCCGAGGACTGGGATCGCCCAGAGATGGCTGCGTACGATGACCTGCCGCCGCGGTGACATCGTGTGGGTGCTGTTCCCGGACTCGAATCTGCGAACGTCGAAAATGCGACCGGCGCTGGTGGTCCAAGCAGACCAACTCGACTCAGGATTGCCCCAGACTATCGTGGCTATGATCACCAGTAACACGGCTCGTGCGGGATACCCGAGCCGTGTGGCCGTACGTGTCGCAGGTGAGCGTGCGAATGGGTCGGGACTGTTGATGGATTCGGTGATCGTGACCGACAATCTCGCTACCTACGCGGAAATTGACCGGGTCATTGGAACCTTCACAGACATGGGCGACGTCGACGTGGCGTTGCTTGCAACTTTGGCTCTATAGCTGGGCAAGCAGGGCCGGAAGTTTTCGGCCAGTGACAATCGCCTCTCGAATACGGTGGGCTGTCGGGAACTGGATTTCGGGGGTGTCGCGATCCAGATGTACAGTTGGTTACAGTTGGTCGGAGAACGGACCAGTGCATCCCGCGCCAAAAACCTGGCAATATGTGAAAAGATGGCTCGCCTGCTACGATATTCTCCTTCGTGAGGCATTTTCGGGCGCGTTTGATCGATCAAACCGGCACCCTCAGGTATGTGGTTCCAGATAGGAGATCGCACTCGGTCGTGTAGTTGCTGAGTCGGGCGGAATATGGTGTTCGAGAATATGGATCCCGTGAGGTCCCCAATGAATCGGCTGCAGTGAGACGCGCCGGCCCGAGACTACGGCAGCCCACGCCATCCCCCGAGTGGAGCGTGCCGCCTCCGAGCATTGCACGGCGCGCTCCATCGGCTGTGAGTTGAAACCCACACCGCGTGGTTCTGTTGCGGCGTCTGATAGAATGCGGCAATCTATGTTTTCGCTTTCGCGGCGCCGGTTCCTGGGCGCACTCTCGGCCGCCACATCGCTGGCCGGCTTCGACGCTCTGGCAGCGCCCGAGCGCGGCCACGCGCGCATCACCGACATCCACGCAATGGTCCTGCAGGGCCTCCGCACTTATACTTTTGTGAAAGTGGTGACGGACGCCGGCGTCTACGGAATCGGCGAGGGCTATGGCAGCCCCGGCGTCGGCATCCGGGCGGGCGTGCTGGAGTTGCGCCCGTACTTTCTGGGCAAGGACCCGCTCGAAATCGAAGCGCTCTATAACGGGCTGGGCAGCCGCATCGATGGCTCCGCCCACATGCTGCTGCGCGCCGTCAGCGCTATCGAGATGGCGCTCTGGGATCTGGCCGGCAAGCTGCTGGACCAGCCCGCGGCCGCGCTGCTGGGCGGACGCTATCGCGACCGCGTGCGCGTGTACCGCGACGAAGGTCCCGTGAACATGCTCGACCGCGCCAGTTGCAACGAGTGGGCCGACAAGATGAAGAGCGACCCCGCCGGGTGGACCGCGTTCCGAGTCTCGCCGCCGCGCGGGGCGCCCAAGGTCGACAACGCGCGCGACCTATCCAACCGGGTGCTCACATCCCGCGAGTTGCGGGAGATCCGGCAAGCCTTCGAATACTGCCGCGACGCTATCGGCTGGGACCGCGACTTGATTGTGCACTGTGAAGGGGAGTACGATGTGCGAGCGGCCATGCAACTCGCCGAAGCCCTCGATCCGGTGAAACCCTTGTGGCTGGAGGATCCCCTGCCGCCGGATTTCTCGCCTGGCTGGGTGCGCCTGACGCAGGCCTCCAAGGTCCCCATCGGCACCGGCGAAAACCTGGCCCGCCGGCAGGGGTTCAAGGATTTTATCGTGAACCAGGGTTGCGACGTGGTGCAGCTCGACATTCGAAATGCAGGGGGGCTGCTCGAATCCAAGAAGATATCCAGCCTGGCGGAACTGTTCGATCTCCCCATGGCGGCGCATAATACGGGGAGCGCGCTCAGCACCATGGCCACCGTGCAGTGGGCCGCTTCCGTACGGGATTTCCTCGCCGCTGAAACGGTGGTCGGACGCCGCAATTGGATGGACGACGTCATCGTGCATGAAGGGCCGCTGGTCACTGACGGTTACATCGCCGTGCCGCGGAAACCCGGCTTGGGCGTCGAGTTGAATCCGGATGTGGTGAAAGCCAACCTCGCGGAAGGCGAGAAATACTGGGATTGAAACCGCATCCTGCAGTCGCGTACGTCGCGCCATTCGCGGTCTTCATCGCGTTGCGTTGGCTCCCGTTTCCGCCCGAGTGGCTGGCGCCTGTGCGCTTGGTGCTGGTGGCGGCGACGCTGATGGTGTTCTCCCGACGCGCGATTCCGCGGCATTTTTCGTTCCCCATTGGTTCCGTGCTGCTGGGGGTGGCCGTGCTGGCGGTGTGGATCGCGCCGGACCTCCTCTGGGGACCCGGCTACCGCGAATTCTGGCTGTTCCACAACGGCATTACAGGCTCGGCGCGGAGTACGCTGCCTGCGCATCTCAAGCAAAACGCGTTCTTCATCGCGGTGCGGGTGCTGGAGAGCGCCATTCTGGTTCCCGTTTTCGAGGAATTATTCTGGCGCGGCTGGCTGATGCGCTATGCGATCCGCCCAGACTTCGAAAGCGTGCCCCTGGGCCGCTACACGGCCCTTTCGTTCTGGGCGGTTGCGTTGCTCTTCGCCGCGGAGCACGGACCGTATTGGGAAGTCGGGTTGATCGCGGGCGTGGCTTACAACTGGTGGATCGTGCGCACCCGCAACCTGGCGGATTGTATCCTGGCGCACGCCGTCACCAATGCTTTATTGGCAGGCTACGTGCTGCTTTTCGATCAGTGGCAGTACTGGCTGTAGAAGGCGCGCGTGGCCCGCCGTGATCGTCCTCCCGCTCTGCAACGATGCGTGCGTCGTCCTGGATGAAGAAGTAAAGGCGCCAATCGCCATCGACGCGCGCCTGCCGTAGGCCCCGGCTCTCGTCGTACGTCTTGCTGCGGAGCGAGGGGTGGTGGAGGTTCGGTTCCGCTGCTCGAAGTGCGGAGTGCGGAAGAGCTTCATCACGCCGGGCGCTTGACTTTCTTGCGGTTCAACTTCTTCGCTTCCCTATGGAGTGACGCGATGAAATCCTTGTGGGTGGAAAAAGGACCATGGACCCGGCCGGCCTCGACGTCGGCGAGGCCTTCGGCGAGTTGGGCATCGACGATGCGGTGCTGCTCTGGCGTGTATTCGTCGTCCGCGGCCGGGAGCTTCGGACGGATGCTGATGACGCCGCCCACGACCATGAATTCGATCTGTTGGCCGCTCTTGAGGCCGGCCTGCCGGCGTACGGAGGGAGGGACCACAAGCGGTGTCTTATTTTTGACGGTAACGGTCATGACAGGCAATACGCTCAAAACGTGCTTCGCTTTCGAGTATAGAGCGAGGGGGACGGGCAGTCAAATGCCGGAACCGCCAACACCGCCAACACCCGCTCGGCTTCGTTGGGGACGGCGATGGTCGATGCGCACCGCATGCCGCGGGTTTTTCAGCACATCCCGGTATTTCCACTCGCGGCCTGCTCGGGAACGGCGCAAAGGCCCAGACGCGAGAGGACCGTTCCGATAGGACTGTTCCGATAGTGGCTGGTGGATAGTGGTTGTGCTAACCTTAATGCTTCGCACACTTCAAGAAGGAGTCCGTCTCGCATGTCAGTAAGGTTTGGGTTGCGGCTGGGCATGGCTTGCCTGGCCCTGATTTCTCTATCGAAAGCCGGTCTGAGTCAGACCAAGGTTGGCGTTATCAGCCTGCAGCGGGCAGTGCTGGGATGCGCCGAGATCAAGAAGGCCTCCGCCGCCATGGAGACCAAGTACAAGCCCCGCCAACAGGAAATGGAAAGGCTGCAAAGGGAGCTGGATGGCATCCGGCAGCAGTTGCAGGCCAACGCCGGCAAGCTAACGCCGGCGGCCGAAGCGGACCTGAACGCGCAAGGCACCCGCAAACAGCGCGAACTGCAGCGCCTGAACGACGACCTGCAGGCCGACGTCACCGCGGAGCGCAACGAAATTCTCGGCAACAGCGGCAAGAGGATGAGGGAAGTGGTGGAGAAGCTGGCGGCCGAAAAAGGCCTCGACGTGGTGGTGGAGGAACAAGGAACGTTGTTCTTCAAGCCCGCGCTGGATCTGACGGCCGATGCCATAACCGCCTACGATAAGGCTTATCCGGCAAAATAGGAGCCCGCCATGGCTGGCTATCTCGATCATTACGGAGCCGGCGAAGAACGGCGCGAAAAGACCATCAAGCGGCTGGTGCTTACCGCCGTCGTGGTGGTGATCGCCGCGGGCGTCCTGTTTCTCATTTTCAAGAACTACCGCCAGGAGCGTCAGGTCAATCGCTTCTACGGCCTGCTAGCACGCCAGGATTATCAGGCGGCCTACGGCCTGTGGGGCTGCACCGCCGCCAATCCTTGCCGCGATTATCAATTCACCGAGTTCATGAAGGATTGGGGTCCGCAGAGCGAACATGCCGACCCGAAATCCTTCCACATTACCAAGACGCGCTCCTGCGGCTCGGGCGTAATCGTGACCGTGGATTCCGGCAAGAGCGCCAACCAGCAGGAAGACAAGCTGTGGGTGCAGCGGGACGATCTGACCATCGGCTTTTCGCCGCTGCCGGGCTGTCCGGCGGGGCAGTAGACGTACAATGAAACGAGAGACTGGAACGGAATGGGCACAACAGTAGCGGGTTTGGAAGGCGTCGTCGCCGGCGAGTCCGAGATCTGTTACATCGACGGATACGCGGGCGTGCTCAGCTACCGCGGATATAACATCCACACGCTGGCCGACCATGCGACTTTTGAAGAAGTCATCTTCCTGCTGTGGAATGGGTGGCTGCCCAAGCAGGCGGAGCTCGATCAACTCAAGAAGGACCTGGCCGCCAACCGGGGAATTCCGACCGCGGTGGTGGACTTTCTGAAAACCGTGCCGCAGGCCAGTCCGATGGACGTTTTGCGCACGGCGGTTTCCATGCTCGGCATTTACGATCCGGAGACGCCGGACATGACGCCGGACGCCAATACGCGCAAGGCGCTGCGCCTGATGGCGCAAACTTCCACCATCGTGACCACGTTCGACCGCATTCGCAAAGGTCTGCATGTGATCGGCGGCGACCCGTCCATGAGCTTTGCTGAAAACTTTCTTTACGCGCTTACCGGCAAGCGGCCCGACGACGTGATGGAGCACGCCTTCGACGTAGCCTTGACCCTGCACGCGGACCACGAGCTCAACGCTTCCACTTTTGCCGCGCGCGTGACGGCCGCTACGCTGTCGGACATGTACTCGTCGATCACCTCGGCCATCGGTGCGCTGAAAGGTCCGCTGCACGGCGGGGCGAACCAGGACGTGATCAAGATTCTGCTGCAGCTCTCCAGCGAGGAGGCCGCCATCGACCGGGTGAAGAGCACGCTGGCGCGCAAGGTGAAGATCCCCGGTTTCGGGCACCGCGTGTATCGCGCCGAAGATCCGCGGGCCACGCACCTGCGCGTATTTTCCGAGGAACTGGGCAAGCGCACCGGCCAGGAGAAGCTGTTCCGCATGTCGCAGGC
>JBEKPZ010000269.1:0-18377 GCA_049520215.1 Bryobacteraceae bacterium | reverse complement strand
CCGTCTCAGAAAGTTCCGCACACGACCTTCCCCCACTGGATTCGAGTGGGTCCTTCCCCCACTGGTAATCTGCCCCTTTAGGGCACACACTGAGAGTCCCGGCCCAGAGGGCACCCCGGCTGAGAGCCTGCCCCACCTAATTGAGCAGGCGGCCCTGGCGCAGATAGGCCGGCGTGTCGAGGTCGTCCGGGTCGAAGGCCGGCTCCGGTTCGCCATTCACCAGCGGCTCCGGCGCAGCTTCGGGTGGGGCGGCCGCAACGGGCTCGGTCCAAAACGGCTGCGCGGCCGTCTCCACCGGAGTCTTGGGCGGCTCTTCCTGGGCGGGCGCGTACTGCGGCTGGAAGCCGGTGGCGATCACGGTGATCTTCACGGCGTCGGCCATGGACTCATTCATAGTCACGCCGAAGTTGATCTGGCCGTCCTCGCAATCGGCGGCTTCGCGAATGATGGAGCAGGCTTCATTGACCTCGTGCAGGCCCAGGCGGCTGGACCCCGTAATATTGATCAGCACACCGCGCGCGCCGCTGATGCGCGAGTCTTCGAGCAGCGGCGAATTGATGGCCTGGCGGGCGGCGTCCACGGCGGCATTTTCGCCGCGTCCGACGGCGGTGCCCATCATGGCGTAGCCCATGCCGAGCATGGTGGACTTGACGTCGGCGAAATCGCGATTGATGATGCCGGGCGTATTGATGATGTCGCTGATGCCTTGCACGGCCTGTCGCAGCAGATCGTCGGCCAGTTTGAAGGCTTCGAAGAAGCTGGTACCGCGGGGGACCAGTTTCAGCAGCCGGTCGTTGGGAATAGCGATGACGGTGTCCACCGTGGAGGCGAGCTTCGCCAGGCCATGGTCGGCCAGGCGCATGCGGCGGCCGCCTTCGAAAGAGAACGGCTTGGTGACCACCGCGATGGTGAGCGCCTCCAGTTCCTTGGCCAGCGAGGCGATGACGGGCGCCGCGCCGGTGCCGGTGCCGCCGCCCAGCCCGGCACTGACGAAGACCATGTCGGCACCTTGCAGCAATTCGACGATTTTGTCGGTATTTTCGAGTGCGGCCTGGCGGCCGATCTCCGGGTTGCAGCCCGCGCCGAGCCCGTTGGTGATCTTGGCGCCAAGCTGCAGCTTACTGGGCACCTCGCATGCAGCCAAGGCCTGGGCGTCGGTATTCATGGCGCAGAACTCCACGCCGGGCATGCCTTCGCGATACAGACGCGCCACGGCGTTGCACCCGCCGCCACCCACGCCGATGACCTTAATGCGCGCCCCACCGGCGGCTTCTTCTTGAATCTCGTATTTCAAATCGTTTTCGGAGTCCATCAATGCCATAAAGCCTCCTTCAAAAAGAAGACAGAAGACAGAAGTCAGAAGTCAGAATCTCCACCCTGCGCCTTCTGACTTCTGCCTTCTGACTTCTGACTTCTGACTTCTGTCTTCTGCCTTTTCATTTCAAGATTTTTCCCAGCAGCCCATAGGACTGCCTTTGCAACTCGTGCTGCGATTTCAGTTTGGCCGAGTACATGGCTAGCCCGGCCGCGGTGGTCCAGGCCGGATCCGAGAGTTCGTCCGGCCAATCCCGGATACCTACGGGCAGCGCATTGGAGACCTGGCATTGGAGCACCTCTTCGGCGACTTCGCAGAGGCCTTCCAGGCGGGCGCCGCCGCCGCACAAGAACATGCCGCCCATCAGCGCGCCTTCCATGCTCACGCGGGCCAGTTCCCGCTGCACCATCTGGAACAGATCCAGGGCGCGGGATTCCAGGATACAATTCAACGTGCGCCGCGGCACATCGCGATCCTCGCGGGAGGCCACTTCGACGAAAGTGTTTTCGGCCGTGACATCGGCCCTCGCGCAGCCGAATTCGTGCTTGATGGTTACGGCATCCTCGAAGCCGATGCACACCCCGCGCGCCACATCGCGCGTGAAGTGGTCGCCGGAGATGGGCAGGCTCTCAGCCAATTGAAGGGCATCCCCGCGGTAAACCACCAACTCGCAGGATTGCGCGCCGATGTTGAGCACGGCGGCGCCTTCGCGGCGGTCCTCCGGCAGCACCGCGGCGTAGCAGGCGGCCAGGCCTTCGCAAACGGTGTCCTCCACGGCCAGATGCGCGAGGTTCACCGCGGTGACCAGCGATTCGTGCTCCCTTTGCGTGGTCATCACCAGGTGGACGTTGGCTTCAATCTGGTCGGCGATCATTTTGCGGGGATCGCGGTGGCCGGGATGGCCGTCCACCAGGAAATCCTGCGGGAACATCTGCAGGATCATGGCGCCTTCCGGCAGGCGCACACGCGTGGCGCGTTGGACAGCGCGGTTGACGTCGCGCTGTTCGACGCTACGCGAACGCCCGAGATCGTGCAGGCCGCGGCAATTGGCTCCGCGGACTGTCGCGCCGACTCCCACCACAGCGCTCTCCACGGAGACCTGGGCGTCGGCCTCGGCCTGTTGCAGCGCGGCCAGCATGCATTCCGAGACCGCGGACTGGTCGGCGATCAGTCCCTTCGCCCAGCCCCGGGAGGGGACCGATCCGCACCCCAGGAAGCGCATGCAGTTATCTTCTAGGAGGCAAATGACGCAGCGGGTCCAGGCGCTCCCGGCGTCCAGCCCCACGGCGTTGCATGTTTTGGGCGTGCTCATTATTTGGACTGCTCCTTGGCGGTAATGCGGTCGTCCAGACGCAAATCGAAGGTCGTGACATTGGCCGCGTGCTTGCGGATTTCCGGATAGTGGAGCAGGAAATTCTGCAGACGTTTTGCGTAATTCCCGTCGCCGAGATTGAGTTCGAGCGGGCGGCCCTCCACCTGGGCCACTACCGTGAGGTCGTCGGGAACGGCGGCGTTGACTTCGGAAACGTTTTGTCCGGCAGGGCCGAGGTCGTCCATAAGGGTCTGCATGGCGCGCACGCGGACGCGGCGCTCGGCATCGGTTTGATCGTCGCTCAGGCCGGTCATTACGGGGAAAGCGAACTGTGCGCGCAGGGGCGGATCGAGCAGCACGCCCTGCGCATCCACCAGCAGGAACCGCGCGGCCGAGCCGGAGCTGCGATGCAGCGGCAGGCTGACGAAGGCCACCGGCTGGCGCTCGGTGATGCGCACCAGGAGGCGGTTCGGCCAGACGCGCGAGACGGCGGCGTCTTCCACCCAGTCGACCGCCAGGAGGCGGCGGCGGCGCTCGTCGAGCGGCACGGCGAAGATGCTGCGGCCATAATCGCCGGCGAAGACGCGCAGCAGTTTGGCGCGCGCGGCATAGGTGACGCCCTGGAGGGTCAGCGCGCTGCGATCTTCGCTGGAGAAGATGAATTGCGGATCGCGGAGCACGTAACGATGGGCCTGGCGGGCGGCCAGCGCGCTGGAGACGAAGACGGCGCACCAGGCGCAGGCGGTGAGCCAAAAGCGCCAGCGAAAGGGGGGACGCGCTTTCTCGCGCGGCATCAGTTTGGCCCCCTTACCGCTTCTGCTGTTTCGGCTTGTTTCAAGCGTGCCAGCAACAGATCGCCGGCCTGCCAGACGTTGCCCGCGCCCAGAGTCATTACCAGGTCGCCTTCCTCGGCCACCCGCAGCAGGGCTTCGACGCCGCGTTCGATGGTACCCACGTATTCCACGCCGCGATGTCCAAACTGCCGGATACGCTCCGCCACGGCTTCGGCATTCACTCCTTCGATGGGGCGCTCGGAGGCGGCGTAAATGTCCAGAATCAGCACGGTGTCCGCGTCATGGAACGCGCTGCCAAATTCATCCAGCAGGTGGAAGGTGCGCGTGTAGCGGTGCGGCTGGAACAGGGCGTGGATACGCCGGAAGCCGCACAGGCGTGCCGCGGCGAGGGTGGCGCGGATCTCGGTGGGGTGGTGTCCGTAGTCGTCGATGACGGTGATACCACGCTCCTGGCCGCGCGTCTGAAAACGGCGGTCCACGCCGCTGAAGCTGGCCAGAGCTTCGCGAATCTTATCGGGCGCGACCTCCAGTTCCAGAGCCACGGCCGCCGCGGCGGTGGCATTCAGCACGTTGTGCCGGCCGGGAATGCGCAAATGGAAGCGGCCCAGTTCGGTCTGCCGGTAGCGCAGGCTGAAATCGCTGGCGAACGGGCCGCAGCAGATTTCGCCGGCTTCCAGATCGGCCTGAGTGCTGGCGCCGTAGGTGATGGTGCGGCGGCGGATGGAGGGCAGGATAGTCTTCACGTTATCGTCGTCCACGCAGACGATGGCAGCGCCGTAAAAGGGAACCTTGTTGACGAACTCGATGAACGCGGCGCGGATTTCTTCGAGCGAGGCGTAGTGATCCAGGTGTTCGCGATCGATGTTGGTGACGATGGCGAGGATGGGCGCGAGCTTCAGGAAAGAGCCGTCGCTTTCGTCGGATTCGACCACCAGAAAATCGCTGTGGCCGACGCGCGCGTTGGAGCCGCCCATGGTGGCGACGCGGCCGCCCACCATGACGGTGGGGTCCAGGCCGGCATGATTCAGGATGGTGGCGGTGAGGGAGGTGGTGGTGGTTTTGCCGTGGCTGCCGGCGATGGCGATGCCGTACTTGAGGCGCATCAGCTCGGCCAGCAGTTCGCCGCGCGGGATCACCGGGATTTGCAGGCGGCGGGCTTCCTGCACTTCGGGGTTCTGTTCGTCGATCGCGGAACTGACTACCAGGGCACGCGCTCCGGCGACGTTGGCCGCGGCATGGCCTTCGTGGATGGCGGCGCCCATGGCGGACAGACGCTCGGTGATGGGGGTCAGCTTGAGGTCCGATCCGCTGATGGTGTAGCCGAGATTGAGGAGCACCTCGGCGATACCGCTCATGCCGATGCCGCCGATCCCCGTGAAGTGCAGGTGCTGCCGTCTAAAAAACATTATCTCCTCATATTGTTTCGGGTTGTTGGGGCTTGTGTCAATGAAAAAATACAGAAGGCCGATTGACAATCGGCCTGCAGGTTGCCAACCTGCCGCACCCTAGGCACGCGCCACCTCTTCCAGAACGTCGGCGGCGCGGTGCGCGGCTCCGGGATGGGCCAGGACGCGTGCGGCGGCTCCCATGCGGGCCATGCCGTCGGGATCGGCGGCCAGTTCGGCGACCGTTGCAAAGAGTTTTTCGGCGGTCATTTCGCGATCCTCCACCAGGCGCGCCGCGCCCGCGCGGACGAAGGCTTCCGCGTTGCGCAACTGGTGCTGGTCGGCGGCAAACGGGAAGGGCGAAAGAATCGACGGTTTACCCGCGGCCGCCAGTTCGGCGACCGCTCCCGCGCCCGACCGGCACACCACCAGGTCGGCCTGCGCGAAAGCGGCGGGCATGTCCGCGATGAACGGCAGCACTTCGCCCTCGAGGCCGGATTCCGAGAAGGCCGCGCGCAACTCGTCGCAAGCGGCGGGGCCGGTCTGATGGACGATGCGCACCAGCAGCGGCGCCGCACGAAACAGCGGCCAGCTTTGGCGCGCGGCTTGGTTCAGCGTGCGCGATCCCTGGCTGCCGCCGGTGATCAGCACGGTGAAGCGCTCGCCGCGCGGCTTGGGCGGGATGGCAAAGAACTCCTCGCGCACCGGCAGTCCGGTGAGTTCGGTACGGCCGCGCGGGAAGTAGCGGGCCGTCTCGGGGAAGCTGATGAGCGCACGGCGCACATACCTGGCGATACGGCGATTGGTGAACCCGGGCACGGCGTTGGGCTCCATGACGACCACCGGCACCCTGCGGACCAGCGCGGCGAGCACTGGGGGTCCGGCGACGTAGCCGCCCATGCTGAAGACCGCGGCCACGCGCCGGCTTTTCAAGAGCCGCCCGGCGTAAAGGGTGCTGATCGGCAGTTGCATCAGGGTCGCGAGCCGTTGACGAAAACCGACGCGCTTGAGGCCGCCGATCTGGATCAGTTCCAGGGGGAAGCCTGCGCGGGGCACCAGGTGGCTTTCGAGGCCGCGCTCGGTGCCTACGAAGAAGGCGCTGTGTCCGCGGCGGCGGAGTTCGTGCGCTACGGCGAGGGCAGGGATGATGTGGCCGCCGGTACCGCCGCCGGCGAAGAGGAAGGCTCGGGCGCCTTTGGGGGCGTGGCTGGTGGTTGGTGGCTGGTGGCTGGTGTTTAGCTCGCTGCGCTCGGTCATTTTCGCGCCTCCAGGGCGGTGCGCAGTGCATGGAGTTGCTTGCCGAGTTTTTGGATGGCCTGGACCGCGGCGGTCACTTGTTCCACGGAGAGGTACTTCAGCCGCACCGAGATTTCGAGTTGGGTCTCGACCTCGGCCAGGGAAGCCTGTGCGATCGATAGGTGGTTTAGGAATTCTTTCGTGGATGCGCGGGACTGGCCTTCCGCGATGTTTGACGGAATTGAGACGGCAGCCCGTCGTATCTGCGACCTCAACCCATAGTTCTCTTCCGGAGGAAATGACGCAGACAACCCATACAACTTCTCGACCAAATCCATGGCCCCTTGCCAGACGCGAAGCTCTTTATAGTTCCGAACCGTTTCCGTCACAACCACCAGCCACCAGCCACTAACCACGAGCCACGGCGCCGAAGGCGCCTCATCCCGCGTGCTCCGACACGTTCATCAGGATTCCTAGCGAGGCCAGCGTGGACAGCAGCGAGCTGCCTCCCGAGCTGATGAGCGGGAGCGGGATTCCTTTGGTCGGCATCATGCCCAGCACCACGCTGATATTCATCAAGCCCTGGACAACCACGACGGTGGTGATGCCCAGAGCCAGGTAGCGGCCGAAATCGTCGGGCGTGCGCAGGGCGGCGCGCAGGCCGCGCCAGAGAATCACACCGAAAGCAAGCAGCAGGCCCACCGATCCCACCAGACCCAGCTCCTCGCTGACCACCGCATAGATGAAATCGGTATGCGCCTCGGGCAGATAGAGCAGCTTCTGCTTGCCCTGCATGAGCCCCGCGCCTACCACGCCGCCCGTCCCCACCGCGATCTTGGATTGTCCCAATTGATATTTGGTATCGCGCGAGGTGAGCGACTCGTGCATGTATTGCTCGAGGTGACCGCCGGGGTCGATCCGCGAGACGATCTCGGGGTTCAGGTCAAGAAACCCGGCGACGCGCGCGATCCGGTAGGGCTTGAGGGCGGTGAAAACGATCAGGCCTAGCAGCGCGCACCCAGCGGCGATGGCGCAGAAGCGCCAGCGCAAACCAGCCACAAAGAAGACGACGGTGGCCGTGACACCCAGTACCGCCGCGGTGCCGAGGTCCGCCACGACCACCGCGAGAATCACCAGACCGCTGGCCAGCGCGGCCGGGTACAGCGTGTAGCGCGTGTTGATGGCCGGCGCGCGCCAGGCGACGAAGTACGCCAGGAAGATAACCAGCGCAGGCTTGGCCAGTTCCGAGGGCTGCAAACCGAGAGGACCCATGCGCAGCCAGCGATGGTGCGCCGAATCCACGAAAAACACCAGGCCGAGCAGCATCAGGACCAGTCCGATGGGGGCGAACGCCACCATGGGGCTCCGCAGCTTCTGGTAGTGCGTGCGCTTGAGGAACATCATCAGCAGGAGCGAAGGCACCAGCCACATTCCTTGCCGCACGACGAAGTGCCAGGAGGAGCCGAACTTCATTTCGGCGACCACGGAAGACGCGCTATAGAGGATCACCGCGCCAAAGGCCACCATGCCAATGGTGGTTCCAAAGAGGGTCCAATCGGTTTTGAGTCTTTGCGCCATGTTAGTGTGCGGGCTCCAGTTGCTGTACGAGGCTTTTGAAAACCTGGCCGCGGTGCTCGTAGCTGTTGAATTGGTCGAAGCTGGCGCAGGCCGGCGCCAGCAGGACTGTATCGCCGGGCTGGGCGTGCGCATGAGCGAAACGCACGGCGTTCTCCAGCGTTTCGGAACGCTCCAGCGGCGCCGCGCCGCGAAGCTCTGCCGCAATCTTGGGGGCGGCCGAGCCGATCAGCAGGGCGGCGTGCGCTTTGGCGGCGAGCGGCGCGCGTAGGGCGGCGTAGTCCAAGCCTTTGTCCTTGCCGCCCAGGATCACCCAAAGGCCGCCGGAGAAGGCGTCCAGGGCTTTGAGGGTGGCGTCCACACTGGTGGCTTTGGAATCGTTATAGAAGTCGACGCCATCGAGATTGCGCACAAACTCGAGGCGGTGCTCGACCGCTTTGAAGGTGCGTACGGCGGCGGCGATGGATGCGAGCGGCGCGCCGGCCAGACGGGCAGCGGCGGGCGGCGGCGGCGGCCATGGTGTCTTCGATATTGTGGCGGCCACGGATGGGGATTTCGCGCGCGTCCATCAGAAGGTCGCCGTCGAACCAGATTTTGCCATCGGCCAGCCAAAGGCCCGGCGTTACCGCGCGCGTGGAACTGAACCAGAGCGGCGATGCGGGGGTAAGCGCAGCATAGCCTACGCAAGTGGGGTCGTCCGCGTTGAGGATGGCGAACGCGCCGGGCCGCTGCGTTTCGAACAGGCGTCCCTTGGCGGCGGCGTAGTTGGCGAAGGTGTGATGACGGTCGAGGTGGTTTTGGGTGACGTTGAGGGCCACCGCGATATCGGCGTGAAACTGGTCGATGGTTTCAAGCTGGAAACTGGACAGTTCCAGCACATTCCACCGGTCCGGCCGGGAGGTTTCGACCATGGCGGCGACCGGCGTGCCGATATTGCCTCCGACCTGTGCGGCGATGCCTGATTCGTGCAGGATGTGTCCGACGAGGGCGGTAGTGGTGGTCTTGCCATTCGAGCCGGTGATGCCGATGGTGCGGCCGAGCAGGGAAGGCGCGGCCAGTTCCACCTCGCCGATGACGCGCACTCCGCGTGCCCGCGCCGCATTCAGGGCAGCCAGATCCGCGGGCACTCCTGGAGAGATGACGATCAGATCGCAGTTCTCGAAGGCGGGGGCTTGGGGCTGGGGGCTAGGGGCTGGGGCGTGGGTCTGTTGGATGAAAGGGACGTCCAACCGATCCAACGTTGCCGCGGCCTCCGGGAGTTCAATCAGGGGCTTCAGATCAGTAGCGCGTACTATGGCACCGTGGCGGAGGAGCAGTTGTATCGAGGCCAGCCCCGACTTCTCTATGCCGACGACAAGGGTACGCACGCCGGAGAGGCTGGGTCTGGGGAGCTTCGTCCGGCTAAATTCCGACATGTCAGTTCCTAACCGTCTTGGCTTGGACGGCGAGCTTCTTGGCCAGAGCTTCGCGTAGCGCGCGGACTTGCTTCGCGAGTCCAGCGATGTGGTCCATGAGCCGCCTGAATTGCTCGGCAGTCAGGTAACCCAGCCGCGTGGCGATCTCAACTTCAGTCTCCAGCTCGGAGATCGACCCCTGCCCCACTGAGAGAAAGTTACGAAACTCCTTGGTGTGTTCGCGGCTGTGCCCTTCCGCAACGTTGGCCGGTATGGACACGGCTGCCCTGCGCATCTGACTTGTCAGTCCGTAGATCTCGTGCTTGGGAAAGGATTGCGTGATGACATAGATCGATTCGACGAGATCCATTCCCCGCTGCCAGACTCGAAGATCCCGATAGCTACGAATTACGTCAGTCGCCATACCCTAGTCCCCAGTCCCTAGCCCCATCACCTTAGTTTCAGCGTCGTCAGCGCAAACAGCGCCAGCACCAGCCCCGCGATCCAGAACCGGGCTATGATCTTCGATTCCGTCCAGCCCAGCGCCTCGAAGTGATGATGCAGCGGGGCCATCTTGAAAATACGCTTACCGCGCAGCTTGAAGCTGCCCACTTGCAGGATCACCGAGAGCGTCTCCAGCACGAAAATGCCGCCGATGAACAGCAGCAGAATCTCCTGCTTGATCAGGATGGCCACGATGGCCAGCGCGGCGCCCAGTCCCAGCGAGCCGACATCGCCCATGAAGATTTCCGCCGGGTGGGCGTTGTACCAGAGAAAGCCCAGGCTGGCGCCGGTCATGGAGCCGCAGAAGATGGTCAGCTCCGAGGTACGGGCGTTGCGGGCGATCTGCAGATACTCGGCCAGGGTGGCGTGGCCGCCGGCGTAGGTCAGCACGGTCAGCGCGCCCGAGGCGACCACCATCAAGCCGATCGCCAGGCCATCCAGACCATCGGTGAGGTTCACGCCATTCGACGAGCCCACGATCACCACCGCCACGAAGAGGAAGAACGGCAGCACGGCCAGCGCGTAAGTCCAGTCGCTCGCCAGCAGCGAAGAGATCAGCAGCGTAGGTTTGAAGCGCTTCAGGAACGGCACGTTCATCACCGTGGAATAGCCGCCGAAGGTGCGCATGTACATCAGCACCGCCGCCACCACAAAGGCCAGCCCCACCTGATACAGCATCTTGCGCCGCGCAGTCAGCCCCAGATTGCGGTGCTTGGCGACTTTGGAATAATCGTCCACGAAACCGATGGCGCCGTAGGCCAGCAGCGTGAGGACCGCAATCCATACATAGGAGTTGCGCAGGTCCGCCCAGAGCAGCGTGGGAATCACGATCGAGACAATGATCAGCACGCCGCCCATGGTGGGAGTGCCGGCTTTCTTCTGGTGCGACTGGGGTCCGTCTTCGCGGATGTACTGGCCGATCTGAAACTGGCGCAGCTTGCCGATCAGCCAGGGGCCCAGCGCGATGCAGAGAAACAGCGCGGTCAGGCTGGCGAACGCGGTGCGGGAGGTGACGTAGCGGAAAACGCGGAACCCCGAGACCAGCGGCGACAGCTTTTCGTATAGCAGGAAATACAGCATGGCTAAGCCAGGGCTTTCTCCATCGCCCGTTCGATTTGGACGCCGCGCGAACCCTTGAACAGAATAGCGTCGCCGGGCTGGAGCAGTTGCCGGACGAATTCGCCGGCGGCGCCGTTGGAACGTTCAAAAAAGTGCACGGAGTGTGGCGGCATACCCGCGCGCACCGCTTCCTCGGCCATGAATTGGGCCGCGCCTTGTACGGCGATGAGCGCGTCGAGGCCGCTTTCCGCTGCGCAGCGTCCCGCCTGCCGGTGCAGGAACTCGGCGGCATGTCCCAGTTCGAGCATCTCGCCCAGAACCGCGATATGGCGGCGGGCGGGGGTGGCGCGCAGCACGTCGAGCATGGCGTGCACGGCCTCGGGATTGGAATTGTAGCAATCGTTCCAAATGATGAGGCCGTTATGCTCCAGGCGCTCGCCGCGCATCTTGCCGATGGTGAAGGTGGCGACGGCGTCGCGCAGGCGGTCCAGGGGGATCTCGAAGGCGCGGGCTACGGCCATGCCGGCCAGCAGGTTGAGTACGCCGTGGCGGCCCGCCAGCGTGGTGTGGAAATCGATGCCATCCACTTGGAATTGCGTGCCTTCGGCTGAGGAGGCGACATCTGTTGCACGCATATCCGCTTCTTCGGAAAGGCCGAAGGTGATGGTGCGGCCGGGATGAATTTCACGGAAGCGCAGTACGCGCGGATCGTCGGCATTGAGCACGGCGATGCCCGATTGCGGGTCGAGCGCTTCGATCAGCTCGCGCTTGGCGAGCGCCACACCGTCGATCGAAGCGAAGGCTTCTACGTGCGCGTATCCTACGTTGGTGACTACGCCGATATCCGGTTTGGCTATGGCCGCTAGCGCGCGGATTTCGCCTGCGTGATTCATGCCCATTTCGAGCACTCCTACGCTTGATTCGTCGGGCAGGCGCAGGATGGAGAGCGGTACGCCCACGTGGTTGTTGAGGTTGCCCACGGTCTTACCAACGGGCAATTCGACGGCCAACATGTGGGCTATGGCGTCTTTGGCGGTGGTTTTGCCCGCGCTGCCGGTGATGCCCACGATCCGGCCTCCCCAGCGCTGGCGCGCCCAGGCGGCAAGGTTTTGGAGGGCGACTAGGGAATCGGGGACGACTAGGACATTGGGGCCGGGTGTGGGGTGCTCGACTATTACTGCTGCGGCTCCTTTTTGTTGAGCAAGGGGGACGTAGGCGTGGCCATCGTGATTTGGGCCTCGCAGGGCGAAGAAGGCGTCGCCGGGGGATAGGGTTCGGGTGTCTACCGACCAGCCGGTGACGCAGCCGAGCGGCCTGAGAGGCCGCTGCAGGCCGAGGGCCTGCCCCACAACGCTCAATTCCAGGATCATTTCGGCTCCTTGTGGTAACCGAAACCGCGCAGCACTCCGCGGGCCACCTCGCGATCGTCGAAGGCGATGGTCTTGTCTTTCAGGACCTGGTAAGTTTCGTGACCTTTCCCGGCCAGAATTACAATGTCGCCGGGGTGCGCTTCCTTGATGGCGCGGGCGATGGCGGTGGCGCGATCCGGCTCGACGACGTGCGGCACGTCGGTGCGCCGGATGCCCACCAGCGCATCGTTCATGACGGCCAGCGGATCCTCCGAGCGCGGATTATCACTGGTCAGCACCACGAAGTCGCTCGATTCCGCGGCTGCCTGTCCCATCAGCGGCCGCTTGGCGCGATCGCGGTCGCCGCCGCAACCGAACAAAGTAATGATGCGTTTGGGATCGAGGCCGCGCGCCACCGCGATGGCGTTCTTCAGCGCGTCGTCGGTATGCGCGTAGTCCACCACCACTCCGAACGGCTGGCCTTCGTCGATGCGCTCGAAGCGTCCCGGCACGGCGCGGCATTGCGCGATGCCCGCCGCGATGGTCTCCGGCGGGAAGCCGTAACTCAGCCCGGCGCAGCAGGCCGCCAGAATGTTGTACACGTTGATCTTTCCCAGCAGCGGCGATTCCACCATGAAGCGCGACTTGCGGTTCTGCACCTCGAAGCGCAGCCCCTGCAGGTTCGAGGAGATGTGCCGCGCGCGCACCGTAGCGCTTTGGCCGAGGCCGAACCACAGCACTTCGCTGTGCCGCGAAACCGGCAGGCGGCGGCACCATTCGTCGTCGCGGTTCAGCACGGCCCAGGCGGGCGGCGGCGCGCCGGCGCCGGAGAACAGCAGTTGCTTGGCGGCGAAATAATCCTCCATGGTGCCGTGGAAATCCAGATGGTCGCGCGTCAGGTTGGTGAAGATGGCCGTGTGGAACGTCAGGCCGTAAACGCGGCCCAACGCCAGCGCGTGCGAGGACACTTCCATGACCGCGTGCGAGCCGCCCGCGCCTTCCAGTTCGGCGAAGAGACGGTGCAGGTCGAGCGATTCCGGCGTGGTGTTGACGGCCGGCAGAACGCGCCCGGCCAGATGGTACTCGATGGTGCCGATCAGCGCGGTGGTCTTGCCGGCGGCGCGCAGGATGGCATCGATCAAATAGGATGTGGTGGTTTTTCCGTTGGTGCCGGTGATGCCGGTGAGCGCGATACGTTCGTCGGGATGGCGATAGAAATTGCGGGCGGCCAACGCCAGCGCGTGGCGGCCGTGCTCGACTTCAATCCAGGGGGCGGGGAAAGCATCCGGGGCGGCGGATTCGCTGGCTACCGCCACGGCTCCGCGGCTGACCGCATCCTGCGCGAACTGGCGGCCGTCGGCGCGGCTGCCAGGGAAAGCGAAGAAGAGGAAGCCGGGTTGCACGCGGCGCGAGTCGTATTCGAGGCCTGCGACGTCCAGTTGGGCGAGAGGCGGCGAGAGTGGCGCGTGCAGCCGAACTCCCGCCAATATCTCGCCCAGGGTCATCTGGCAAGATCGACTCGAATCCTTTCTCCGCCATGCAGAACAGCGCCGGGGGGCGGGTCCTGCCTGCGGACGATGCCGGTGCCGGCCGTCTCCAAGGGCAACCCTTGGGCTTGCGCCAGCGTGACCACCGACCGCATCGACAATCCCAAGAAGTTGGGCGCCTTAGGGCCGCTCGGCACTCGCGGCGCAGGCGGCGCGGGTGGCGGCTGGGGACCGAACACCGGGCTGGCGGCGGGCATTGTGGGCACTTGCGCTTCGGCCTCTTCCAGGACGGGTGCTTCGACAGGTCCGTCCATGATCGGCGCGTCGTTCAAGTCGGCGATCTGAGTCACCGGCGGGTCCGGCGTGTTGTCCGGCAAGTCTCTGGGCACGTCCAGCACACGCAACGCCTCCCCCGCGACTTCGTGGAAAACCGGGGCAGCGACGGCGCCCCCGAAGCCGGCGGTCCCATGCGTGCCATTCAGCGTGACGACGACCACGATGGCCGGATTCGTCACAGGGGCGAAACCCATGAACGAGGCGTTGTAACTGTGGGTATAACGGCCGGTGGCGTAATCGAAGATCTGAGCGGATCCGGTCTTGCCGGCGGTCGAATATCCGCTGAGCCTGGCTTTCTTTCCCGTGCCATACAGCACTACGCCTTCCATCATCTGACGCATTGTGATGGTAGTTTCCGGCTTCAGAATGCGGTGCGGAGCAACCACTGGCACGGCCGCGGCCCCCTTCTTCAGCAGCAAGCGCGGGGGAACGAGCAAACCGCCGTTGGCCACCGCGGAACAGGCCTGCGCGAGCTGCAGAGTGGTGACTCCCACTTCGTGACCCATGGACACCGACATCAGCGAGGTGGTGCGCCATTTCGAAAGCTTGCGCACCATGCCGGGAGACTCCGCCGGCAGCGGGATACCGGTGCGCGCGCCGAGCCCGAAACGCCGGACATATTCATACAGCTTGGTCGAACCGACGGTTAACCCAACCTGGATGGCGCCGATGTTGCTGGATTTGGCGAGTACCATCTCCATGGGGATGATGCCGAACCCATTGTGGGCTTCGTGCACGGTGCGGCCGGCCATGGTGAAGCTGCCGTTGTGGCAGTTGATCATACTGGATGGCTTCAACGCCGTGGTTTCGAGCGCGGCCGAAAGCGTGAAAACCTTGAAGACGGATCCTGGCTCAAAGGGCACGGAAAGCGCGTGATTGAACCGCGCGGTGGGACTTTCGCCGCGCCCGGGCGGCTGGTTCGGATCGAACGGCGGATAACTGGCGATGGCCAGGATGTCGCCATGATAAGGGTCCATCACGACCACGCTGCCGCTTTCGGCGTGCGCATCCTGGACCGCGCGCGCGATGGCGTCCTGGGCGGGCAACTGGATGCGCTCGTCGATCGAGAGCGTCACATCGGCGCCGGCCCGCGGTTCGGTTTCCATTTGAGAATCGATGCCGCGCCTTTTGGCGTCGGTGAGCACGCGAACACTGCCCGGCAAGCCGCGCAAATCCGTCTCCAGGCTCTTCTCCAGGCCCCACTGGCCGGTCTCTTCGCTATCCACGGCACCGATCGCGTGCGCGGCCAGCGTGTTCCGGGGATAGTTCCGCCGGCTTTCCTGGGCGAATCGAATCCAATTAAAGGGAAGACTGCGCAGCGTTTCGTACTGCGCCGGCTCGATGGTGTGCGCGACCCACATGAAGCCTTTCTGGTTGGCGGCGTACCACTGCATGCGGCCGTAGAGTGAAGCCCGATCGACTTGGAGCACACCAGCCAGGATTTCAGACGCCATTCGCAAATCCGGCACCTGCAGAGGATTGATGGAGACGGAATCCCGCTTCACGCTGCCGGCCAGCAACTGTCCGGAGCGATCGAAGATGGAGCCGCGCGGCGCGGCAATTTCCACCGTCTCTTCCTGTTGCTTATGGGCCGCGCGCACGTAATCGGCGTGGTGGAGGACCTGCAGGCGAAACAACTGAACCAGGATCAGCGATCCCCAAAGCAGGATAGCGCCACCGAACCACATCAGACGTTTGCCGGCTCTGTTTCTGGCGACGGATTCCATAACGTCCAACCTTGCGGGGTATGAGATCAGTGGCGGTTCAGAGCCAGCTTGCTATCGCCCTTGGGTTCAAGGTGCACGATCTGTCCGGCCGTAGGCGCGCTGAGGTCGCGCCGCTTGGCGAGGACTTCAAGATTCTCCTGGCGCGACAGCCGCGCTTCGGCGATATCCAGATCGCGCTGTTCATCGAGCAAGTGTTGTTGTTCGGCCTTTAGGGATTCCAACTGATAGCCCGCGAAGATGTTGGCCACGCGGGGCGTCGACAGGCCCATGATGAGAACGGCCAGGGCACAAGCGGTACCGATCATGCGCCATTCGCCGCGCGCCGTGGGATGCGGCTCGCGGACCACACGGCTGTTGTCGATGGGCTTCGAATACAGGAATATATGCTCGTTGGGTAGCGCCCGCAACGAGTAGCGGCCGTCTACCGGGACGGATGTGGATTGGGCGGCGCCGCTTGCGGCGGCAGGCGCGGCCAGGGGCCTCCGAAAAAACATTGCCAGCGTTGCCATGGGTGGTTACCTCTCTAATTCATCTGCAGCGCACGCAGCTTGGCGCTGCGCGACGCTGGATTCAAGCCCGTTTCCTCTGTCGTGGGCGTCACCGGGTGCCTGGTGAGGACGATGGCGCGGCCCTCCTGCGCAAGGTCCCGGAAGCGCTGCTTCACTTTGCGGTCTTCGAGCGACATGAAAGAGATCGCCACCATGCGGCCGCCGCTCGCCAGCAACTCCGGTCCGATTTCGAGCAGCCGGTCGAGTTCGCCCTGCTCGTCGTTCACAAACATTCGTAAGGCCATAAAGGTTTGGGTCGCGGGATGCAGACGATTCGTTCGAAAGACGGCCCGCTCCACTAACCCGGCCAGGTGTAGTGTGCTCCGTATGGGCCGTCCTCGAACGATGGCTCTGGCTATCTTCCGCGCCCTCCTTTCTTCGCCTAGCTGATAGATCAGGTCGGCGATCGCCTTTTCGGCGTACTGATTGACCACGTCCGCCGCAGTGATGCCCATGGATTGATCCATGCGCATATCCAGCGGCCCGTCGGCCATAAACGAAAATCCCCTGTCCGGCTCGGTCAGTTGATACCGGCTCACGCCCAGGTCGGCGAGCAGCCCATTCACCTGCCCGGCTCCGCACTCCGGCAACGCCGCGGCAAGCCTGGAGAAGACCCCTTGGCGATAACAAATCCGATCGGCCCACGCGGCGGTGTTGCGCCGCGCCATGGCGAGCGACTCCGCGTCGCGGTCGTTGGCGATCACGCGGCCCGTGGTTAAGCGCCGCGCGATCTCCGCCGTGTGGCCTCCCAGTCCCGCGGTGGCATCCAGATAGGTGCCCTCGGGCCGCACCGCCAGCCATTCGATTGCTTCGGCCGCCATCACCGCGTAGTGCATAATCGGCCATTTACTTGAACCCAACCCGTTCCAGGGCTTCTAGATCGTCCTCGGCCGACTGCGCGGCCTGGTTGCGCTTCTCCTGGAACGTCTCCTCACCCATTACCTGAATGGCGCCTTTGACCACCAACACCTTTACCGGCTTGTTTTCGATGTTCAGCTCGCGGCGGAGTTCGGGCGAAAACAGCACGCGGCCCTGGTTGTCCATTTCGGCTTCCGACCCGAGTTCCATGGCGGTGAACAATACCCGCTTGGCGGCCTTCGGGTTCTCGCGGAAATTGGCGAGTACCTCTTGGTTTTCCAGCCAGATCGCCATGGGGTATACTGTGGCCATGTGCCGCTCCGTACTCGTCACAAACAGCTTTTTGTCGGGCAACCCCGCCAGGTACCTCTGGAACTTTTCCGGTAGCTTGAGGCGGCCTTTTTCATCAAGGCGGGCAGGGTACATCCCGAGAGGTGGTCCCACCGGTACCGCGCCTTGAGGTATTTCTTCCGCCACGTTTAAGCTACTTTTGGACCACTTTTAGGCCACAACAAATTGTGGCACGAACGCTTAGTCCATTGCAAGAGAAATCTTTAAGAAAGTGTTGATTGGATTTGGGTTAGTGAGATACTAGACGATCCACCGGCACCGCCCGACACCACAACATCTTGATTTCTTGGCGAAGACATGGCGAAGATGAGTGGAGCTAGTCCGGCTTCCCGGCAGTGCGCACCCGACAAAAAAAACGTGGCGGGCTAAGCTTGGGCTAGGCTAGTGTCCGGACGAGTACGTCCTTGCGCGTGCTCCGGTAGGGTTCGGCCTATCCCGTTGGGTCTACAAGTACCGGTAGCCAAAGGCGTTAGTTAATGTTGCCTATCCAAAGACATAATTGAGGTGACGGTGCTCGTGGTGCTATTTCTGAATACCGAAAGGCCTACTCGAAGGGCGCACCTACTATGGCGAAACGGAAGAAGCAAGACGAGAACGTCGATCGGCGTATCAAGCGCCGTTTTGGTATCGAACAAGGGCTGCGGTATAAGCTTCTCTACGGAAGCCGCGTGGCCGAAGCCGGCAGCGGACGGACTGTAAACATCAGCAGCAGTGGCGTCTGGTTCATCACCGACGCCGTTCTGAGCACCGGATTGCCGGTAGAGCTATCGATGAGCTGGCCTGCCCGGCTGAACGACGTGTGTCCGATGAAACTGATGATCTACGGATGCGTAGTGCGCAGCGACCGGGACGGCTCGGCTCTGGCCATCGAGCGCTACGAATTCCGCACGCAGGGCACGACCGCCCTACCGCTGTACGAAGAAATCGGCATCCGGCTGCCCACTTAGCCTCAATACTGTTCACTTAGCGATGTTTCGGTGGGGCAGACGATCGTATTATGTCGGCTGCCAAGCGCTCCCCGAAGGCGGCAGGGTCGAAAAACCCTCCCCTTTTACGCCGGGATGCCGGCCGGGATTGCGCCGCCTTCTACCCTATAGCCGAGTTTGCGGAGCTCCTTGATCATGCGAGCGGTGCGTGTGCGCTTGGA
>JBEKPZ010000268.1:0-19335 GCA_049520215.1 Bryobacteraceae bacterium | reverse complement strand
CGTCGCGCTCGGCCTCTGTCAGGATCGCCTTGGAGCGGCGCACGAATTCCTCGGTTTCCACCACGGTCATCGGCGGCATCATAGCCTTACGTTATTCGATCATACGCTCTTCGCGTATGCAAGTCAAGCGTATAGGTCCGGGACGTTCGGGACAGACTGGCGGCAGAAGATCGTAGCAGGCGAAACGGAGCGCAACGCCGCCAGCACCGAAGAAGCCGATATCGCTCAGCCCACGTTTTCGTAGGTAAGGGCGCCTACCCTTCTAATCGGCAGAACTCCGCACCAGTCTGGCGTGGCCGGTGCTGCGGGAAGCGCCCGCATTGGAAGAGGGGGTGTGGGGGAGAAACCTTTTGAAGGTTTCGCCCCAACTGGCCCAGCCTCCCACAATCCTCATCCGCTCTCCTGTACACTCCGCAGAGCCGGTACCCAAAAAGGAACAGCGCCAGGAAATCGTCCGCCAAACCGCAGCCACCCGGTTGGGAAAGACGAAATCCTCGCGGGACGGGACTCCGGAGCGGCTCCGTGTCAGGGATAGGAGAGTTCACGCGGTTCTGGGCAGCACCTCCCGTGCTACCGCATTGCCCAGTCGATCCTCCGCCACCTCCAACTCCCAGGAGGCCTGCATGTTCATCCAGAACCTGGGTGTCGTGCCGAAGTAGCGGGACAGCCGCAAGGCGGTGTCCGCGGTGATCCCGCGCTTCTCACGGACGATGTCGTTGATGCGCGTCGCCGGCACCCGCAGCGCCAAAGCCAACTCGTGCGCCGACATACCTAGAGGCGATAGAAACTCCTCGCGGAGAATTTCTCCGGGATGAATCGGTGGCAGCCGACTGTTGTTTGCCATTCTCACACTCTCCTCGTTAATGATAATCGACGATACTCGACCCTTTCCGCCGCGCCTGCGCGCCAGATGAAGCAGATCCGCCATTGACCGTTGATCCGGATACTATGTTGACCCTTCCTGTCGCCACCCAAAGCCTCAAGCCGGTTTCCAGGCACGGCGGCCATGTCCGCCAGCGTTTCCGCGTCGTCCAGCATCCGCAGCTTACGCCGAGCTACCGCCGCAATGTTGCCGAATCTGCGGCTCTGCTGGCGGTGAAAAAGCATCTCGGTCTCCCGGCAGCGAAAGGCTCGTATCACACGGATAGTATATCATGGAGACCGTTAAACGGATAACCATAAACAGCGTGCAACCGGTCTTCACCTGGGGCCATACAAAAAAAGAACAAGGCCAGGAAATCGCCAGCAAGACCTGAGTCACCCTACCTCATCCAGCTTCCCGTGCCGCCGAATCCGCCACCGCCGCCGCGGCGCAACCGTTCGAGCATATCGTCGTCCCTCTTGACGGGCGGATCGGTGAGCCAGTCGCGACCGGAGACCCACCAGTAGCGCGTGGCGTCCATGAGGTGATCGTCCTTTTTGACGATCTTGCCCTTTTCGTCCCGGTGATACTTGCGGAACTCGCTCAGCCAGTGCGGAAGCGTGTCGAAGACCCTGAGCCGTCCCGTCGAGAAGGCATCCCAGAGTTCGTAGATGCCGGATTCCATCGCGTTGGCGGCGGGCTGCAGGTTCAGGCCCAGTTCACCGTACATTTCCATCAGCGTGCGGCCGTCGATCTGCGAGCTGCCCAGGTACGCCGGATCTACTACGCCCTGAATCCACTCCCCGACCGCCTGGATGCCCCCGGCGTGAATGACTGGCTCAGCCTGCGCCCGGTAATACTCGCGGTACAGATAAGCTACGCCGTTTTCGCGGTCGAGCGCGCCCCACACCGCCGCGGACCGGTTCCAGCCCACAACAGCGTGGGCTCTTACCCTTCGGGCTCTGGTTCGCTTCGCCTTCCATACCGTCCTCAGTATGCCAGAGACCCGCACTGCAAGTGTGACATTCCGCACCCAGCAAATTGAAGACGGTTGCGGTGGTCAAGCCTTTCGCGGATCTCGGCGCGGCATCGCGAGGGAGGGACTGGGCGGCTGAGACAGCCGGGCTGGGGGCCTCTGTCACGGGTGCGTCGGCGATTCCCGTTGCGTGCGGCACACATTTTCCGGGAAAATCGCGAGATTTTTGGCGCGGCAAACACACGAAGTACTCCAAAGGAGCCTGGAGGGCCGTGTTGCTGCCAACGAGTATCCGCTATCTACCGAGCTGCGACCCGCTGGTCGCACGCCGGACGGACTCCGGATGCAACGGGTGCGATTGGTTCGATTCCGAGATTCGACCCTCCGCTGCGAATCGCCGCCATCTTCTTACAACCTGCTGTGGCCCGGGTCGCAAGACAAGTTCCTTCATTGCTATAC
This sequence comes from Bryobacteraceae bacterium, assembly GCA_049520215.1. Taxonomy (GTDB): domain Bacteria; phylum Acidobacteriota; class Terriglobia; order Bryobacterales; family Bryobacteraceae; genus Bog-159. The sequence goes on along the minus strand of JBEKPZ010000268.1, from coordinate 17,038 downwards.
CCGGCCAACATTCTCAGCCTCAGTCCCCTGTTATTGAGGTGGCCGCTTCAGATCGGAGCAAAAGCATGATCCCTGTCAGGATAACTGCCTGTCTGGCCTTGGCCACATTCCAGGCGGGCTGGGCGCAAGTGAGCGTGACCACCTATCACAACGATAACGCCCGCAAGGGCCAAAACCTGAACGAAACGATCCTCACACCCGCGAACGTGAATCCGAACGGGTTCGGGCGCGTGTTCGTGCAGCCCGTGGACGGATACATTTATGCGCAGCCGTTGTACGTGCCGAATGTCTCGATCGGTGGGCAGGCTCACAACGTGGTGTTTGTAGCTACGGAAAACGATAGCGTCTACGCATTCGACGCGGACAGCGCGGCAGCTGCCAATGCGAGTCCGCTGTGGCACGTGAGCTTCATCAATCCGCCGTCGGTCACCACGGTGGATAGCGTCGGTGACATCGCATGCACGGACTTGGTGCCGCAGATCGGCATCACCGGCACGCCGGTGATCGACAACGGTACCGGCACGCTTTACGTCGTGGCGAGCACCAAGGAGAGCGGCGTCTTCTTCCAGCGGCTGCACGCTCTGGACATCGCCACGGGGAACGAGAAGTTCGGCGGGCCGGTGGCCATCCTGGCCACCGTACCGGGGACGGGCGACGGCAGCTCCGGCGGGCAGATCTCCTTCGATGCGCTGCATCAGAACCAACGGCCCGGACTGTTGCTGTGGAACGGGGTGGTGTACATCACGTCGGCGGCGCACTGCGACCACTCCCCGTATCATGCCTGGGTGTTCGGCTATAACGCGTCCGACCTGCAGCAGGTTGTGGTGTGGAATTCAACGCCGAACGGCAGCGACGGGGGTGTCTGGCAATCGGGCGGCGGACCGGCGGCGGACTCCGCCGGAATCTACTTTGTGACCGGCAACGGTACCTTCGACGCGAACACCGGCGGCACGGATTATGGCGACACGATCTTGAAGCTGAGCGGTCCTACCGCCGGAACGCTACAGGTGTTGAGCTCTTTCACGCCGTTCAACCAAGCCGTGCTGTCCGCGAACGACACTGACCTGGGCTCGGGTGGAGCGTTGCTGTTGCCGGCTTTGCCGGCGGGGTCGGCGCACCAGGACCTGTTGGTGGCGTGCGGAAAGGAAGGAACCATCTACCTGGTGGACCGCAACAACATGGGCGGCTACAACTCCGCCACGGACCAGGTGGTGCAGGAACTGCCGGGGGCCATCGGCAGTTTCTATGGGATGCCGGCGTACTGGAACAACACGGTGTACCTGGGCGGGCAAAACGACAATCTGAAGGCGTTTTCGTTCAATGCCGGGGGTAGCGGGCTGCTTTCGTTATCGGCGGTCTCCTATTCGCCGGAGAGTTTTACGTTTCCGGGACCGACGCCCTCGGTTTCGGCTAGCGGCAGCGGCAATGGTATCGTGTGGGCTATCGAGACGGACACTTTCGCGTCGAACGGCCCTGCCGTGCTGCGCGCGTACGATGCCACCAACCTGGCCAACGAGTTGTATAACAGCACGCAGAACGGCTCGCGCGACACGCCCGGGCCGGCGGTGAAATTCGCCGCGGCCACCGTGGCGCAGGGCAAGGTTTACGTGGGGACGGCTACGCAACTGGCGGTCTTCGGACTGCGACCGGCGCCTGCGGCCGCGCCGGCGTTCAGCCCGGCCGGCGGAGTTTATGCCCGGGCGCAAAGCGTCGCCATCACCAGCGCCACAGCGGGTGCGAGTGTCTACTATACGACCAACGGGGCGGCTCCGACGACGCACTCGACACTTTACACGGGTCCGGTGAACGTGAATAAGACGGATACAATCAGGGCACTGGCTGTTGCGGCTGGGATGCCGCCGAGCCTGGTGAGTTCGGCGCTCTATACCATCCCCGTGGGGGCGGGCCAGGGGCCGGATTATTTGAACGGTTTCACAGCGCAGGGGCTGACCTTCAACGGCAGCGCTGCCATAAACGGCGCACGCCTGCGGCTCACGGATGGGAACGATTACGAGGCCGCCAGCGCCTTCTTCAATACGCCGGTCAACGCGCAGTTTTTCACCAGCGATTTCACGTTCCAGCTCACCAATGCGCAGGCGGACGGGTTCACGATATGCATTCAGGACCAGGGGCCCACGGCGTTGGGTGCGGACGGCGGCGACTTGGGATACGGCGGGTCGCCGGGGATTGGCCACAGCGTGGCTGTCAAGTTCGACCTGTACAGCAACGCGGGCGAAGGCCCGAACTCAACGGGCATTTTCACGGACGGCGCGGACCCGACTGTGCCCGCCATCGACTTGACGCCTTCGGGTATCAACCTGCATAGCGGCGATGTGCTGCGCGCGCGTCTCATCTACTACAATCCGGTTCTGACTTTGGAGATCGTGGACACGGCGAACGACACGGATTACTTCTCGACGCGGTTCACTATCGATATTCCAGCCACAACCGGAGGCAACACGGCCTACGTCGGCTTCACGGGCGGCGCTGGCGGGCAGTCGGCGATCCAGGAAATTCTGACTTGGGATCATCTGTCGTATGCGGGTAATGTGGCGGCCCTGCCGTCGTTCAATCCGGCGGCGGGCGCCTACACCGGGGCGCAGCAAGTGAGCATCGCGGATGCAACGCCCGGCGCCACTATCTACTACACGACGAACGGGACGACACCCACCACGTCTTCCACTAAGTACACCGTACCAATCGCGATTTCCGCGAATACTACGCTCAAGGCGCTGGCGGTGGCCCCGGGCTATCTGCATAGCAGCGTGGCGACGGCGAGTTACACGATTCAGTGAGCCGATTCTGGCAGTCAACCATGCCCCGCGCGGCTAGGTGCAGAGCCGCCATGCCGAGAACCGTTGCTTGTGGATGGTGAAGGTTCGGACACCAGCAGTTCCACAGTCGCGTCGCGCTCCACTCCATCGGACACAATTCTCCGCCCCCCGCTCGCGAAATGAGCGGCACCGCGGTCCAGCCGATAGTGAAAGGCGTTGGAAGAGGGGGTGTGGGGGAGAAACCTTGCGAAGGTTTCGCCCCAACTGGCCCGGCCCCACAAAACTCTGACCACAAACCCGAGAAACACCCAGCCCTGCGGCTCCCCCGCCCTCGTGATCAACTGACTTACTAACTCATGTACAACCTAGCCAGCAAGCTCCTCACGCCTCTGTGCGACCCTCTCGCCCTAGCAGTCCTGCTCAGGAGATCACGATGCCGCCGGCGTCACACTGCCGCGCGCTTCCTCCAATGCGACTTCCTGGGCTTTTGCTGGTGCGAGGGATGTCGCGACAATAATCGACATCAAACGCGACCTCCGATACGTGGACAATGCTGAAGTCGTATACGAGAATCCCAAGGGTAGTGTCTGAGCCGGTGCAGGGGTTGCGCTTTTATGGCAACGCAAGCATGAGTCTTGCGCCGGATCACGGCAAGTACCCGAACCTCGTGGCCGCGTGGATGTCTGTCACGACGAACTCGACCTCAATTCTGATCCCCGGCTGCTTACAGAGATCAATGGACATCGGAACTCAACTCCGCCCGATATAAAACTCGCAGGCGGGATGGAGTTTTGCGGGCATATTTGTGTGAACACACGTCGCATCATGGTAGACACGCAACGCAAGCCTACGATAGAGTCGTGAAGGTAGAGGGTCACCAAGGCATGACAAGATTTGCCGAATACTGCACTCGGATACAGGAGCACCTGGAGCATTTCTATGGAATCCGCGTGGTGACGCGCGACATTCCCGACCCGCTGACCGGCGATCTGGACGGGGCAGAGATTCATATCGATTGCGCCGTGAGTCCCGAGCAACGGCTTTTCCTGTTGGCGCACCTGTTTGGCCACACGGTCCAATGGAACGTCGACCCACGCTTATTCGAGATCGGCAGGCCGCAAACGCCTCCGGTCAGCACGAGTCTGCTACCCGCGATTATCGACTATGAGCGGGAGGCGGGGTGCTATGCGCTGAGTATGCTCCACCAGGTCGGGATAACCGATATCGATCCGTGGTTCTGCGATTACACGGCGTGCGATATGGCGTACCTGTTGCAGTACTATCGCACCGGGGAGAAGCGCGATTTCCGGAGCTTTTGGCGGGATGGGACGCCGCTCATCGAGGTGAAAACCGTCCCGCCGTTTGTCCCCACGAAGCGAGTTTTCCGGCTGGATGGCATCGTGATCTGAGCATCACTACCCGCGGCTCAGTAGCACCAGTTCCTGCGCACGGCGGACGGCCTCCGCGCGGTCCATGTCCTTGTATTTGGCGGGCAGCAAACTACGGCTGGTGCATTCCAGCACGGCTGCCAGGTTCTGCATTTCGATTTCGGTGGGGTAGGATGGCGGAATGAAATCCTCCAGGGCGGATTTGAGATCGTCCAGGTTTAGAACCGCATTGTTCTCCAGCACCGATTTCATACGCGCCCGAGTGAGTACGGCTTCCACATCGGCGCCCGAGAGCGGGCCGGAGTGGTCCAGGAAGAACTTCTCGGCCTCCGCCGAGGGTAGCTTGGCGCCGGTCTTCTTCTGCATCGCGCGCAGCATGGCCAGCCGCTCCTCCTCGGTTTCGGGATAGAACAGGGCGAGGTGCTCTTCGGCGCGTCCCTGCCGCTTTAGATCGACGGGCAGCAGGTCCGGGCGGCTGGTGAGCAAGAACCAGATCACTTTGCCGCGCAACTCGGTATTGCCCATGAACTGGGCGATTTGGGCGAACACCCGATTGCTCACGCCGCTATCTCCGGACATGGAACGATTGCCCAACTGCGCATCGGCCTCGTCCACCATCACGGCGATGGGAGACATCGCCTGCAGCAGATTCAGCACACGCTCCAGGTTTCCTTCGGTGACGCCTTGCCACATGCTGCGGAAGTTCTTCAGCGCTACCACCGGGATGCCCACTTCGCCGGCGAAGCATGTCGTGAGGAAAGTCTTGCCCGTGCCGACCGGGCCGCAGATCACGTATCCCATGGGCACCACTTCCGTGTGGCCGGAGCGAATGGCCGCCGCCGCATCCCGCAGCTTCCGCTTGACCGCTTCGTGACCCGCTACCATGGACAAATCGAAGCGGCTCTGGATGAATTCGAGCAGGCCGCCGGACTCGGCTTCGATCAGCTCCTTCTTGCGCTGGGCGAGGAACGCGGTAGTCAGCGGCCGCTTGTTCTGTACGGCGTGCGAAATGGTGGACTGCAGTTGTACGCGTTTCAGACCCGCGCCGAGTTTGGCTAGCGTGGCATCGGACACGTCGGAACCTGCCGGCAGAGGCATCGCAGCCAGTTGTGCGCGGATGAAGTCGAGCCTCTCGTTTTCATCCGGCAACGGAATCTGGATTGAAGCTACGCCGGGGTTCTGCACGATGCCCTGGTTGAGCTCGATCTGATTTGCGGCGATCAGGCAGATGGTGACATCCGCCCGCAGGAATGCCGGATTCTGCGCCCAGCGTTTCAGAATGACCAGCGCGTTGCGGTCGTCGGCCGGCATGCTGGAAACATCGCCGGCGGGCGCGATGGTCTCGGCAAAATCCAGGATCAGCGCGATCTTCTTGCCGTCCGCAATGCGCAATCGCAGGTAATTGTCGAGGATGTTCAGCACGCCGTCGGGATTGCGCGGCAAGGCCTGCGCGTAATTCGTTTGATGAAAACTGTCGTAGCCGGCGAGCGCGTTGCGGAAGTCCGTCTGCATCTCTTGCCGCGCGAAGCTCAAACCGCCGCCGCGGTCGTAGGTCAGCACCAGGTCGCGGCGGCCGAACAGAGCTTGGTTCAGGAAGGAAAGCAGCGGAACGTATTCGACAGCGCCGCCGCGATCGAGCGGAACCAGGTCGTGCACGTTCCCGTAAAGCACGAACATGGAGAGCGTGCGCGAATAGTATTTCTCGGAAAGCGATTGGGCCCATTCGGGCATCGGCGGGGGATTAGGGGTGGCGGGGATCATGCGTTCAATTCCGCATCCGGTTGCGCGGGAATGTCATACCGCCGGAGCCGCCGGTGTCCTCGGGCAGTGGCGCGATGCCGTTCATCTCCGGCACGTTAGTGAAGATGTTTTCCATCTCGCGCACCGTTTCTTCGGTCTGCTCCACATCTTTCACCAGCCCTTCCAGATGTTCGCTCAGTTGTTGCGGATCGCGCATGGTGACCGATTGATCCTTGATGAGTCCGAGCACGTCCTCGACGGCCGCGCACTGCGCATCGATCACCGCGCAATTCTCCTGGATCTTATGAAACTTCTCAATGCGCTTGTTCAGGATCTCGACGCGCTTGAGGTTGATCTCCTGGACTTTGGGCGTGTCGGAATCGTGGCTCTTTTCGAGATTCGCCAACTCGCGCTGGACGGCGTTGGGATCGGTAGTGCGCAAATACTCGCGATGCTGCCAGGCGGCATGCAGCAACCGCACATACCCCTGCAGGAGGCCTTGCAGCCGGTCTTCCATCTGTTCGGCGAAGATCTGCGAAGTGGAGGAGAGGCGGCTATAATTCTGGCGGATGGCGTTGCATACAGTATCCACCTTGGCGTACCGCACCCGCATTTCCTCCGGAATTTCGCGATACATAGCGTTGAGGCGCTGATCGTTGAGGCGCTTCTCTTCGGCGTATTTCCAGGAGCGCACGAGGCGTTGAAAGCGGGGGTTGTGGGGAACCACGCTCAGATACATCAGCTCCAGTCCCGCGCCGAGCAGCAGCGGAAGCGCGCTTCCGGACACCAGCGCGAACCCCGCGATCCCGGCCAGTGCGATCCAGTTGTACTGCAGCCTGGCGGCTTCTTTGACGTAGTTGTTAAATGCTCACCCGCACCTGGCCCTTTCCGGGCGCGCTACGCAGGCAAGCCAGCACGTGGTGTTGCATCTCGTGAAACGGCTCGGCTTGCCGGATATCCGGCGAGCGCGGCCGCCCGAACGGAACCGGGATATCTTCCACAATAGTACCCGGACGGGCGCTCAGAATGAAAATGCGATCCGCAAGAAAGATGGCTTCGTCGACATCGTGGGTGACAAAAAGGATGGTGCTGGCGGTTTCCTCCCAAACGCGCAGGAGAAGTTGCTGCATATCGGCGCGGGTTTGGGCGTCGAGCGCGCCGAAGGGTTCATCCATCAAGATCACTTGCGGGCGGTTCGCCAAAGTGCGGGCGATGGCCACGCGTTGCTGCATGCCGCCGGAGAGCGTATCGGGATAAGACTTCTCAAAACCGCCGAGGCCCACGGCCTCGATCAGATGCTCGACCAGCGGACCGCTCTCGGCAGCGGGCACGCCATTGATGCGCGGGCCGTAGGCGATGTTATCGGCGACCGTCAACCAGGGGAACGACGTGTACTTTTGGAAAACCATGCCGCGATCGCGGCCGGGGGCACCGACAGGCTTACCGTTGACCAGGATCTCGCCGGAGGAGGGGTGGTCGAGGCCGGCGATCATGCGCAGCAGTGTGGATTTGCCGCAGCCGGAGGGTCCCAGCAGGACGCTGAATTCGCCGATGTCCTTTCCGTCCGCGGAGAAGGCGTCTTCGACTTCGAAGCTCACGTTGTGCAGCGCTTCGATGCGGGTTCCGTTGGGCCCGGCGAAGCTGCGGGAGAGGTTGCGCACGGAGATCTTGGTTTTACTCATGCTCTATCCCCTCCTGCCCTAGTCCGGCTTCCGGTGTCTAGTGGCGCACGCTTTAGCGTGCTGCGGCGAACTTCAGTTCGCTGTGCAGCACTTGAGACAATCCTACCGCTCAGCGCACACTGCTTCCATGAGTACGTCAATAAGGCGATTGCCCCACGTGTATCCGGATAGCGAGTGGCTGTTCGTAACGTAGCCCCTGCACGGAAGCCCGCCCAAAGCGCGATATCGACCGTCGGACAAGATGTCTGCAGGCAAAGCCTTCGTGTGGATGGATCGCTATCTGGATACCACGCGGCTGGGGCCCATGTTTTTGAAGCTTCCGAAGGTGGCGGATCTGATACTAGAAACGCTTGGCCGCGGTTGTGAAAAGGGACTGTACGATTCGCGCGCCTTCGTAGCAATAGGCAATCGCGTTCACGTGTTAATCCGGCAGCGGCAGCAGGCCAGCAAAGTGCTTCAATGGCTGAAGGAGACGACGGCGCGGGAAGCAAACCTGATCTTCGCTCGCGCAGGCCAGCCGTTTTGGCAGCACAAATCGTACGATCACTGGGCGCGGGACGGACCGGCGGTGGAACGGATTGTAGCGTATATAGAGAACAACCCCGTGCGAGCGGGACTGGCTGCAGAACATCCTCTGTACCGATGGTCGAGCGCATGGCGCGGGGACGGCGAACCGAAGTTCGCCGCTGCACGCTAAAGCATGCACCACGCACTCCGTTTTTACTTGGCATGGGGGGCGGCCACCACGGGCTCCGAAAGGGGGCGCGACACGCGGCGCCAGGGAAATAGTCGGGTCTCCAAAAAAGTCAGCAGAAACCGGAACAAGAACGCCGCCACACCGATGGCGATGATCCCCGCATAGACGCGTTCGAAATCCAGCACCTTGCGCGCAGCCTCCACCATGTAGCCCACTCCTTTGCGCGCGTTGACCATCTCGGCCAGGATCACATAAGTCCACCCGATGTCGTACAGGATGCGAAACGAGCCGAAGATCGAGGGCACTGACGCGCGGAACAGCAGCCACAGGATATGCCGCCGCTGCGCGCCCAATGTCCAGGCGGTCTCGAGCAAGCTGTCATCCACCTTGTTCACTTCCTCCACCACCACAGCCAGCAAATAGAAGAACATGCCGAACCAGAGGAACGCGACTTTCATGGTTTCGTCCATGCCGAACAGAGCGATGAACGCCGGAAGGAAGGCCGTTATAGGCATGGAGCGCATGGGCGCCGCGACCGGATTGACCAGGTCGTGCACCCACCGGAAGCTGCCCATCAGCAGGCCCAGCGGAATGGCGATGACCACGCAAATCGTAAAGGCCTGCGCGATGCGCCACCAGCTTTTGATTACATTGCCGAGCAGGTCGTATTCGGTCCAAAGCCGGAAGAACGCGCTCATCACGCCGAGGGGTTTTGGGAGGGAAAACGGCGGCAATATTTCCCAATGCGTGAGTAGGAACCAGGCGGCCAGGATACCGGCCCACGCCGATACCGCCAGGATCAGCCGGGTACGGCGCGAAGTGTCTTTACGGATAGTGAAGAGGTCGGGCATGCAGATGTTTCGAAAGACTCGGCCGGCTCAGGGCCCGCAGGCAAACCTACGCACCGGGGTTTGCATACACCTTGATGTCGGTGCGGCGATTCTTCTCCCGGCCTTCCGGCGTGGAGTTGTCGGCCAGCGGCCGGTCCGGCCCGTTGCCGGCAGTACGCATACGCGTGGTGGGGAATCCATATTTATCGATGAGATACTGCTTCACCGCCTCGGCCCGCTCCTTGGAAAGTTCCACATTGTGCGCGCGCGCGCCGCTCGCATCCGTGTTGCCGTCGATGTCCACCACCGTGTTTCCGTAGGCTTTCAGGAAATCGCCGATCTCGTCCACCACAGCGCGCGAGTCGAGACTCATCCGGGCCGAGTTCGTGTCGAAGTAAATGGAGCGCCGCTGCGTGGCGAAGGGCGTAGCTCCTTTGGCCGGCGCTTTGTATTCGGTGGGCGGCTCCGTGGATTCCCCTGAAAATTTACCGCTCAACTGGTCGATAAAGCGACGGTCCACGCTGGACTCTGCGTCGAAGGTGTGCTTGATGATGCGATCCTCGTGGTACATCTCCTGCGCCATTTTGAAGATGTTGGTGTAGTCGGTATCGGCGCCGCGCATGCCAAAGAAAGCCTTGTTGTCCGCATAGTCGGCCAGTTTCACGCCACCCAGCATGGTCTTGGCGAGATCTTCGGGAATGTTGAAATCCTTGATGGTGCCGATCAGGGTGTAAGCGCGATTGGGATGCGCCTTGATGAACTCTACGCCTTCCAGCCAGCCCTGGGCCAGTTTCACGGCTGTCTGCGGACAGCGCGCCGCGAAACGGTCGCTCACCACCAGAATATCGGCGATCAAATGGTTGGCGATGCGCGTGTCGTAGATCTTCCTGGATCCGGGGCGCTTGGTAACGGCGTCGCTCATATCCGGATCCCAGGCTACCGCGGCATCCACTTTCTGCTGGGCGAATAGCGTGGCCGGCTCGATGCCGTCCTTGGTGTGCACGGCTTTGGAGAAGATCTCGTTACGCTGTTCGGTGGTCAGGCCCGAGCTCTTCAGGCCGTTCCAAAGCAGGAAATGGGACGGCGTGTACGGCGCGAATGCCACGGTCTTGCCGGCCAGATCCTCGATGCTGTTGATGCCCTGCTTTCCGATCACGCCATCGGCGCCGCGCGACCAATCCACCATGAAGAAGGCGTGCGCGCCGACCTTCTTGTCTTGAAACTGTGCGTAGTCTTTGGCCCAGACATCCGCGGTAGTGAGCATTACATCCACATTGTCGGTGGCCAGCGCCGCGGCGCCTTCGGTCCAGTCGTCGATGATTTTGAAGCTGACCTTTAGCCCAGCCTTGTCGTAGATGGAGCCGGCAGCGGTATCCAGGCCGCCGTTGGCCACCAGGCCCGCCGCGCAGCCAACCCAGATATTCACGCGTACGCGCACGTTGTCGCAGCTTGCATCGCTTGTGGCGGCGACCGGCAACGGCTTCGAAGTGTCCACCGGCTCGGTCGGAGTTGTATCGGAACGCGAGCCGAGCACCTTCCGGAAATTTACGATACCGTACTTCTGCAGGCTGTAGCCCACCAGGCCGAGCCCGACGAGGAATATGAGGGCCCATCCGCCCTTCTCGATTTTGACAGCCATAATTTACCTCAGGCGCTCCTTTCCGCCTCGCGCGCGCCGATGGTCTTCTGGGCGGCTTCCGGCGCGGCCTCCGGCGCCACAATGCCCATCTCCACCTTGAACTGCTTCACCAGCTCATTGGCGCGCAGCTTCTCGACGTCCTCTTCGATCTTGATCTGCTGCTGATCGACGTTGCCCATGGCCATTTCCATGCGGGCCTCGTTCACCGCGGTGGTCTCCTCGATCTTGCGCACCATTTCGTCATGCGTGGCGCTGATGCCCGAGACGTCGAACTGCTCCATGACATCGGCAACCTTCTTCTGCCATTGCGAGCGGCGATAGTCGGCGATGGCACCCAAGGCTTCGTGCGTCTTGCGGTCCTTCTCCATCATGAAGGCCTTTTTCACCGCCATAGCTTTGTCGAAGGCCCCGCGCGCGGTGGCGAGCTGCGCCTGGTTGCGGGCGAGCGCGCTGCGCACCTGTTCGAGACGCGTGGCAAAGCTCCCGGCCAAGTCGTCGCGCCCCGCCTGAATAGCGGCCTTGGTCTTGGCCGTCAGGTCGTTGATATCGTTCTTATACTTGGCCTCCTCCCTTTCGAGCAGCGTGGCATTGGCCTTCACCATGGCGATCGACTCGTTCATGCGCGGCACCTGATCGTTCATGTCGCGAATGTTCTGCTCGAGGATCATTTCCGGGTTCTCCGCTACGGAGATGAAAAATCCGAAGAATGAACGCAGCATGCGGGACAGCCGCTTAAACATAAGTAATTCCTCTCCTTACGGCTATGAGTCCGAAGATTTCGGGGGCTCTGGCTTGGCGCCTGCCTGCGCACCGCGCGACGCAGCCGCGGCGCCGCCGGTAGTGATAGGGTTCTCGGCCACAAAATAAGAAACGGATTCGGCGATTTTTTGTTCCTCTTGCTGCTTTTGCAACCGCCAGGCGTAAAAACGCTCCTTCTGTTTAGCCACTTCGTCGTTGTTGGCTTGGATACGGGCCTTGTGCTCCTGGGTCAGACGGTCTAACTCGGCCTGAATCTGCGAGTTATCCTGTACCGTGCGGGCTTCCAACTGGTCGAGCGACTTTTGCTGCACGCGCTCGAAGCCATCGAGCGCGCGATCCCGCTTTACGGCGTCTTCGATGACTTCCTCGATCTTGACGCCGGCGGCGTCCAATGCCAGCAAAACCGAGTTTTTCTTCACTTCCGCTGGAAGGGTGCGGATACGCTCGCTTTGCAGCATCTCGCTGACCTTCGTGATCGTATAGCCGTGGGCGGGCGCCTGAATCTCCGCGGCGTGGTAGATTTCGTCGAAACCCGCCGCGGCACTAACGGGGCTAGAGAATTTCGTCTCGACCGCCACGGAGGAGGCGATCTCGGCGACGGTCTGGGCGGGAGTCTTAGCGGTTGGGGGGCTGTCTTCCGGCGCACCCTCCCCTCCGGCCGGCTGATCGACCGACAGGAACAGGTTGTACCATTTCTTACTGATACGAGCCTCCGGCGATCAGTGTAGCATGAACACACCCGGCTTTGAGGTTTATCGTGTCCGAAATACACGTCGTTCAGCTTCAGCCGGTTTGTGCGTTTGCGCGCTGGCACGTCCACCACGCAAAGACCGAACGCCGTGGTATCGGGTTGCGACCTCGAGGGGCTAGGTTATGTCGGACATGTCGAACATGACGGACCACCCTGACGTTCGAATAGCTGGCTACAGAGGCCGCGCCCTACTTGGGCACACCTGCAACGCCAGCAGTTTATACGTTCCGCAGCGTTTAGGCCTGGCTTAGTGGCGAGAACAGCCCTTCCCATTAGCAATCAAGCCGGCGGAAACAGCGCTCCGCCGGGCTGTGAAGGGGTGCTCGGACAAGTGGCGCGGAAAGGCGGCCGGCGGGGCCGACGAGGGCGGGCACATACCTCGTCTCCCACAACCCGATTTTGCGGGCCTTTGGGCTTCACATCTACCGGTCGGGCATTACACGTACAGTGGATAGACTCCGGATGCGGCCATCCGGAAGTCGGGCCTGGGAGATGGGGCGGCCGGTCTCTGGGTTGACGCGCGGCTTTTAGCTGCTCACCCGATCTTCACCGCCACCACGGAGATGGACCCGCCATCCACGCCTTTCCCCCGGGAATCTGACCGGATCGCCCGCCTGGCGCATGCCGATGACGCAAAGCAGTGGCAGGCAGCGATCTGGGGTGGGAATCGATAGCATCGCCGTGGGCTGTCGCGGTGCAGGCAGAAGCGTTGGAAGAGGGGGGTGTGGGGGAGAAACCTTGCGAAGGTTTCGCCCCTACGGGTCCGGCGCAGAGACGAAGATGCTGCCCTTCCGATAACCGCGGAGTACCTCAACCTGTCTGCGATCCGCACCCAGCCTCAAGCCATCCAGCCCCGTTCGCTGGTGACCGGCTCCCGATCGAGCGGCCGGTTCTTTACCGGCGCGGTCTTCATATGGACCCGGCTCGTGGCCGCATAGCGCAGACAGTCCATCAGATGGTCATTTTCTTTGACGACCCGGCCCTTCTCATCCCGGCGATATAGCCGGAACTCCTGCCAGAAATTGACGAGATGGTCGAAGACCTTGAGCCGGTTGCTGACGAACAGCTCCGAGACTGCGAACAGTCCCGCTTCTACGGCATTCACCGCCGGCAGTACCTTCAATCCAGACTCCTTGTAGAGGTTCATCAAGCAGTGGCCATTCTCCTGGCTACTGGAGTTTGCCGCCGGATCGATTACGCCCGGAATCCAGTCGCCCCACGCGAGGATCGCCGGCGCATTCTCGCAGGGCTCGCAACGCGCAACATAATGCTCGGCATAGGCATACAGCGTATCTGTCTGGGAGTCCAGTGCCAGGCACAGCGCGGCGGTACGGTTCCAGCCCGGGTCCAGGCCGTAAATCCGCGGCCAGTGGGCCGGTATCGGGAACGGCTTGACCGCGATATCGGAAACGGCAAACGGATAGATCGCCCCGGAGCCGAGCTGCGGATCGCCTTTCGAACGCGCATCCCTCTGGTGCCCAGGATAAGCTGCCAGCATGGACTCCTTCTCGCCGGCGCTCAGGTGCGGCACATCATCCCAACCGGCTCGCACGCACACCCGGTTGGCTGTGTCGTTCGCTTCCGCATTGAGAAACAACTTCACCACTTCACTCCATCCGTTGAGCGGCGTAAATAGCAGCAGCATGAGCCCGCCCAGGAAAGAACCGGTAGCCATGGTACGGGTCAGGGCTTCCAGATACACATGCAGGGGCGGCTCCTCGTCAAAGACGATGAGATCCTGGGCGGTGCCTTGGAAGGCTTCCCGGCCCTGTTCGTAAGACTTGAAGGTCAAGATGGAAGTTCCACCGGAGACATGCCGGATCTCCGCCACCTCGATGGCTCCCGGCAGACTGGATTTGCGGCGCGTGCGCCGAATGGCGCCGGCTGGAATCATTCCGGTGCCCGGCCCCGTCATCTGGCCAAGGTCACCGGTGCCGGATACCATCCTGCCAAGCAGTTTGGCTTGCAGAATATCACGAGTGGTCTGGTTTGTATCCGAGGCGACCCAGACGTTAACGGGCTTATCGAAACGCCGACCTACCCACCAATCCGGATAACGGCCGGTGAGGTGCAAGGTGGTCTGATAAGCTCCCGCTTCGCTCTTGCCGCAGCGGTTGCCAGCGATGAAGGCCACTTCGCGATGATCCCGGCCAGCCAGGAAGAACTCCAGTTGCTTGGGATACAGCTCCCTGCGAAACTCTCCTTCGTCCGGGAACATGGTGTACAGCTTTGACCGGCTGCGGATGGTGAGCTCTTGGGCTATGGCATCTACCGGCAGCTCTCCTGAGGGACAAGTCCGGCCAGCCCGCCGGGCGGCGGCATCCAAAACGCGGAGGTATGCGGAAACGGCTTCCGGATCGGGATCCGCCGCGGCTAGTGTTTTCAGTTGCCGGTCACTCAAGGCATAGAGCGCCACCTGGCGTAGCTGTTCGCGTTCCCTCCGCACCGCAGTTCTCAACTCAGAGACTTCATTCTTCACTGTTCGTATCTGGTTACGTAACGGGCCTTGCATGGATCTCCTCTTTCAACTCCTGCACTTCTTTTTTCAGCGCTTGTACTTCGAGACTCAACTCGTCGTTTTCGATGAACTTCTGACCACTTACGAGAACCGTCGTCATCCGCTCGGCCTGTTCGCTGGTCATCCGTCCTTCAGCCGCTGCTTGGACCACCTCTTGATACGCCTGGACCAGATCCTCTCGCGTGTGGATCTTGGGCAGCTGCAGGTTCATGGGCTTTTCCGGGAGCCGCGCAAAGATCCTTTCCATACAGAACTTGAGTGCCCACGGGCGGCCCTCTTGCGCTAGCTCAAACATCTTGCGCGTAAGGATTTCACGTTTGCCATCGAACATCTCTTCGAGCGCAAGATTGGATTTGTTGCCGCTACCCGGGGGGCGGCCCTTACCGGAGTGATTGCCGAGCTCGAATGGCTTGCCGCGCTTGGTTGGTCTGTTCGAGCTCATGGGCGTATATGTTCCTTTCGGGGATGCATCACTCCGGGCGGTTCGCCCCTCTGGCCGTCGGTGATTTGTCCGCTCCGAATCCAAGGGAAAACGGCTCGCCTGTAGTCACTTGGGCTAAGCGGTCCTGGCGACGCCACCGGCGCTGCCGTCGGCCACTGCATCAAAGGGGTTGTTTTTGGGTCGCCAGATCGATCAGCTCAATACGGGCAGGTTGTGCCAGCGCAACGGCGTTTGGACGGCCTCCGGCCGGGGAGGGTGAAAATCCACCCGTCTGAAGCCCGCTAAAAACCCTTAAGGCTTCTGGTGACTACCTTACGACTGTGATGTTGATCGGAGCTGTCCAGAGCCTGAACCGCCGATCCTGCTTCGTCAGCCGACGCCCTTCCATCTTGGGACTTGGAAGGACCGGCCGACGGCGTAAGGTCTCGCTAGATAAGACGCTGCGCCTCGCGGGAAAGTTTCGAAAAAACTTCCGTAAGTTTATGATAACAAAGATGAAATCCGGCGTAATGCCGAACTGGCGAGGCTGAAAACGGTTCTATCCGCGCAGGATCAGTCGCCGCGTGCCGCCACGCCGGTGTCCGCAAGATCGGACCGTTCGACTGCGTCGTGATCCTCACGTGTCACATGTGCTTCGCCAGGGAAGGCCGATGATAACATTTGGGTTGATGGGCAGTCCCGCGGCCAAGCCATGCGTCCCGCCGGGAAGGTCGGCCCATGCCAACCATCCTTCCTCGCTTACCCCTGGACCCGTGCCTGAATATTAATCGAGCCGAAACGCCTCTTTTGGCGTAATGCCGAACTCAGATATTCTTGGCGAGGCGCCGGCTGGGTCATGCGATGGATGGCAAGCGCTTGGCGCCGCACGCGTGGCTAGTTGGAAGAGGGGGCGTGGGGGAGAAACCTTGTGAAGGTTTCGCCTCCACGGGCCCGGCCGAAGAAAAGTCTACCCCAAGAACCAACACCTCTACAACCACAGACCGGGAGCCCAACCTCAAAAAGAAAACAGTCTCCAACAACTCAGGCAAGCCTGAGCCCGCCGTCCAAGGCGCCGTTCTTGAATAAGAACATCTACTAGCAAAAATGTTTTGAGGCAAGACACCCAAACAGCGCCTCCGACCTCCACTTCGCGTTATTTTTCGCGTTATTTAACGCAAACCCGACGCATCTGCGGCACCATTTGACCGGGCTGATCGATCCAAGCGATCGCCTGTTGGTCGCTTTTCGGCTGTATCGCGCCGGCAAGGCCCCGCTGGTATTCTGCACCGGCAGAAGGAATCCGCTTCGGCGGCAAAGGCAGGACTCCCGAGTCCCTCTGGATGTCCCGGCTGCTCGAAGAATGGAACGTCCCATCCACCGCCATCCAGATCGAAGGCGGCTCCATCAACACCCACGAAAACGCCATCCTGAGCTACCAGATGCTGGCTCCCCACGGCATCCGCAAGATCCTCCTGGTGACCTCCGCCATGCACATGCCCCGGGCGGCGGGAGCTTTTCGCAAAGCGGGGTTCGAAGTAATCGCGGTGCCGGCCGACTTCCACTCCGGCTGGAGCGAAGGCACGCTGTGGGAGAAGTGGATCCCCAGCGCCAAGAACATGGTCGACTCCGACGCGGCCCTGTACGAGTGGCTGGGCATCGCTATCTACCGCTTGCGGGGCTGGATGTAAGGGCTGGCTTCAACTCGGACAATGCGAACATCCGCCACCGCCGGCAACGCCGGAACTCAGGCCGCAGGAGGTTTCCGAGCCGACCCCATTTCACAGACGGACGCCGTCCCCCGCGCAGCCTGAGCCGCAGCGTGAAGCGATCTGCCCCAAG
>JBEKPZ010000267.1:0-10858 GCA_049520215.1 Bryobacteraceae bacterium | reverse complement strand
GGCTACTGGATGCCCTTTTTGAGTGTGGCCCCCCTGACTACGGCGCGGGCGAAATTCTAGGACGTTTGAGAACGCTCGCCTCCAATACCTTTATGCAGCACGCCGTTCTGCGTGCAGCGCCACGAAAAGATCGCCGCCTATCAATCATGTTTTCAGGATATCTAGATCACCATACCCCCCCTCTCCTGGGCTGTGCAATTCTGACGAATTATCAGAATTTCCAGACTGGCCAGGACGAGGCGGAGGCTTGGGATGAGTTCTCCTGGATCTTCATAGACGAGCAGCGACCGGCGGACGGCGAGCCCGCGTTAATCCAGCGCGTGGGTGCCTGGGCGCTATGACCCTCGACGACGAGGTGACACTTCGAGACTTGCTACGAGATCGGAAACCCGCAGAGGCGATCATTGGCAAGGCTGTCGAGTTGGTTCGCCAAATGGCAGATCGCCCAGCCGCAAACAAGGCTATCGGCAAGCAGCTCTCCGTCTTGCACATCCCCCGCGCTCGGGAACAGGAAGTCCGGAGTAGGTACGACTCGAATGTGAACAGTGACACTGTGCACTTGCATGACTCGGCGGTCCGGGCCTGGGACTAAGACGCCCGGTCGCTGTATCGAAGGTTGGTCGGAACCAGCCCTGTCCGTGCGGAAGCGGCAAGAAGTATAAACACTGCCATGGGCGATTCGCGCCGCCTGCGATAACAGCTTGAACCACGCAGTCATTCAGAGGCACGTCCCGTTCCAGTTCCTGAGGGTTGTGGAACGGGCAGTAGCAGCACATCGTGAAACAACACCGTCAACTTGAATTGGTTTGAACGTGGAACCAACTTTTGGAACGGTCTCTCTAGCGGCCATGGGATGACCAGTATTGCTCGAAAGAGCCGTAGCGCTGGCCGAGTTCAGCATTGAAGA
The DNA here is from genome assembly GCA_049520215.1 of Bryobacteraceae bacterium. Classification (GTDB taxonomy): domain Bacteria; phylum Acidobacteriota; class Terriglobia; order Bryobacterales; family Bryobacteraceae; genus Bog-159. Next base: position 9,951 of record JBEKPZ010000267.1, on the reverse strand, counting down.
GAGCACAATGGAACGTGTCGAAATCAGCACTTGGGTTTCGGTTGATGATGTGTATCGTTCGGCGCCGGTTATTGAAAGTTGCATACCTGATTATTCCATTCATCTCACGGTCCGCATTCTGGAAGTTCTTGCCGACGAGGTATATTTCGTCGGCAAGTCCTAATTCGTACTGGAGAGCGATAATATGGCGAGCAAACATGGCGTTTGAGCGGTAAATGTAGTCTTTAGTCAAGAACGGAAAAATAACAGGAGCCATGGTCCAGTTCCGCCAACTTGATCTTTCAGTTGGGTTGCCTAGGCAGTAAAGCACTTCAGGTCCACCCACGGATGATTGGCGTAGTGGTGGCGGCGGCCCAACGGGGTACACCCAATGGTCTTCCGAGACGTTCACAGTCTCCCTGCGAGTAAACCAGCTGAAAGAACCGTGGACCTTTAAGAACGTTACGCAATTAAACCGGTCACGATCAACTTGCGAGAGCGCTTCATCCCAAGTGTTCGTTGATTGTGGTATCGGGCGCTCCGGTAGAGCAATTTCCGTAAACCCCAGGCCTTCGAAAGAGAATGAGGCAAGTTTGCCGGCGGAGAATAGCGTATAGTCGGCGATCAGGTCATAGTTGAATGATACAACTGTGTCAAATCGCCTTAGCTGCTCAAAGAGGCGAAGATGATACGGGCACGGATAGCGCCGAAACGACGCCTGGAAGTACTGACGAAGGATGCCCTGAAACATCGTGAAGAAATTCTGGGGAGAAAATGACGAAGCCGCTGCTGGCCAGGCCGCAATGGATCCACGAAGTCGTCTTAACACCGAAGTAGCTTGATTAGCCTCATCGGGAACCGGAAAGAAGCCTGGTAGAGCGGATGATGCAAGGATTTGGTCGATGAAGCCAGGATCGAGAGTATATTGCTTTCGCGGCACAAAAAATGCCTCATTGAAGCGATACAGAATGGTCAGCAGCACCTCGATATCTCCGTCCGTCGCTTGCAGGAGGCCATTCAGGGTTTTGCCGAAGTGGTGCCAGTCTGATTCCGGCTCGGCATGGCTTACAACGGCGGGTAGATCACGCAATAGCGGCATTGGCAAGTTCGGGTCGTTGTTTGGGCAGGCTTGGCTGGCACCAGCGCCTAGAATCACCATGCGCGGCATTCATGACCATATTAACTCTATCGTCGGGTGTGTCATCGAATCTAAAGTTCTGACCTGCTCGGGCAGTTCGAGCAAAGAATGGACCCACCCGCGTTCCAGAAATGCTGACCTGGTTTCGCGGTGTGTTCGCGTTGGTAATGGACTGGATACGAGGGCCAAGCGGCGGCTTTGAACGCGTTCCGATTCCTTGAAGTATTGGAACGGGGGCCTTCGTTTTCCGTTTGAAATCGTTCCTCCCGTGAAAGGCCGTTCGCAGCTCGGCCGGCTTGTTACCGCACAGGAGGATGGATCAGGGGGATGTTCTCGCGGCGGCCGCGGCGGTACACCGGAAGTCGGCCAGATCCGTGGTGATCGCCGGATACCGCGGATGCAATTCGCTAAGACGAATGAGGCAAAAGTCTGCGAGATCCGGCTTGCGATCCGCGTAACGGGCTGCCAACTCCGCCAGTCGCGAAATATGCTCGTTCAACACAAATGTGGACCGCACAAGGCTGTCGTGCAACAGCGCCAGAACCAGAGCGCTGCTACCAAGATGAAACGCGGTTTCCGCTAACACCGCTTCACACGTCACTAGCTGCTCGGTGACCCTTTCAGCAATATCGGCGGCCCACTCATGATGGTAGTCGTGCCGGTTCCCGAACGCGACGAGAAAACCCGTGTCCGCGATCGCCTTCATTTACGAGAGAAGCCTTTGCGCAAATCGAGAGGTCGCTTGGTCCGGCAATCGCGCCCGCCCAGCGAAGGAACGGACGTTGGGCGGTAGTTCGGGCTTTCTCAAGTTCCTCTCGAACAATGCGTCCCTTGGGAATACCCGTTTTGCGCGCTGTAGTTTCCAGCCATGCCGCCAGAATTGTAACACACGCGCTCGTCCGTTCGGCCTTCGACCGTATCGGCCCTGGTAAAGGCCGCTCACGTCAGATGGAGCGAGTTGGTAGGCCAAACAAGAAACTGGAACCTCGCCCGAAACGGCGCTAGGAATATCGCTCCCTGAAGTCCCCGTACTTCAATTGGACGCATAGCGCTCGTTCGGTGGAAGGTCCGGTACCCGAAAGCGCTGGGACCATTGCAACATCGGAAACTGATCCCGCATTACGCAGAACCATGTATTGCCTATCTCGTGCCGCTGATTGCGATGGTGACCAAGCTTGGCACCAGGCAGACCCGATTTGCCCACTCATCCGGTTCGGAAGCTACCCAGATCAGCAGTAGACTCTCTACTGCGTGACCCACCGGGAGGTCTTGCCTGATCAGCAATACACCCGGGCTGCGCCGGAACCGTGTGAACTGGCGGAAGTGTCCCGGCATGGTTTGGAAATCATGGGAGACCAGAATCCGGCCCTCATCTGCGGCAAACGCCAGCACCTCAGGATCTGGTACTCTGTCGAGCCGTGCTGCCTGCGCACTACGGAAATCGATCATTGGTTCGCGGCGAACCGCCCCGCGAACGATCGCCTTTCGGAGATCATTGTCCGCCTGATACCGAATCTTCATTGCCGAGGAAGCGGGACGCTGCCGCGGGCATGCTCAAGCCGGGCCCGCAAGTCCGGACTTGCGGGCGTCCCCTGCCGCTCCAACTCGGACCATCGCTCCTTGCGTTGCGCCAAATAGGCGTCAATATCGGCTTGGTGATCCAGATAAAATGCGATGGCCCCATAGACGCGCGCCAAAGTCAGTCCCTCGAAATCCTCACGGATACTCTCCGGGGAGCATCCTTCCCGAAACGCGTAGACGATTGAATCAAGCGAGACGCGGGTGCCCGGGAGATAGTAGACGCCTTCGCGCTGTTCGACATGTTCACTGGCCATGACCCCACTCCTGCTCCGATTATACGAGACGTGGCTGCGGTTCTGCGCGCCGCCGGGCCGCCAAGAGGTCGCACTGCCGACCTCCGGAACAGGATCCCGCCCGTGATACGCCGTTCACGCCGGGCAGTGAGGCGGCGTTCCAGATCGCATCAAAGCAGGGCCAAAGTAGCGTAGCCGGGCCGTCCTCAGGGCTCTGTGCGATTACCTCGGGTATCGGGAGGAGTCAGCGCGCTAGTAGCACGACACCGCCCAGCACCAGCAAAGCGCCGGCGCCGCGCCGCATTCCCACGTGTTCCTTCAGGATGAACTTCGCCGCCACCGTCTCCAGGATGAAGCTGGACGCAGAGGCTGGCACGGCGAAGCTGAGCGGTTCAGCCTGCACCAATGCCATGAACGCGAAGAAAGAAATCGCCAGGCAGACGATCGAAAGGATCAGGTAGCGGCGCTTGGCAATGGTCTTCAGCAATCGCGCGAGGCCCCGCGCGTCCACCGATTGCTCGCCCGCTCTCTTCATCTCGTGACTCTGCAGCAGGTCGCTCAGCGCGGTGGCCGCTACTACGATACTCAACAGGATCCATTTCATTCGGATCCCTGCGCCGGCGTCGTGGTGTTTTGTGAAGTCGTGCCTACCACGCCGGTACCCACGAAGATCAGCACGCTTCCCAGCCACTGCTGCAAGGTGACGGCTTCGTGCAGAAAAACCTGGCCAAACAGCGTCGCCAGCACGTAGCCGATGGCCGTCACCGGCAGCACGAAACTCAAGTCCGCGAGGCTCAGCAGCGCCATGCGCGTGAGGAGCGCCAGGATGAGCATCACGATGCCCAGCGCCACGAATGGGTTCACCATCGCGCGCAGGTAGACCGCGGGGTTCAACGACAAGACTTGCGGAAAATGTTTGGTGCCCCACGCCAGAGACAGATTGCCCAGCGGCCGCAGGAAGACAAATAGACCCAGCAGAGAATAGGTGCGGAAGCGCGTGCCGGAGTGGTCCCTCATCCATCCAGCTTAAACTGGAATCCCAAGTGCAGTCCAGCGGCCTGTGGCATCAGGGTGCGCAAGGCAATTGCCACGCTCGCGCCAGACAGCGGCGGTTGGCAACCGCCGCGCAGGCTGCCAGCCTGCCCCACACCCGTGGCATAATAGCGCGCATAGGGTTCCATGTCTTTTGCGCTCATTTTCCGCATCCTGATCGCCATCTTCCTGGGGAGCCAGATCTATTGGTTCGTGCGGGCGCGCGCGCTGGTGAAGAGAGTGGCAAAAACCAGGCGGGCGCGGCTGCTGTTGACCGGCGCAGGTGTGGCGGCATATCTCGCGCTGTTCGCGCTCAACTTCGGCGTGCTTCGGCGGCGCGCGAGCCCCACGCGCTTGACTTGGTATGACGCGCTGATAGCGGCTCCGTTTGCCTGGTGGGTGGTCTGTTCCCTGGTGGGGTTTCTGCTCGCCATCCTGTTATGGCCCGTACGGCGCGTGGCGCGATCCACCCGCGCGCTGGGCTCGCCCGGCCGGCGGCAATTCCTGGAACGCAGCGCGAGCGCGGTGGTCGCCGCGCCATTTGTGGCCGGCGCGTATGGTTTGTTTTATGGCCGGCTGAATCTAGAAATCACCGCGCAGCGCATTCGCCTGGCACGCCTTCCCAAGGCCTTCGCGGGATTCCGCATCGCGCAACTTTCCGACATTCACATCGGGCCGTTCATGACCGAGGACCAAATCCGCAAGTATGTCCGGATCGCGAACGATCTGAAGCCCGACCTGATCGCGTTGACCGGCGACTTCGTCACCTGGGACCCGTCCACGCAGGCGGCGGTGGTGAACGCGGTCACCGGCCTGCACGCGCCTTTCGGCATCTTCGGCTGCCTGGGAAACCACGAAGCCTGGTCGCACACCGAGGACTCCATCACGCGCATGTTGCAGCAAGTGGGAATCCGGATGCTGCGCCGGGAGCGCGTGACGGTTTCGACGCACGGGGAATCCTTCAATCTGATCGGAGTCGATTTCGAAACCCGCCGCCACATGGTGCCCGGCAACGAGAAGTTCGTGCGCGTGTATCTCGAAGGCGTGGAGAGCCTCGTCGCGCCCGGCATGGTGAACATTCTGATGAGTCACAACCCGGACACGTTCGATCGGGCAGCGGAGATGGGCATCGATCTGAGCCTGGCGGGACACACGCACGGCGGGCAAGTGGCGCTCGAATTCGTCAGTCCCGAGATCGCGCCCAGCCGGCTGGTGACACCCTACGTGGCAGGCTGGTTCCAGAAGCCCGGCGGCCAACTCTACGTGAACCGCGGCATCGGGACCATCGGCGTGCCCATCCGCATCGGCGCGCCGCCGGAGATTACGGTGTATGAGTTGAGTTCCTGAGTCTTGTCTCCGGGTCTGCGACTCCTCTCCAACCCGCTGATGCCACGGGAGGCAGACTGTGGGGCGGCCAATCTTGGCCGCAGCCGCCCTTCAGGCGGCCAAGCCGGCTAAAAGCCGGCTGCGGGCAGAGTGCCTGCCAGGATTGGCCGCCCCACATCAGCCCGATGGAAAGTGCACATTTGTCGCCGGAATTGTCACTGGATTAAGCGAACATCAATAGCGCAGCGCAAAGGAGATCTGGCGGTCCACGTACTCATCCGCGGGGCCGGCGGGGATATGCACGATCAATCCGGACGGCCCCTCCCTTGTGGCACCTTCCACGCTCGCCAGCAGATCGCCGTTGATCAACTCCAGCCGGTAGTCGCGCGAGGGGCGGCCCGAAACGGTGAGTACGAGTTGCCGGCCATTGTCCGTCCACCGCTCGGAAACGATTTTCAGGTGCGTGCTTCGCTCGGCAAGCTGTGGCGGCGAATACGGCAGCGCGTACCCGAAAAGGCCGTGATGCCGAATGCTGAGCGTGCTCGCTCCCCGCGGCACGGCGATTTCAAACCGCGGATGCCAGTCCAGGTACTCGGAATCCGTTTTCCAGGTGACCGGCTGGCCTTCGAGCGTGGCGCTGTCCACGTGCGCGCAAGGCGGGTACGCGGGCGCAAACTCCAGGTGGACGACCTCGGAACCGGAGTTGTTCATGGTCAACTGCAACGTGCCGGCATCCCTGCGGATATCCAGATTCACGCGCGCGCCGGGCAGCGGGATGCCATGCACACCGGCCGTCTGCCAGTCCGCCGGGAGGTGCGGCGCGAAGACGATCTTCCGGCCGGCCGCATCGGTCTCCAGACCGAGCAGGCCGCGCAGAAGTGGCGACACCACCATCGCTGCCGACCAGATCTGGTGTGGTGAAGCGGTGGACAGCGGCGTATACGAGTCGCCGGAGAGGACTTCGGTGGTGTTGCCGCCGGCTCCATCCAATGCCAGCCATGCATTGGCGCGCAGGTTCGCCAGCGCTGGTTCGGCCGCATGGTTGCGGTATTCGCCGACGGCTGCCCAGCCGGTGAAGAGCGGCCAGACCGAGCCAAAATGATACCCGGAAGGATCGTAGAGTGGGCTCCCGGATGAGATGATGCGAGTTCCCCAATCGGTCGCAAACTGCTCACGGGCGAGCAGGCCGATCATGTCCTGCGCGTGCCGCCGGTCCAGCAGGTCGAACCACATGGGAACGGTGGCCAGCACGCTGGGTTGGTCCACCGGCTGACCGCTGACGCCGAGCGCAAACGCATAGCCGTGCCCCGGCAGCCAGAACCGCTCTTCGAGCGCGCGGCGCTTCTGGGCGAACTCCGCGTCGAGGTCCTGCGCACGCGGGCCGTCGTTGAGCAGGCGCGCCAGCATGGCCAGGGAGCGCAAAGCCTCCACGTAACATCCGGCCTGATACAACTCCACGCGGACCGGCAACAAGGGTCCACCCTCCACCCATCCGTGACCGACGTGCAGGTTCCGCGGGAAGCCGGCGTCATCCAAAGTCGATCGCATGAATTCGAGCGCCTTCCACAGCCGGGGCGCCTGTTCGCGGGCGAAGGTAACGTCTCCGCTGGCGCGCACGTAATCGGCGGTTGCGATGGCGTAGAGCGGCGTGGCGTCGGCGGAGGCGAAACCGTAAGGGTATTGCTTGAACCAATCGACCTGGCCGGCGGATTGCGAGATTTCGTGCGGAATCTTGCCATCGTCGCGCTGGAAATGCGAAATGAACTGGATGGCGGCGCGCGCGTTCGCAAAATCGCCGGCGGAGGTCAGCGCGAGCGACGTCCAGAAAGAGTCGCGGCCGAAGAACCACGCAAACCCCGGCCTGTAAGCGCCCTTCGACGGACCGTAGCCGGCGACCAGCCCCCGGCCGAGAAATGGATTGTCCACAAATCCTTTGACCACGCTGATGCGGGACCAGTCATAAGCCTGCTGCAGATGCGCGTCGGGCAGGGATAACTCAATCGTGTTTGCCAGATAGTCGCGGTAATAGCGCTCCGTGTCTTCTACGAGGCGGCCGCTGCGCGCGATCAGCCGGTTGTAGGCAGCCAGCGCCTCATCGGCCGATTTCATGGATGCGGCCAGCGCCAGCACGCGCTGCGCGTGCCCCTTGATTTCACCGAGAGTAAACACCGCGTGCGTGGCGGACGCGTAATTGGTCGCGTACTCCCGCGATTCGAGCGCCGCATCGGGCGATCCGAAGACGGCCGCAAACGGCTGTCCGTCGGCTCCGAACTGAAAGCTTTTGAGCCGGCCGTTCCACTCGGCGTAGCCCGTGCCGATGGATGCCGGCCACATCAGTTGGAAGTCGCGTGTGAACTCCACGTCGATGCGGAGCGGGCTGCGGGCACGCACATCGAGCAGGATCGCAGCGCCTGGTTCGTCGATGGGCGCGACCAGTGTTTCGTCGGCCTGAAAATCGTCACCCGCGTAGGTGATGGTGTACGATCCCGGACGCGCTGTGATGCGGCGCGCCACGCTCTCTCCGGGAATGACTTGCGCGTCGGCGATGAACCGTAGTTTCAGGCCGCCGAAGATCTTGAGGGGGTAGACATATGCTTCCAACGTGCCATCTTCGGCGCCGAGCAGGGCGGCGTGCGGACCGGCCGCGTCCAGAAACTCCCACGCGCGGACCGGGCGCGAGAGCTGCGGATCGGCGGCGAAACAGTTCATGGCCAGCATGGCGAGCAGTAAGGCGGCCGGCCTCAGGAGTGTTGAATACATAGCCATCAGTATAGTTGGGGGCAGGGCGCCAGGCGGGGCCAGTATACTTAAAGAAATGAGCAGAGGGGTGACCAGGCGAGCCTGGATGGGACTTATGACCGTTCCCGCGGTGCGGGCTTGGGCACAGGGCGTGTCCACGCGCGGCGTGAAGCCCATGCCGCGCGGGAAACCATCGGGACTGCCCTGGCACGCCAGATTCGTGGATATCGCGGAGCAGGCCGGGCTGCGCGCGCCGGTGATCTACGGCGGCGCGAGACGTAAGAAATATATCCTGGAAACGGTCGGCTGCGGCGTCGCGTTTATCGACTACGACAACGATGGCTGGCTCGATCTCTTCATTTTGAGTGGCACGTGCATCGACAACCCACCAGCGGGCGCACACAACCGGCTTTACAAGAACAATCGCAACGGCACCTTCACCGATGTGACCGAACAGGCCGGACTAAAGCGCTCCGGCTGGGCGTCGGCGGTTTCGGTGGGCGACTACGACAACGATGGATTCGACGATCTCTTCCTTACTTACTGGGGCCAGAACGTTCTCTATCGCAATAACGGCGACGGCACCTTCACGGATGTCACCGTGAAGGCCGGGTTGCAGCAGACCGGCACGCCTTGGGGGTCGGGCTGCACTTTCCTGGACTACGACCGCGATGGCCACCTGGACCTGTTTGTGGCCCATTACCTGGAGTTCGATTTCGCTTCCGTCCCCAAGCCTGGAGAGAACTCCAATTGCAACTGGAAAGGCATACCGGTAAACTGCGGGCCGCGCGGTCTGCCGCCTGGTTCGCTGACGCTCTACCACAACAATGGCGACGGCACTTTCACGAATGTGAGCGCGCAGTCCGGAGTGGCGAAGCTGAAAGGGTACGCCATGACCGCCGTGGCTGCGGATTTCGATAACGACGGATGGCCGGACATCTACGTAGCCTGCGACTCGACGCCCAGTTTCCTGCTGCGCAACAATCGCGATGGCACCTTCACCGATATCGGCCTGGAGAGCGGCGTGGCCTTGAACGAAGATGGCATGGAGCAAGCCGGCATGGGCGTGGGAATCGGCGATTACAATCTGGACGGCAACCTGGATATCTTCAAGACGCACTTCGCCGACGACACCAACATTTTGTACAGGAACGATGGCAAGGGCAACTTCGAAGACACTACCATCAGCGCGGGGCTTGCGGTGGAGACGCGCTTCATCGGGTGGGGCGCGGGAATCGTGGACCTGGATAACGACGGCCATCCGGACCTGTTCTTCGTGACCGGCAGCGTGTACCCCGAAGTGGAAGACAAACTGCCCGGCTATCCGTTCAAGACGCCGCGCGTCATCTTCCGCAATTTGGGCAACGGACACTTCGAGGAGTCGATGGACCAGGGTGGGCCCGGCATCGCGTCGCCGCATGCCAGCCGCGGGTGCGCGTTTGGCGATTTTGACAACGACGGCGACATCGACATGGCGGTCGTGAACCTGAACGAGCCGCCTTCGCTGCTGCGCAACGACGTGAGCGGCGGCGCACACTGGCTGAAAGTGAAGCTGGAGGGTGTGAAGTCGAACCGCAGCGCGATCGGCGGCAGGGTGACGGCGCACTACGGCGGGAAGGTCCAGGCGCAGGAGGTGTTGAGCCAGTCGAGCTTTTACTCGGCCAGCGATCGGCGGCTGCATTTCGGTTTGGGCGCCGCTACTAAAGCCGACCTGGAGATACGCTGGCCGAATGGCGATCGGGAGCATGTCGAGGGCGTGACGGCCGATCGGCTGGTGGTGATTCGGGAGGGGGCGGGCATAGTGAAAGAAGATGCTTGGCCGGTTAGGGAGAAGACTGCAATACAGTGACAGCTTTTGTGACAAATGCGCCCGCCTGCATCGGGCCTGATTGTGGGGCGGCCAATCTTGGCCGCAGCCGCCTT
>JBEKPZ010000266.1:0-10353 GCA_049520215.1 Bryobacteraceae bacterium | reverse complement strand
AGCAGCAGAAAGAAGACGAAGTTGTACGTGGCGTGCATCAACGCGGCGGCTTTGGTCGATCCGGTGCGCTGGCGCATCCAGCCGAACCCCGCCCCTGCCAGCGTGATCAGCAACCCGTGCCGCCAGGAGTAGCCGTACTCCTGCAAATGCATCAGCCCGAACGCCGCGGCCGCCACCAGAATACCCGGCGCCGCTCCCAACGAACGAACCAGCAGCGGTTGCAGAAACCCGCGAAACACGATTTCCTCGCAGACCGGCGCCAGCGTGGTGCCAATGATCGCGATCATCAGGACCGATGCCGGGTCAGAAAGGAGCGACTTCATCGGGCTATCGATGTCCGGAGTCCGCAGCAACACGCTGGCCACCATTACGGCGACCGCTACCAGCACACCGCCAACCGCCGCGAACGAGCCGCTCAATTCCACCGGCGCCCAGCGCAGCGACTGCCAGAACGGCCGACCGTAGTAGCGGCGAAAAATCAATGCCAGCGTTCCAAGCAGGAATGCGTAGAGCAGGACCTGTCCGGGCAATAGTACGAAGATCTGCTTGACATGCGTCGCTGTGATCAACGCGCCCATCAGCAGCGACTCCACGATGAATCCCAGCAACGCGATGAGGACGAAGCCCAGCAAATCCAGATAGCCCCAGAAAGGATAACTCTCCGGCGTCGGCTCCGGTTGCGGCACGGGCTCCGGGAGCGTGGCGATGTCAGGCGGCGGCGGTTCCGGGCTCATGGTTCGGTCTCGATCAGGCAGCCGGCCAGCAGGGGCACCAGCAGTTCATGATGCCCGGTAAGCGCATACCCCGCCCCGCCAGAACCGGCGTGCGGCCGTTCCACCACGTTCAGCTTGGGACGGTAATGCTGCACGAAGTCCAGGTTCACCGTGGTGAAGTCCGCCAGCGGATGTCCCAGGTTGCGCACCGCGGAGACGGCCTTCAGAAAGACCTCCGGCAGCACCACCGCGGACCCCACGTTCAGATACACTCCGCCATCGTGGAGTCCCGCCACCAGCGAGCACAGCAACCGGAAATCACGATGGGTGGTGCTGCCGATGGCTGCCGGGTCGGCCGCCGGATGCATGTGCGGCGTGTCGGTGCCGATCGCCACGTGTACCGTGACAGGCGTCGCCGCGCGCCAGGCTTGCAGCACCAGGCTCGCGGAGGCGTGGGCCGGATCGGCTATCTCGTGCAGGCAGCGGCCCAGCGCTTCGCCCATGCCGAGTCCGTCGCGATCGCCCGCCGTGATGGCAGCATTCATCTCCCGCCCGGTTTCCTCGGCCGCGCCAAAGCGTCCGTCGGGCAGGACCGCTTCCACATCCTCGCTGGTGTGGCCCGCTAGCGCGATCTCGAAATCGTGAATCGCGGCTGCGCCGTTCATGGCGAACGCGGTGGCATAGCCGCGCCGCATCAGATCGATTAGGACGGGTGCCAGACCGCACTTGATCACGTGCCCGCCCAATCCCCAGACGATAGCCCGTCCGCGTGCACGCGCCGCCGCGATTGCCGCCGCCACGGCCCGCAGCGAGTCTCCCGCCAGGATATGCGGCAGAGAGTCCAGCCATGCGGCGACACCCGCGCCTTTGCGGTAGGGCGATGCAAAATCGGCTACGCGGACCTTGCCTCCGCGAGCCTGCAAGGGGACTGTTTTCAGGCCGGAGAGATCGATGGGATGCACGGGGTATTTGCTCATAGCACCTTGCGCAGGGCCTCCGCTGTGTAGCTCTTCTTCGACCGCGCCACCTGTTCCGGCGTCCCGGCCGCGACTAACCGCCCGCCGTATTCGCCGCCATCCGGTCCGAGATCGATAATCCAATCCGCCGTCTTGATCACGTCCAGGTTGTGTTCGATCACCACCACCGTATTGCCCAGGTCCACCAACCGCTGCAACACATCCAGCAGCTTGCGCACATCGTCGAAATGCAACCCGGTGGTTGGCTCGTCGAGCACATAAAACGTGCGCCCGGTCTGCCGCCGGCTCAACTCCTTGGCCAACTTGATGCGCTGCGCTTCGCCGCCCGAAAGCGTGGTGGACGACTGGCCCAGGTGGATGTAACCCAACCCCACGTCGTTCAGCGTTTGCAGCTTCGGCCGGATCGTCGGAATATTCTCCATCAGCGGCAGCGCCTCTTCCACCGTGCAATCCAGCAGGTCGGCGATGGAATGGCCCTTATACTTCACTTGCAACGTCTCGTGATTGTACCGCCGCCCGCGGCACACGTCGCAGGTCACGTACACATCGGGCAGAAAATTCATTTCGATGCGCTTGAGCCCATCGCCCTGGCACGCCTCGCAGCGCCCGCCTTTCACGTTGAAGCTGAACCGCCCTGGCTTGTAGCCCCGCTCGCGCGACTCCGGCAGCATGGCGTAAAGGTCGCGAATGGGCGTGAACAGGCCCGTATACGTGGCGGGATTCGAGCGCGGTGTGCGGCCGATGGGCGATTGATCGATTCGGATCACTTTGTCCACATGTTGCATGCCCTTGATCGCCGTGAACTTGCCGGGATTCTCGCGCGACCGGTAGATCTGTTGGGCCAGCGCGCGATACAGGATCTCGTTCACCAAGGTCGACTTTCCGCTGCCGGATACCCCCGTCACCACGGTCAGCAGGCCCAGCGGAAGCTCCACGTCGATATCTTTCAGGTTGTGCTCGGCCGCGCCGATAATCGCGAGTTTCTTGCCGTTCGAAGTGCGTCGCACGGGGGGCACGGGGATCTCCACTGCACCCGAAAGATAGCGCCCGGTCAACGATGCAGGATTTTCCGTGATCTCCAGCGGGGTGCCCGCCGCCACCAATTCGCCTCCTAGCCGCCCGGCTCCCGGCCCCAGGTCGATCACGTAATCCGCGCGCTGGATGGTCTCTGCATCGTGCTCCACCACCAGCACCGTGTTGCCCATGTCGCGCAGATGTGTGAGCGTATCCAGCAGCCGCCCGTTATCGCGCGGATGCAGCCCAATGGAAGGCTCGTCCAGCACGTACAACACGCCGCGCAGCTTCGACCCGATCTGCGTCGCGAGGCGGATGCGCTGCGCCTCGCCGCCGGAAAGCGTGGCGGCCGAGCGCTCCAGGCTGAGGTAATCCAGCCCCACCTCGGAGAGAAACTCCAGCCGCCGCCGGATCTCGTCCACAATGCGGCCGGCGATCTGCGTGTCGCGGTCGTCGAATTCCCAGTTGCGCACCGTCAGCAGCGCGCGCGCAATGGGCATTTCGGTGAACTCGGCGATGGAGAAGTTCTTCACGCGCACCGCCAGGCTGGCAGGCCGCAGCCGCCTGCCGTGGCACGCGGGACACTCGGCCGGCGACATGTATTCGGTGAGCCACTCGCGATAGCCCTCCGACGATTCCTGGTAGGTCTGCGCCAGAATCTTCAGGATGCCCGGAAAGCCGTTGCTGCCATCGAGCAGCGCGCTTTGCACCTTCTTCGGAAACTGCTCGAAGGGCGTGCCCAGGTCGATCTTCATAGCCTTGGCCGCTTCCGCCAGCAGGTGCCGCATGTACGCCGATCCCGCGCCCGGCCCCAGCCCGCCCTCCAACAACGGCCGCGAAAAATCCACGATGGCCTTGCCCGGATCGAACGTCCACTTGCTGCCCAGGCCCGTGCATTCTTCGCAAGCCCCATAGGGGCTATTGAACGAAAACGAGCGCGGCTCAAGCTGCGGCACGCTGGTGCCGCACTCGGTACACGCCAGCTTCTGCGAGTAGAGCCGCTCCTCGCCGTTTACCACCGCGATCAGCACCAGCCCGTTGGCCAGCTTGGTGGCGGTATCGATGGAAGCCTCCAGGCGCTTCTCGATACCCGCCTTCACCAGCAGCCGGTCCACCACCACCTCGATAGTATGGTTGCGGCGTTTGTCTAGCGGGATATCGTCTTCGAGAGAGCGCAACACGCCGTCGATGCGTGCGCGCACGAATCCCTGGCGGGCCAGCTTCTCCAGGTCCTTTTTGTACTCGCCCTTGCGCCCGCGCACCACAGGCGCGAGAACCATGATGCGGTCGCCCGGCCGCAACGCCAGCACGTGCTGCAGGATCTGCTCGGTGGTCTGTCGCGAGATCGGGTTGCCGCACAACGGGCAGTGCGGCGTGCCGATGGACGAGTAAAGCAGCCGCAGGTAGTCGTAGATTTCAGTGATGGTTCCCACCGTCGAGCGGGGGCTGCGGCTGGTGGTCTTCTGTTCGATGGAAATGGCCGGGCTCAGCCCGTCGATGGAGTCGACGTCCGGCCGCTCCATCTGGTCCAAAAACTGGCGGGCATAAGTGGAAAGGGTCTCCACATAGCGCCGTTGGCCTTCCGCGTAGATGGTGTCGAACGCCAGCGACGACTTGCCGGAGCCGCTCAGCCCGGTGATCACGGTCAGGCTATTGCGCGGGATCTCCACGTCGATGTTCTTCAAATTGTGCTGGCGCGCACCGTGCACCGAGATCCGTTCGAGCATAGCACTTGTTCGGGAGAACTGAAGACGATATTCTATTGTTGCGCGGTTGAGTTGTTCGCGCAAATGTAGTGTAAAATAGGGACGAAGTGCTTCACTGTCCGACTTGCCAGGGAAGGTTGCGGCGCGTCCATCGAAACTTCGCCGAAAAGCTGCTATTCGTGGCGATGTATGAATGCGGCAAATGCCATACGCGCAAGCCCGATCCGCGTTGGTACGCGCTTTACCTTGGCGATTACCCGCGTTGCCCGCGCTGCGGGACCTATCGCCTGACGCGCCTGGCCACGCGCGACAAGATCGATCAGATGCTAAAGGGCCCGGTCAATTGGGTGCAGTTCCTGTGGGGCGCCGACCTTTACCATTGCCGGTATTGCCGCGTGCAGTTTTACGATGTGCGCAAACCGGTGGCTCCCGAGGTTCGGGAGAAGGCCGCCGCTGCTGTGTCCGTGGGCACGGCCGCCCAGGGCAGCGCAGCGGAATAGCGTTCGCGGGTTGGGACAGACCAGGAGGTCTGCCCTACAAGCTGGAGAGCAAGACGCGTAGCGCATTGCTACCCATGATTTTGGCGATGTCGTCCTCGCTGAATCCGGCCTGGAACAGCGCATCAATCAGCAAGCCTAGTCCGGTGGTGTCGAAAGGCGCCACGACTGCACCGTCGAAATCCGAGCCGAGCGCCACCGCATCCACACCCACTGTGTCCGCGGTGTGGCGAATGGCGCGAGCGATGGCGGCCGCACCGTTACCGCACACGGCCACATCGAAATAGGCGATCCCGATAACGCCGCCGGTATGGGCAACGCCGCGAAGCTGCGCGTCGCTGAGATTGCGGCTGTTGTCGCAAGTGGCTCTCACGCCCGTGTGGGAGACAATCACCGGACGCGTGGCGATGGCCAGCACGTCGTCGATGGTGCGGGGCGCGGCGTGAGCCAGGTCCACCAGCATGTGGCGGGCTTCCATGCGCCGGACCATTTCGCGGCCCTTGTCCGTGAGTCCGGTTTTGTCCACGCCGGCCGAAGAGCCGCCGATATCGTTATCGAAGAAATGCGTAGGCGCCATCATGCGGAAGCCGGCGTCATAGAGGCGGTCGATGTTGGCCAGGTCGCCATCGAGAGCATGCGCGCCTTCGATGCCCAGAAAGCCGGCAGTGATGGCGGAATCGGCGCGGCGGCGGTCAAGGTAGGCGCGCAGGCTGGCCGCGGAGCGGACGATGGTGAACTTGCCCTGCGAGCGGGATTCGACGTCGCGCAGGCGCGAGGCTTGGTACGAGGCGCGTTCGGTGAGGCTGCTCCAGGTGGCGGGCGGCCAGCGCTCTACGAACGAGAGCAGCGTGATGTTGTCGGAACCGGCGGTGTTGCGCTGGAAGTTCAAGCCGCGCGGCGTTTTGGTGACGACAGTGAACGCCTGCAGCGCCACGTGGCCTTCGATTAGGCGCGGGACATCGACTTGGCCGCGCGT
Organism: Bryobacteraceae bacterium; assembly: GCA_049520215.1. Taxonomy (GTDB): domain Bacteria; phylum Acidobacteriota; class Terriglobia; order Bryobacterales; family Bryobacteraceae; genus Bog-159. The sequence goes on along the minus strand of JBEKPZ010000266.1, from coordinate 4,470 downwards.
ACCATGCACCAGCAGGTCGCGCGACCAGAGCAGGCTATCGGCGTGCAGATCCACGATGGGGATGCGGCTTTGGAGGTCGCGGGCACGCGCGGAGAACTGGTAGGGCGGCTTGTGCAGCACGCCGTTCATGGAGTTCTCGACGTAACCGGGGAGCCAGATGAAGGCGCAGGCAAGCGCAGCGCCGAGAATGGCGGCGATCCAGTAAAGGGTTTTGCGCATGATCGGAGGCGGCTATCGAGCGATTGCCCCGGGGTCGAGTCCGGTGGCCAGGTTGAAGCCGCCGCCGACCGCGCCGACTGCGGCCGTTTTACGATCCAGGCCGGTCAGCTGGCGCAAGCGGTAGACGGCTTCGATGCCCGTGCAATGCGCGCCCAGCAGATTCTGTAATCCGAATTCCTTCAGCTTGGACGCGGTCCAGGCGAGCGTGCCGTCGCTGGCCTGATAGAGGTGGAAGCCGCCCAGCGCGGCGTAGATGGGCGCCGGCGCTATTTTGGCGCGCGCATATTCCATGGTATTCACGATACCGGAGTGCCCACACCCGGAAATCACCACCAGACCTTTGTCAGTCACGATGACCAGCGACTGATCCTCGGGCAGATTGTCTTCGGTCGTCTTTCCATCGGCCGCGCGCAGCATGCGTCCGGGGTTCCAATTCTTTTCCGGATACTTGCGCGGGACCGGCCCGGTCAGCCAGATTCCGGGGAACAATTCGCGGGTTTGGATGTACTCGATGAAGGTCCCGCCGGCGCTCTCGTAGTCGCGCTTGGTGGCAATCATGGGGTTGGCCTCGGGCGCGCCGCCGTCGGTGCGGCTCAGGAAGATGCCGGCGCCGACGTGCGCGCGGGACAGCGCGGCCGGGTTCGTCTTGGCGTATTCGCGGCGCAGCGTTACCAGACCCGCGGTGTGATCGAGATGATGGTGCGAAAGGATCACATCCGGCACGTTGGAGAGGTCAATGTGCAAGTCGCGGGCATTGTTCAATACGGTATCCGGATGCGCGCCGGTATCGAAGAGAATGCGGTGGCCATCCGCCACTACGAGCGCCGCAAAGCCCCATTCGCCGTAGCCTTCATTGGAGGTCAGCATGGTGGAGAGCAGGCGCACATCCAGGGAACTCACCTTATCGGCGGCAGCGGCGGCGGTGCAGGCCATCGCCGCCAGTAGCAGGAGAATCGGTGCGGTTCGAATCGACATAGCATGCTACGGTAGCATAATCGAGGAACGCACAAAGGGGCGGCCTGAGAGGCCGCCGGGCCCAGAGGGCACCCCTGAGAGCCTGCCCCACTCTAAAAGAGGATCTCCGACAGACAGCGACCTACGCTCCCGGCGGGCGTTTCGAGATCCAAGTAGGTCGCCAGCGTGGGCGCTACGTCGTTGACCGAAATCTGTTGGTTGAAGCGTCCCGCCTTGATCCCTGGTCCCATGAAGATCACGGGCACGTGCGCGTCGTAGCTGAACGTGGTACTGTGCGTGGTGCCCTTGCTTCCATACAGCCAATACGGCTCCAACAATATATACAAGTCCGGACTGCGCGGCGCGTAGAAACCGTTCATGACCCGACGGCCCACCTCTAAGTCCACCGTGCCGTGCAACAACATCTCCGCGGTGTACGCGCGGAAAACGTGGGCGACCTGACGCGCCGCATCCGCTGCGGTACGTTCCACTTCAGCCGCATCCAGTTTCTTCTGCCGGATGAGTTCCCGGTTGAAGTAGAAGGCGACGTCGGAAGGGCTGAGGATCCACTGCCCCGCCCCGTACTTGTCGATGAGCGCCGCTTCCACGGCCTTTCGCACAACTCCCGACGGCATGCGCCCGCCCGGCATTCTGCGCGCCGCGTTCACTTCGGGAACGGGCGCCACTCCATGATCGGCCGTCAGGATCACCAACACGTTGCCCATCCCCACCGTGCCATCCAGGAAGCCGAATAGCTTGCCGAGGACACGATCGGTCTGAATGGAGACCTCCTTGACTTCGGGCGAGTCGGGCCCCGCGGCGTGTCCGACGTAGTCGTTCGCGGAAAAACTTACCGCCAGCAGGTCGGTCACATTCCTTTGACCCAGTTTCTCAGCCTGTACGGCGCGCTCCGCGAAGCTTTCCACTAGTTCGTTGCCGTACGGGCTGCCTTCGAGCGCGGCATAGGCCGATGTGTCGGAGGGCACTGTGCGGTCGAGCCAGTGCGCGCCGCGGAACCTGTCGGCTGGCCTGGAAGCGTTGTACGCCGCCACCCACGCGGGCAGTTCCGCAAAGTAGAAGGTGCTGCTGACGAAGCTGCCGGCCCGCGGATCGAACCAGTATGCGCCGTCGGCCATGTGACCGGCCGGCAGGATGGCACTGCGATCCTTGAGCGAGACGCCCATGACCTTGCTGCCGCTGCGCGCGATCTTCAACTCGTCTCCCACGGTGTCGACCAGCATGCGCCTGGGAGAAGCGCCCTCGCCGCCCGCGCCCAACAGCTTCACCGAATCGTCGCTGACGCTGGCGACCACTTTGCCCGTCTCGCGGTCGTACCATTCGTTGCCCACGATGCCGCTCATGGCCGGCGTGGCACCGGACAGAAAGGTGCTGTGGCCCACGGCGGTCACTGTCGGATAATGCTCGTAGCGGGCGTTGGTGAAGACCGCGCCTTTGGTAAGCAGGCGGTCGAAGCCCGTGTGGTAGTCGCTGCGAAAGCGGGTCAGATAATCGTAACGGAACTGGTCCACCACGATGGCCAGCACCAGCTTGGGCGGCTGCGCGGCCAGGGCGGGCGCCGCGCACAGTATGGCAAGGAGAACGGCGAGGGGGACGGCGCGAAGTTTTAGCATGATTCTTCTATGATACGGCGGAGCCGGCTGAAAGCCGGCTGCGGCCAAGATTGACCGCCCCACAATTTATGAGGATTCCGCGGCTTTCACGGTGTTGGCCATCAACATGGCGATGGTGAGGGGACCTACTCCGCCCGGCACCGGAGTGTAGGCTGACGCCTTCTCCTGCATGTCCAGTGGATCGACATCGCCCACCAGCACGCTGCCTTTGCGCTCCAGCGTTGCCAGACGCTCCGGGGCGTTGCGGAAGATGCGCGCGGCCTCGGCGCGGTCCGTGATGCGGTTCATGCCCACGTCGATCACCACGGCGCCCGGCCGGATGTAATCGGCCGTCAGCATGGCGGGCCGTCCCATGGCGGCCACCAGGATCTCGCCTTCCCGGCAGACGCCCGCGAGGTCCACGGTTCGCGAGTGGCAGATGGTAACGGTGGCGTTGGCGTGCAGCAGCAGCAGCGCCATGGGCTTGCCCACGATGTCGCTGCGCCCCACCACTACCGCGCGCTTGCCAGCCACCGGAATCTCGTACTGCTTCAAAAGCTCCATGATGCCGGAGGGCGTGCAGGGCCGCGGACCGGGGCGTCCCGCGACCAGGTTCCCCACGTTCATGGGGTGGAATCCGTCCACGTCCTTTTCCGGCGCTACCGCCAGCAGCACGCGGCGCGAATCCACATGCGGCGGCAGGGGCAATTGCACCAGGATGCCGTCGATATCGGGCCGCTGGTTGAGGTCTTCGACGATGGCCAGCAGTTCCTCGGTGGCGATGGTGGCGGGCGGCGTCAGGCTGTGACTGGCGATGCCCAGTTCCGCGCAGGCCTTCACTTTGTTGCGCACGTAGATTTCGGAGCCCGGATCGTTTCCCACCAGCACAACGGCCAGTCCCGGCGGGCGCGAGGCCGCACTCAACGCCGCCACGCGCGGACCGAGGTCGCGCAGGATCCGGTCGCGGACGCGGTTTCCATCGAGAATGATAGACATCTATCCCCAATCATAGCGAGGCGCGTGGGGCACTGGAACCTTGCGGCACTAGACGTGCATCCATAAGGCTGATGCGCCTGAAGTGTGTAATTTTGTCTACCTTCGCGAGCCTGGTATTGTGTGCTCAGGAGGCTACGTTCCGGACCGATACGCGCCTGGTAGTGCTGAATGTTTCGGTCTTCGACCAGGCTGGCAAGGTCGTGAGGGACCTCGGGAAGAGCGCCTTCACGGTTTACGAAAACGGCGAGAAGCAGACACTCAATGTCTTCCGGCAGGACGACGTGCCCATCTCACTGGGGCTGATTATCGATACTAGCGCCAGCATGACCAATAAGCGCGACCGGGTGGCCTCCGCCGCACTCGCGATGGTGAAGGCGTCCAATCCGCAGGATGAGGTGTTCATCATCAACTTCAACGAATCCGCGGTGCTGGCGAAGGAATTCACCAACGATATCAAGGATCTCGAAAAGGCTTTGCGCGATCTCGACGCGAAGGGCGAGACTGCTATGCGCGACGCGTTGCTGCTAGGGATCGAGCACCTCCGCCACAGCGCCCACCGGGACAAGAAGGTGCTGCTGGTGGTCACCGACGGGGAAGACAACAGCAGCGTCGAGACGCAAGCGCACCTGGTGCAGGTGGCGCAGCAGAACGACGTGATCATTTACGCGATCGGCCTGCTGGGCGCCGAGGA
>JBEKPZ010000265.1:0-13472 GCA_049520215.1 Bryobacteraceae bacterium | reverse complement strand
CAGTTCGACCCGATCGAAGAGAAGCTGCCGCGCCACGGCCACAAGGACCTGCACTTGTTCCTGTGCGACGACATCTACCTGATGGACCGCAAGAAGGAACAGATCGAGCGCTATCAGTACGATTTCGAGCGTGAAAGTCTGTCCACGCTGGGCCTGGAGCGCACCGCCGAGCCCATTCCGCCGCCGACCGCGCGCGAGCCTGGCCCGATCACCTCCGATCACACGCCCGACGAATACATGGCCGGCGTCGAAACCGTGCGCGAGGGCATGCGCCGCGGCGATTATTACGAGGTCGTGCTGCGGCAGACGTTCAGCACACCCTACTCCGGCAAAGCCTCGGAGTTGTTCGAGCGCGTGCAGCGCGCTAGCCCCAGCCCTTACGAATTCCTGCTGCAGTTGGGCGAAGAGCAACTGATCGGCGCATCGCCTGAAATGTTCGTGCGCGTGGAAGGCCAGCGCGTGGAGACGTGTCCGATAGCAGGCACCGCACGGCGCACGGGCGATCCCATGCGCGATGCGGAAAACATTCAACATTCGCGAGCTGCTCAAGTCCACCAAGGAAGAGTCCGAGCTGACCATGTGTACGGACGTGGACCGCAACGACAAATCGCGTGTGTGCGAACCGGGATCGGTGAAGGTGATCGGCCGCCGTCTGATCGAATCGTATGCGGGCTTGTTCCACACGGTCGATCACGTCGAAGGTTTCCTGAAGGAAGGTTTCGATTCGCTCGATGCGTTTCTCAGCCACATGTGGGCGGTGACCTTGATCGGCGCGCCGAAGAAGGCCGCCGCCCAGGCCATCGAGAGCCTCGAGAAGGATGCGCGCGGCTGGTACGGCGGCGCGGTCGGCATGATTACGCTGAACGGCGATATGAATACCGGCATCCTGATCCGCACCACCTATCTGCGCGACGGTGTGGCGCGCTATCCGGCGGGCGCGACCTTGCTCTATGATTCGTCGCCCGAGGCGGAGGATCGCGAGTGCCATCTGAAAGCCACCGGCTTCTTCCGCACGCTGGGCGCCGTCGCGGCCACCCCGTCGGTATCGGTCGAGGAGTCCGTGGGAACGGGCGCGCGCCTGCTGCTGGTGGATAACGACGATTGCTTCATCCAGACGCTGGCCAACTACGCGCGGCAGACCGGCGCCGAGGTAGTCACTTATCGCGCCGGATTTCCGCTGGAGATGATCGCGAAGATCGCGCCGCACCTGATCCTGATCTCGCCGGGCCCCGGCCGCCCAGCCGATTTCGGCGTACCCGACCTGGTGAAGGAGGCGGTGCGGCAGGGCGTCCCGGTGTTCGGTGTGTGCCTCGGATTGCAGGGCGTGGTGGAGGCGTTCGGCGGCGCGCTCGGCGTGCTGGACTACCCCATGCACGGCAAGCCATCCTGGGTAAAACATTCCGGCGCGGGCGTGTTTGAAGGACTGCCCGAGCGTTTCCAAGTCGGCCGCTATCATTCGCTGTTCGCCGTGCGCGAAGTCTTCCCCGCGTGCCTGGAAGTGACCGCCGAGTCCGATGACGGCGTCATCATGGGACTGCGCCACCGCGACCTGCCAGTGGAAGCCGTGCAGTTTCATCCGGAGTCGATCCTGACTTCCGAAGGCAACTGCGGATTGCAGTTGATGAAGAATGTGGTGCGGCTTAACCGGGCGGCGACAGCGGGCGTACGGGCGTAAGCGAGGCTAGGGCGCGATGAACACGGGGAATGCCGGCGACGAATCTATGTATGATGACTGCACCACCATCGGCACGGAAGTCACCGACGAAGCCGGAGGAAGCGATGCCGGAAGTAGTACATTGATCTGGACGACTCCGAAAATCAGGTTCGGCGCCGCGCCCTCCCAAAGAATCGTGCCGGGAACGCCGGCAAAGCTCACCGCATCGCCGTTTTGGCTGAAGTTGATCGGCAGCAGGGGAGAAAGCGGCATTACCTGACCGTCGGCGCCGTCCAAGCCAAACATGTCCATCCCTGTCGCGTAAACAGAGACGATTGAGCCGGGCTTGGCTGGATTCGCGAGCGAGTTGAGCGTCCCGTCCTGATTCGCGACAGCGAAGACTCCGGGGTTCGCTATCTCGCCCCCAACGTCCAGCACCGGTGCGCTCTGGCCCTGATAGCTGACCTCAACCGTATAAAGAAACCCTGGCAAGTTTTGATTGGGAACGACCGCGTTCACCTGGCCCGCCTGTACATAGAGCAGGGGAGCGGCCACGCCATTGAATTGCACTTGCACGCCCGCAAGCAAGGTTGGGAAGCGGCCGCTCGCATCGGGCTGTGCCGTAACACCTGCTTCCGGGCCGATTCCAGTTCCGAAGAGGCTCACGATTTCGCCAGGAGTGGCCGGCACTGTGTAGGCCGCGGCGTTCACCGGGCACTGAAAGTTCATGGCGAGAGTTGAGGTAAGATCCATAGCCACGGCGCCGAACGAAGAATCAATCAGCAGATGGCCGGGCGCGGTTACGAAGATGGTCCCAATCCGCCGTACATATGAGGCGTAAAGCAGGGTTCCGTCTGACGCCGATTCGATCAGAAAGTTGCCGCCGAAGGGTGAACACGAAATGCTGAGCTGGGCGTTCGCCGTGGGCTGAAAGCCAGACACTGAAAATGTGCCGACGCTCTGGTCAATCTCTCCGAACGCGTAGACATTGTCCCGTGCATCGACGGCGACGAAGATCGTACTGTTGTAGCCCTCTGGAGTGCCAAAACGCGATCCGGTCTGTATCGCGCTGCCGCCGGGCGAGAGCTTGACCAAAAACGCACTCCCGGTACCCTTGGTCCCCGGGAAAGTTGGCGAGTCTGTTTGTCCGCCCACCCAAGCCGCCCCCTGCGAATCCACCGCAATCGCGAAGGCCGAATCGGTTCCCGAGCCGCCCAGATAAGTGGAATAGACCAGTCCGCTGCCGGAGGCGTTGATCTTGGAAACGAATGCGTCCATATCACCGCCCCCGGTTGTTTGCAAACTGCCGGCGGTGGTTGGCAAGGTGGCATACGCAATCCCAGTCAGATACATCGCGCCGCCGGAATCCACGGCGAGAGCAGTGATGTTCGCGGGAAAATAAGTCGAATAGTTCAGCGATTGCCCGCCGGGATTGATTTTGGCGACAAACCCTGCGCCCGGCGTGCCGCTAAGCGGCGAAGACGTCAGCGGGAAATCGGTCGACGCGGTGTCCCCAGCCACGTACACCGAACCTGCACTGTCTACGGCGATGCCAACGGGGACGTCGTCGCCCGACCCGCCCAGAAACGTAGCGTAAGCCACCGATCCGTTCGGGTTCAGCTTCACGATGAAAGTGTCTCCCTCCGGACCGGTAGAGTATCCTGCGGGATGACTGGTGTAAGGGCCCGCGTTCTTGGTCTGCAGCGCCCCGCTGGTAACTGGAAAATCGGGCGCGGTGGTGTACCCGGCAATGTAGACGTTGCCCGCGGAATCGGTCGTGATCGCAAGGCCGCCGGAATCTCCGTTGCCGCCCAGGGTAGCGCTGAAAAGGACCTTACTTCCAGTGGGATCGAGCTTGGTCACCGTGGCGTCGTTGCAGGGGACGGTCTCTTGAAATCCAGGCGGGACTGCGAACGAGCCGCAGGTGAGGGCGTTATTGACGCGTCCCGCCTGCCAGATATTCCCCGCAGGATCGAGCGCCGCCGCCGCAAGCTGGCCGTAAGCCGCCTTCGCCAAGAATAATGTCACCGCCAGCCATCGCGGATGCAAAAGTGTCGCCACACCCGGTAACCAGCAGTTCATGTGCCGTTAAGTCTGGCTCAAATGATTGCACTTCGAGCCGGCGGATGTGTCAATCAGACACACTAGCGGAGACTATGGGCTCCCGCCCGTAGATGACGTACTCCTCAAACCCGAGACCCACCAGCCGAATGCAGTCCGGCCGCACCTCCAGCATGTTGATCCGCGGGATGTGGTCCGCGTGTCCCGACGCCTGCGCCAGCACCACCTCCACCGGAATCCGTCCCCGCACCGCTGCGACCTTTGCGCCATCCCGATCCACCCACCCATGCTCGAGCACGCAGCCGTGCGCGATGACGGCGTCCAACAATGTGCGCACCACCTGGAATCCCACCTCCTCCATGGGCCGCTCGTGCGGATTCAAGTCCAGCCAATCCGTGATCAGCCGGTAGGTGAATCCCCACAGACGCACGCCGTTCAGATCGATTGCCGGAAACCGCACTTCCGGCGGCAAGCCCGGAGCGGGCCACAGCGCGTGCCGGGCCGGGTCGCGCAACTCGTCCAGCGGCACCCACAGGGCTTCCGCGGCTTCCCGCGCATCGAGCGACAGCGGCAGTTCGCCGTCCACACGGAACACGAACGGCGCCACCAGCAGGAATCGTCCCGCGCTGCGCCGCGCCACCGCCGCAGGCATCGCCGCTTCCAGCCGCTCGCGCGCCAGACGGATGCCGCACTCTTCTTCGAGTTCGCGCAGCGCCGTGTGCAACAGGTCACGGTCTTCCGGTTCGCGGCGCCCGCCGGGAAACGACCAATGCCCCGACCAGGGATCGGCCTCCCGCTCCGCGCGCCGAATGAGCAGTACCGCATCGGACGCACCGCGCGCGTGCACGATGGCAACGGCTGCGTCAGGCTCCGCCATTTCCGCTAACCTTGTTGAGTGGGGCTGCAACTAACATTATCCCGCAGGGAACTGCCGTGAGACGTCTCTGGTTCGGGTTGATCGCCTGCTTCGCCCTGCTCCCCTTGCAGGCCGCCGAAATCGTGGTGGCCGGCCGCGCCATCGATGAAAACGAAGCGGGCGTTGCCGGAGTCGAAGTCACGGTCCGCAACCCGGCCGGCGTCGAGCGGCACGTCACCACGGACCCTACCGGCGGCTTCAAGTTCAGCTTCCCGGAGGAAGGCCAGTATTTCTTCGCCGCCACCGAGACCGGCTATCTTCCGGTGAAGAACCTGGCCGTGGATGTGCACGCGGGCATGGGCCAGGTTGACCTGGTCCTGAACCACGCCAAGGAGGTTCTGCAGTCCGTGGATGTGAACGCGTCGCCGCAGGCGGTGGACGTAGAGCAAACCCAGTCGGAACGCGTGCTCAGCGGCATCCAGATTATGGACATCCCTTATCCTTCCACGCACAGCCTGCGCGAGGCCATGACGCTGATACCGGGCCAGGTGGCCGACTCCACGGGCGGCCTGCACTTCGATGGTGGGCGCGAGAACCAGACGAATTACCTGCTGGACGGTTTCAACATCAGCGACCCGCTCACCGGAACGCTGGGCGCTACGGTCAGCGTGGAAGCGGTGAGTTCGCTCGACTATCTCAGCGGCCGCTACTCGCCGGAGTACGGCCAGGGGTCGGCGGGCACGCTGCAGATCAAGACGCAGACTGGCGACGACCAGTTCCGCTATTCGGCTACCAACTTCATTCCCGGCGTGAGCACCGCCGAGGGCTTGCACCTGGGCGACTGGACGCCGCGCCTGAATTTCTCTGGGCCCATCGTCAAGGGGCGCGCCTGGTTCGCGGACAATCTGGATGGAGATTACAACGTCACCACCATTCCGGGCCTGCCCCGCGACGAAAGCACCACGAGCTCTCTGCAGGCCAGTAACATGCTGCACACGCAGGTGAACCTAACGCCGGCGAACATTCTTTACACCGACTTCCTGTTCAACTATCAGCGGGCTAGCGAGCTGGGTCTGGGCGCGCTCACGCCTCCCTCCACCACGCTCGACGAACGCGGACGTACCTGGTTCCTGGGCCTGAAGGACCAGATCTATGTGGCGCGGGGAACGCTGCTGGAACTCGGTTTCGCGGAGATGTTCCGGCTGGCGCGGCTGATTCCGTTTGGCACGGGCGTCTACATCATTACCCCCAACGGTACCCAGGGCAACAACTTCCTCAATTCTACGCAACACTCGCGGCGCGGACAGTTCCTGGCAAATCTGTTCCTGCCGCCCTGGCATCTGGCGGGCACGCACAACCTGAAAATGGGAGCCGACGTGGATCGCCTGGACTACGCGCAAGGCATCAGCCGCACCGGCTACGATCTCTACGGCGTGAACTCGGACCTGCTCCGCTCGGTCACCTTCGAAGGAAACGGAACTCTCAGCCGTCCCAGCCTGACGGCGTCGTCTTATCTGACGGATCATTGGCAGGCGTGGCGCAACCTGTTCTTCGAACTGGGCGTGCGCCAGGATTGGGATGAAATCCTGCGGCGCTTGTTGTGGTCGCCGCGCGCCTCGTTTTCGTATGCGCCGTTCGGTGGCGCCAACACGCGCATCTCGGGTGGCTTTGCGGTGCTCTACGATCCCACCATCATCCAGCTTTTCACCCGGCCGTTCGACCAATACACGCTCACCGACACTTATGCCCCTAACGGAGCGCTACTGCTGCCCAACGCACTGTCGTACTACACGCTTCCGGCTGAGCGTCTGAAGGCGCCGCTTTACCAGAACTGGAGCGCTGGTGTGGACCACCAGTTTCCGTGGCGCATTAAAGCCGGACTGAGCCTGCACAGAAAGCGGGGCGGCGACGGTTTTGCTTACGTGAACACGCTGCCGGCGCCGGTCGTAGCTTCCCCGGAGATTGCCGCCGAGTACCACGCGTCGTATGTGGAGCAGCAATTCACCCTCACCAGTTCGCGGCACGATCAGTATGACGCCGCGCAGGCGATCGTGCACCAGGCCGTCGGCGGGCGCTACGAGTGGATGGCCAGCTACACGCGTTCGCGAACACACTCGAACGAGGTGCTGGACCCATCGCTCGAACAGACGCTGCTGTTAGGCCCAAATAATGCGGGTCCGCTGCCTTGGGATACGCCGAACCGCTTTCTAAGTTGGGGATACCTGCCCACCTGGTGGAAGAATTGGGCGGTGGCTTACTTACTCGAGGAACGCACCGGTTTTCCTTTTTCCATCCAGCACGACAACGGTCAACTGATTGGTGCTCCCGATACCTACCGCTTTCCGGACTATTTCAATGTGAACCTGCACTTAGAATGGCGCTTCCATCTGCTTAAGTACCGCTTTGCCATCCGCGGAGGCGTCGATAACATGACCAACCACAGGAATCCGACTGTCGTGAATGATACGCTGGAGTCGCCGAGCTTCCTCACTTTCTACGGAAGCGAGGGACGGCACTATCAGGCGCGGCTGCGGTGGCTGGGGAAGGAGTGAGTGCCCGAGTTACCGGATATCGCCGCCTACATCGAGGCGCTGGAGCCGCGCGTGATGGGCCGGACTCTGGATCGCGTCCGGGTGGGCAGCCCTTTCCTGTTGCGAACCCTGGAACCGCCGCCGGCGAGCGCCGAAGGCCGCGTCGTGCGCGGGCTGCGCCGCATCGGCAAGCGCATCGCGATGGGCCTGGAAGGCGACGTCTGGCTGGTTCTGCACCTGATGATCGCCGGCCGGCTGCACTGGCGTCCGCCCCAGCCGAAACTGGGGGGCCGTCAGAACCTCGCGGCGTTTGATTTCGCGCACGGGTCGCTTACGCTCACCGAGGCCGGCAGCCAGCGCCGCGCGTCGCTACATGTGGTGCGGGGCGAGGAAGGGTTGCGCGGGCTCGATCCGGGCGGCATCGATGTCCTGGAGGCGGATCTGGCGGCATTCGGCGCCGCGCTCACTTTCGAGAACCACACCTTGAAGCGGGCGCTCACGGATCCGCGCACGTTCAGTGGCATCGGCAACGCCTATTCCGACGAGATCCTGCATGCCGCGCGCCTGTCGCCCATCGCGCAAACGCGCAAGCTCACCCAGGAAGAGATCGCGCGGCTGCACGCCGCTACGCGCGAGACCCTGACGCTGTGGATGGACCGCCTCTGCGCCGAAGCGCGCCAGAAATTCCCGGAGAAGGTGACCGCGTTCCGCGAGAGGATGGCCGTGCATGGGCGCTACGGCCAGCCTTGCCCGCGCTGCGGCGAGAAGGTGCAGCGCATCCGCTATGCCGGCAATGAAACCAACTATTGTGCGCGCTGCCAGACTGCAGGAAAGGTGCTGGCGGACCGCGGCCTCTCGCGTCTGCTCGGCAAGGACTGGCCGCGCACTCTGGAAGAGCTGGAAGCCCTGAAGCGCCGCTAGCCTCCCGGCTACTTCCGCGCGCCGCGTTGCGGGTTCTTCAGGTTGGTCTGGCGACGTTTCGCCTTGGTGCGCTTGGGCTTGCTGATGGTGAATGTGCCGCTACCCAGATATTCGGCTTTGTAGGTTTTGTCTTCTGCCAATCGGATCTCCTCGAAGGTGATTCCCCATTTTAGCGCGGAAGTCTCCTCACTGGGGGGGAACCTCACTTGTGGACTTGTGGGGCACCGTCGAAAACACGCTGGAGGGCGGCCAATCTTGGCCGCAGCCGCCTTTCAGGCGGCCAAGCCGGCTAAAACCCGGCTGCGGGCAGAATTGCCCGCCCCACTTGGTTTTCATTTACTTTTGGTGGCCCGCAGGGCCATGAAGACAGCTTGGTAATCCAGACGTATGTTGGATCTAAATCACTTGCGCGTTTCTGTTGCGAATTCCTGAATCTGCAACACCTCGTCGAATCAGCGTTTCCCAAATTACGGCGGCCAAACGAGGCACAATCGAGACAAGCCGGGATCGAGCATCTCAGAGGAACGGTATCTTGATCTGCCCGGCCTGGCAGCGGACCAAACTCAGCGCGGCGGCGCTTCCATGCACTGCCTCGCGCCGACAGCGGCGTGCGCGTTTATGGAGGTCAGATTGAATGAAAAAAGACACTAAATTCAAACCCGGACAATCCGGGAACCCGGAATCCAGATTCAAGCCGGGAAATCAGCACCGCTGGCAGCCCCAGCAGTCCGGGAATCCGGCCGGCATCGCCCGGAGCCGCTTGCAATTCGAGGAGAGCTTTTACGCCGCTCTCCTGGATCGAGGCAGTGCGGAAGAGGTCGCATCCCTGCTATGGGAGTCCGCGCGTAAACGCGAACCCTGGGCGATTCAGGCCGTCTTGCAGCGTCTCGCCCCGGAGTCCAAACAGATCAAAGTGACTCATGGATTACAAAATGAAACCAATATCGACTACACCCGACTCAGCGGAGAAGAACTCGATCAGATCCAACGGCTCCTGGAACGGGCCAGGGTTCCAACTGGAACTGGTGAAGATGGAGAAAGCGCGCCGCAACCTGAAGGAATTCGTGATTGAAGCGTGGCATGTGCTGGAACCCAGCACGGAGTTCGTGGACAGCATGCATATCGATGCGATCTGTTTGCATCTCCAGGCGGTCACAGAAGGACGAATCGCGCACCTCATCGTTAACGTCCCGCCTGGACATGCCAAATCGCTCCTGGTGTGCGTGTTCTGGCCCGCCTGGGTATGGATCGACCACCCGGAATCCAGATGGCTTTTCGCCAGCCATCGGGAGGCTTTAGCGATACGCGACAGCTTGCGGTGCCGCACTTTGATCGAGTCGGATTGGTATCAGCGTCGCTGGGGCAACCGGTTCCAACTCAGGAAGGATCAAAACCAGAAGCAACGATTTGAAAACGACAAAACCGGCTATCGGGTGGTGGTGCCGATGTCAGCCGGAACGGGCGAACGCGGTGACTACGTCGTAGTCGATGACCCGCACACTGTTGACCAGGCGGAGTCGGATGCGGAGCGGACTGCGGCGGTGGAATGGTGGAACGGCTCCATGAGCACGCGACTCAACGATCCGTCTAAAGGCCATAAAGTCGTTATCCAACAACGCTTGCACGAGTCCGACCTAACCGGCGACCTGTTGCAGCGCGGTGGGTATGCGCACCTGTGCCTGCCGGCAGAGTTCGAACCGGATCGCCGCTGTGGCACGTCGATTGGCTGGCAGGACCCCCGTACGGAAGCCGGTGAATTGCTTTGCCCCCAAAGATTCAACCACGCCGCCCTGGAGGAATACAAGACCGCGCTCGGAAGTTACCGTTACGCGGGGCAGTTCCAACAAAGGCCGGCGCCAGCCGATGGGGGCATGCTGAAACGGCATTGGTGGGGATATTGGCAGCCATGCGGGGCGAACTTGCCGCCCGTGGCCGTGAAGTTGCCGAACGGCACCATCGAACTGCGGAAAGCGGTCGAACTTCCTATCCGTTTCGACGGTCAAATCCAAAGCTGGGACATGGCATTCAAGGACACCAAGAATGCGGATTTCGTGGTGGGGCAGGTCCTCGCCGCGCACGGCGCGGATCGGTATCTGCTGGATCAGGTTCGCGATCGGCTGGATTTTCCCGGAACGCTGCTGGCGGTGCGGCGGCTCAGCGCCCAATGGCCGGACGTGCAGACCAAACTCGTGGAGGATAAAGCGAACGGACCCGCGGTGGTCCAGTCCCTGCGCCATCAAATCGGTGGCTTCGTTGAGGTGAACCCGGAAGGCGGCAAGGAGTCGCGCGCTGCGGCAGCCAGTCCCCAACTAGAGTCTGGAAACTGGTATTTGCCGCATCCCATGCTGAAGCCGTGGGTGGAAGGATTCATCGCGGAATGCGCGGCCTTCCCGAAGGGGGCGAATGATGATCAGGTGGACGCCTGGAGCCAGGGAGCGAAACGACTCCTGCGGCAGCGCCCGAAGATCGCCCGACCGGTTTTCGTTGAACCAAAACAATACTATTCAGAACGTTCATGGATGGCGTGATCGACTGGAATTCTTGGCCAGCAGGTCAATCGGTAGAGTCCAGCCCTGAAAAGGCTGGCGTTGGCGGTTAGATTCCGTCCATGGCACCATTGTTTCAATAACTTACAGACGATCAAAAAGCCGGTTTCATTCCGTTTCATTCCAAAAACTTTGGTCTGCTGAGACTCGCATCTCGGATGGAACTTGGCGTCAGGATTGTCCTGGAGTGCTCTCGATTCCGCCAATTCGCGCTTTTTCCAAGGAAGCCAGGAAGACGCAATCGATGACTTTCCGGCGGGTAGATCTTGGGCCGCGGTTGTAGGTTCGAATCCTACCTGAGGAGCCAAATAGAATCAATCAGTTGCAGGAATCAAAGCCGTATGTAACAGGCTTATGTAGCAAATCTGGCCGTCGCCATGTTAGAATCGGTCCGTGGCTATCCCGGTCGGCACTAACGATCTGAAGATTTATCGCCGCCACGCCAGCTATTGTACCCGCTATCCGCAAACTAAACACAAGCCCGATACCTACCGGCCGACCAGCAAGAAAGATCAAAAAAACGATACCTGCGCCTGTCCGGTCTGGTGCCGCGGATACCTGGCGAAAGAGACCAGAGTCGTCAAGGGAAAACTGCGCGCCCGGCGCATCTTCGCCTCGCTCGACACCAGCGATTGGACCACCGCCGAAACCGAGGTTGCCCGCCTGTACGAGCGGGGCTGCCTGCCGTCCATCGCATCCGCGGTCATGCCGCACGGCAACAGCCCCGTCACCGTGCGGTACGCTGCGGAACGGTACCTCCAATCTCGCAAAGATGGATCCCTGAATCCGATCGAGCCGGACACCTATGACCATTATGCTTCGCTGCTTCATCAGCGCCTGCTCCCCTTCTGCGCAGAGAAAGGAATCGCCTATATTCGGGATTTTGAGAACAAGGACGTGTGCAGCCAGTTCACCGAGTCCTGGCGCCAATTGCGCCGTAGCCCGGGCGAGCTGTTGGCGATGAGTACGCGAAGGACTGAACTGGAACGGTTCCGCACCTTTCTACGCGAGTGCGTGGAGAACGAGTGGATGCAAAAGAGCGGTGCGGAGAAGATCAAGTTCAAGAATCAGAAGACGGCAGCACATGAAGAACGGTACGGTCTGGAGTTGGAGGAGTATGAGCAGATGATGGCCGCTCCCGATTCTGCGGATTTGACCGTGCAGCAGAATCAGGAGACCCGGATCGCTACCGAATTGATGCGTTGGACCGGGATGCGCATATCAGACGCCCACAAATTCAACGACTCGGAAATCGTTAGCGACGAGAAAGGTAACGGCTGGAACGCCGACTTCATTCAGAAGAAAACCAAAAGGCGGTGCATCAGCCCGCTACCCATACATGTCGTGGAAATGCTGAACCGCTTGCCGGGACAATGGAAGGACACCAAGAAATACTTTTTCACTAGCACCTATACAGCGCTGCGCATGCGAGTAGACACGCTGGCCCAGCGAGCACAAAGGGACAAACCGTTCACGCACCCCTTCAGCCCGCATTGTCTGCGCCACACTTTTGCCATCCAACACATCAACGTGGGCACTGACGTGAAACTGATTTCGAAGTGGCTGGGTCATGAATCGGTGGCGGTGACACTGGCGCATTACGGGAATTGGATCAAGGAAACCCAGCGACTCGCTGAAGACGTGAGCCGTGACGCCAACGCCAAAATGATGGCCAAGGTCGCGGCGCTACCGAAGCGATCCAACACGGACCGGATCACTCGATCCACGGCAGTGACGATCCCGAAGTGCGATGACGTCCGTCCTGAAGAAAAAGAGATGGCTGGTCCCCGCATCGCCGGAATGTAGCGCCGAACCGTCGCGGTCTAGTGTTTAGTTGCGTTTTGTTCCCCAGATAGCTGCCTCCTCCGCACCCAGGACGGCCATCGGAACGTCGAGCCAGGGATCGCGACGTGCTTGCCTTACGCATCATCGAAAAACGCAAATTGATGGCTAGCGAAGCATTGCGCCGGTTGCCCCGGCTAATCACGCCATCCAACCTCGTTCGCTAGTAGTGCGCTTTGGTGGCGGCGGCGGTGCGCAAGGCGACGGCCTGCGGCGTAGTCTGGCCAGACCCCCGATCAGACACCGTGCGGCGTCCATCATACCGTTGTGCTCGTTGACAATCTGATCCCTTTCATCGTGTCGGTAAAGCCGGCGTTGCTCCAGAAAACCTAAGAGCGAGGCAAAGACCTTCAGGCGTCCGGAATTCATTCGCTCCCGTAGGTTCATCACTCCAGACTCGAGGGGATTGTTAATAGACTGCAAGGCGAGTGTGTGGCGCCGGTACACGTGCACCAATGCCAGTCCGTCCGCCTGGTTCCTGCCGTTCGCCTGCGGGTCGATTAGCCCCGGAATCCAATCACCGCGCGCGAAGATTTCAGAGGCATGGACGGCCGACTCGGCTTCCCGAGAGTATTCGTCGTAAAGGTAGAAAACATCCGATTCCGGATCGAGCGCGCCCCAGATGGCTGAGGCGGTGCCCCATCTGAGGTCCAGGCCATAAGCACGTGGCCAGTGTTCGGGAATATCGAACTTGGCGATGACGATGGCGTCATCTGGCAGGGGGTATACGAGGCGATGCTGACGCGACACGGCGCTCCAAGCCATCGCCAGGGCCATTACGGTGTCGTCATGTTGGCCACCCCGCGCGCCGTAACGCATGAGGCCGGACGGTAGCCGTTCGGCTTGGTAGGCCAAGAGTTCTCCGATCATCACCGGATCGTTCGGAATGTGGATGTCGCCACGCTCAAAGGCCATAGCCAAAGACTCAATCGCTTGGGTCTTGCTGGCATTGGTCATGGTGAAGGATTCAATCCGCAGTCCGTCGCGGGTGAGCTGCTCGATGATCGGCTGTCCCACACCGTTCTGCTCGGCGATGATCTGCTGTGGCTGCCATCGTTCGC
>JBEKPZ010000264.1:0-10736 GCA_049520215.1 Bryobacteraceae bacterium | reverse complement strand
CTTCCCCCTTCTGCCTGTGCTAACGTCGGAAGTAGCATGGCGAAGTTCCTGTTTGGCCTGATCACCGGCGTGGTTCTGAGCGTCGCAGGCTTGCTGCTGCTCTTCTTCGCGTTGGCGCGAACCTTCCGCGAAAGCCCGCCCGTCGTCGCGCAAAACTCGGTGCTGCAACTGCAGCTCTCGGGCGACATCCCCGAACGTCCGCCCGTGGAGGTCCCCTTCGGCGCGTTTGCGGAGCGCCCGGCTGCCACGGTCGCCGGCGTCTGGATGACGCTGCGCAAGGCCGCCGTGGACGCGCGCATCAAAGCAGTGGTGCTGGAGCCGGAATCGCTCAGCGTGGGCTGGGGCAAGCTCGAAGAATTCCGCGCAGATTTGGAGCGGTTCAAGAAATCCGGCAAGCCTCTGTTTGCCTTTTTGAAAACCCCGGGCGCCCGCGAGTATTACCTGGCTTCGGCCGCCGACCGCATCTATCTCGGCCCGACGGATTGGCTCAACCTCAAGGGCATGCGCGTCGAGCTGATGTACTTCAAGAAAACGCTGGATAAGATCGGCGTGGATGTGCAGGTCGAGCATGACGGCAAGTACAAGGACTTCGGCGACATGTTCACGCGCACGTCCATGAGTCCGGAAACCCAGGAGGTGATGACCGGTATCGTGGACGACCTGTACGGGAACCTGGTCGGCCGGATCGCGCAGGCCCGCCAGAAAACCCCCAACGCCGTGCGCGCGCTGATCGATCAAGGACCGTTTCTCGCCAACGATGCGCTCCGCGATGGCCTGGTCGACCAGTTGCGCTACGAAGATCAGATGTTCGCCGACCTGCAGCAGAAAGTGAACTCCGGCGAGTTGCATAAACTCTCGACGGGCAATTATCAGAAGGTCTCGCCGGATTCGCTGGGGCTGGAGGGCCGCCACCGCATCGCCATGCTGGTGGGCGACGGCACCATCACTCGCGGCGCGGCCGGCGACGATGGCGTTTCCGACGATGGCATACAGGCGACGGGATTCAATAGACTCCTGCGGCGCATCGCCGGCGATGCCAGCGTGGATGGCGTGGTGGTGCGGATCGATTCTCCGGGGGGAGATGCGGTGGCCTCCGATGAGATCTGGCGCGAAATGAACCTGCTGAGCAAGAAGAAGCCGGTGGTGATCTCGATGTCCGATACGGCGGCTTCGGGCGGCTATTATATGGCCATGACCGGCGATCCGGTGGTGGCTTATCCCGGCACGCTCACCGGTTCCATCGGGGTGGTGTTCGGCAAGCCCAATCTGCACGGGCTTTACGACAAGTTGGGCATCACCAAGGACATGATCGCGCGCGGGCGCTTCGCGGCCATCGATTCGGACTACAGCGATCTCTCCGCCGCGGAAATGGCCAAGCTGAAGGAAGGTATTGACGCCAACTATCACGACTTTGTCGCCAAAGTCGCGGAGTCGCGGCGCCGCCCATTCGAGCGGATCGAACCGCTGGCGCAGGGCCGCGTGTGGCTCGGCGATCAGGCTAAAGCGAACGGCCTGGTGGACGAATTGGGCGGCCTCGACCGGGCGCTCGAACTGGTGAAGCAGAAGGCCAGGATACCGGCATCGGAGAATGTCGCGATCGTGATGTATCCTGCGCGGCGGAGCATTTTCGATGTACTGTTCGGCCGCGCGCAGGAGAGCGCCGTGGAGTCGCGCTTGCGGCGGTTGGTCAAGGACTGGCCGCCGGAACTGTGGGCTAACGGCGGGTTGTTGCGCATGATGCCGTACACGGTGAATGCGCAGTAGGCGTGGGCAGTCCGGGTGAGCGTCCACGCCTGCGGCGGGTCCCCAGACCCGCGGACGGGCCGAAGTGGACCTCGGCTGCAGGCAGGGCTGAAGCCCCGCGCGGGATAAATCCCGCCCTCCAGAGTATGGTAGTATGGCTATGGTATGGCAACGACCAAGGTAACCTTTACTCTCGACGAGGCCACCATTTCCCGGCTGCAAGATGCTGCCACCCGCCTGACGATGCCGAAGAGTGAAGTGGTCCGCGCCGCGATCGCCGAATACTACGACAGGATCGGCCGGCTGAGCGAGAGCGAAAGGCTGCGGATGCTGCGCGTCTTCGACGAACTGGTGCCGCGCATTCCTGCGCGCAGTCCGGCCGATGTGGACCGGGAGCTACGGTCAATTCGCCGGGCCCGCCGGGCGGGAGGCCGCCGGCACCCCTCGTGATCTTCCTGGATACCTCCTTGCTCGTTGATGCGCTCTCCGGGGCAGGGCAGTCCGCCGCCGCACTGCGCCGCGGGATACAGGAAGGAGAGCGCATCCACCTTCCCTCGCTGGTGCTTTACGAGTGGCTGCGTGGACCGCGCGTGCCCCAGGACCTGGCTGCTCAGGAGGCCCTCTTCCCGAGCGAGGCAGCCGTACCGTTTGGTTGGCAGGACGCGGCGCTGAGCGCCAAGCTGTACCGGTCTGTTCTGCGGGCGCGGGGGCGCGAAGTCGACATCGCCATCGCCGCCTGCGCGATCACCCATGAGGCGCAGCTTTGGACTCTCAATACCGCTGACTTCAAAGACATCCCAGGACTGCGCCTTTACAGCGCCGCCTGAGCGGGCTGCCGTGATATCCTTCTGAGTATCCCGCCCTCGGGCGACTCAGGAGGAGGACAACCGTGCGCACCTCGCCATCGCTGGCCTTGTTCCTCGCCGTAGCTTCGCTGCCGGCGCTTGCGGAAAACTGGCCGCAATGGCGCGGCCCGTCCTTGAACGGCGTCAGCACGGAAACGAACCTTCCCCTGCATTGGAGCACTACGGAAAACATTGCCTGGAAACTGGAAATGCCGGCCAAATCCGGCGCCACGCCGATTGTGTGGGGCAACCACGTTTTCCTCAACGTCGCCGATGGCGACGATCTGTACCTATGGTGTGTCGACAAGACCAAGGGGACGCCCATCTGGAAGAAGTTGATCGCAACTGGCAATTACAAGATCAACAAACAGAACATGTCTTCGCCGTCGCCCGTCACGGACGGCCAAAGCGTCTATGCCATGACCGGCATCGGCGTGCTGAAAGGCTTTGACTTCCAGGGCAATGAGTTATGGGCGCGCGACATCCAGAAGGACTATGGCAAGTTCGGGCTGAACTGGGGTTACGCGTCGTCGCCCTTGCTTTACGAGGATGCGCTTTACGTGCAGGTGCTGCACGGGATGAAGACGCGCGATCCGTCGTACGTCCTGCGCATCGATAAGAAGACCGGCAAGACGGTGTGGCGCGTGGTACGGCCGACGGATGCGGTGCGCGAGTCGCCGGATTCTTACACCACCCCCGCGCTGCTGCGGTATGGCAATCGCGTGGAGATCGTGGTGACCGGCGGCGATTGCATGACGGGCCACGATCCGGCCACCGGCGCGGAATTGTGGCGTGCCACCGGTTTCAATTCCGGCAAGAACCCCGCGCAACGCATCATCGCCTCGCCGGTGGTGTATGACGATGTGGTCTACGCGCCCACGCGCGTGAAGCCGCTAATGGCGTTTCGCGCCGGCGGGCGCGGCGATGTTTCCCAGTCGCACAAGCTGTGGGAGTTCATGAATGGGCCGGATGTGCCCACGCCCGTCACCGATGGCCAGTATTTCTACTCGGTAAACGATCGCGGGATCCTCTGGTGCCTGAACGCGAAGACCGGAGAAGAGATCTGGGGCGGCAAGCGCATCAAACCCGCCACCTACAGCGCCTCGCCCGTGCTGGCGGATGGGAAGATCTACATCACCAACGAGGAGGGCCTAACCACGGTGGTCAAGGCCGGAGCCCAGTTCGAAGTTCTGGCGGAGAACGACTTGGGCGATTACACGCTCAGCTCGCCGGCAATTTCGGATGGTCACATCCTGATTCGCACGGCCAAGTTTCTGTACTCGATCGGCAAGTAGGGCGCGCAAGAGCGGGGCTCAAGCTCCGCGCAGGCTGAGAGCCTGCCCCACATCTACGACGGCTTGTAGTACAGCACGATCCCGCCGCCCAGAGCCGCCAGCAGGAAACCCACGTATAGCAGCGGGTTCGGCGCGTTCTTCGGCGGATGCATGGCTATCGAGACCACCACATTCACCAGCGGCGCTCCTCCGAAAACCAGCGGCATCACGATATTCGGAATCCCGCCCGCCTTAAACGCCCAGATGATGCAGACCGCTCCGAGGGCGCCCAGCGCGCCGCCGACGATGGACCAGACGGAGCCGCCCGCATTGAAACCGCTGAATCCGCCCTGCGACGAAAGCCCCGCCACCGGCACCAGAACGCCGATCAGAAAATAGGCGAATCCCACGCACAACAACGCCTTCAGCGGATTGCCGAGCTGCGTCTGCCCCTTATGCAGCGCGGGTCCGTAGACTCCCCACGCGAGTACTGCGCCAATCACAAATACGATCCACATTTTGGAACGCTTCCCCTCCGTTTTCCTGGTTATAACCGCGCTTTGTTCCATCCGATGAAATCCTTTGCCCAACTATGCCATACTACCTGAAAATTCGGAAATCTCAGAGGATACCCAAAACATGGCCCAATCGCCAGCCGCTGCCGCTCACCGCCTCACCCCCGTGCAATGGGTCATCTGCGCCATGGCCGCCATCGGCTTCGCGTTCGACACCTACGCCTTGCTGGTCCTGCCGCTGATCGTGCGGCCGGCCCTGATGGAAATCGCCAAGGTCAAGCCGGGCACGCCGGACTTCAATTACTGGGTGGGCCTGCTCTTCTACATCCCCGCGGTGGCGGGCGGCATCTTCGGCCTGTTGGGCGGATATCTTACCGACCGCCTGGGCCGCCGACGCGTGCTGGTCTGGAGCATCCTGCTATACGCCTTTTCGGCTCTGGCGTCGGGACTGGTCACCTCGGTCGGCGCGCTGCTGTTGCTGCGCTGCACCACGTTCATTGGCGTTTCCGTGGAATTCGTGGCCGCCGTGGCATGGCTGGCCGAGCTATTTCCGGACGCCCGGCAGCGCGAATCCGTGCTGGGTTATACGCAGGCGTTCTCGTCGATCGGCGGATTGCTGATCAGCGCCGCCTACTACGTGGCTGTAACGTACTCCAAATCGCTGCCGGCCATCAATGGCGGGCACGAAGCCTGGCGCTATACGCTGATCTCCGGCGTGATCCCGGCGATTCCGTTGATCGTGATCCGGCCATTCCTGCCGGAATCGCCCGCGTGGCAGGAGAAGAAGCTGGCGGGCACGCTGAAGCGGCCGAGCTTCGCTGAACTGTTCCGGCCGGAATACCGCAAGATCACGCTGCTGACGGCCTTGATGTTCGCGTGCAGCTATGGCGCGGCTTTCGGCGCGATCCAGCACATTCCGCGCATCGTGCCGGGTTTGCCGCAGGTGGTGCATCTGGCGCGCGCGGCGCAGGAACAGATCGTGAGCAAGGTGCAATTTCTGCAGGAGATGGGCGGACTGTTGGGCCGGGTGCTGCTGGCGTTTCTGGCGATCCGCATCGTCAGCCGCCGGAAGTTGCTGCGCGTCTTTCAATTTCCGGGACTGTTTCTGGTGCCGTTCGTGTTCTTCTATCCGGCCACCCACGATCTGGGCATGACGGAGGTGGGCATTTTCCTGGCCGGGCTGCTCACCGTGGCGCAGTTCAGCTTCTGGGGGAATTATCTGCCCAGGATGTATCCGACGCACCTGCGCGGCACCGGCGAGAGCTTCGCGGCCAATATCGGAGGGCGCATGATCGGCACGTCGGCCGCGCTGCTGACTACGCAACTCGCCAACGTGATGCCAGGCGCGACGCCGTTCACCAAGCTGGCTTATTCCGCAAGCGCCGTCGCGCTGCTGGTGTACGCGGTGGGGTTCACTTCGAGCTTCTGGCTGCCGGAACCGCAACAGGATAAGCTGCCGGAGTGAGCGGCTCCCTATAAACGATCGGTTACCAAGATCCGGCCCTTCGCTCCCAGCGCGGTATCGCCGCTCTGATTCCGAATACGTCCGCGTAGCTCGACGATGTCTCCGTCGAGCTTCGGATTCGGAGTCACCTTCACCACCAGCCACTCCAGGCGAATGGTCTCGTCGGCGTAGACCGGCCGCCTGAAGCGTACCCAGAACTCGAGGCCAACCATAGCCGCGCTCTTTGAGTAATGCGATGCCGTCAGGCCCAGCAGCAGCGCCGTGGTGAACGTTCCACTGGCAATGGGACGGCCGTACCGGGTCGCCGCCGCAAACGTCGAATTGTGATGAACCGGATTGGTATCGCCCGCGGCAGTGGCATAGGTTGAGACCATTGCCGGGGCGAGAGTCACATCCGAGAAAAAGCGTTCTTTGGGAAAGGCCCTCATTTGATCCGATCCGCCTTGCGCGCCCGCCATTGCTCCGCCGTGATCTCCCACACTTCGGTGGGCAGACGGCCGGAAACATAATCGCTCTCTTTAGTTTCGACGATGCGCATGCCCTGGCGCTCCGAAATGCGCCGCGACGCCACATTCGCCACGGCCTTCGGAGCCCGCAGCAGCGGAAAGCCCAGGGTTTCGAAGCAGTAATAGGTCACCACCTCGCACGCCTCGGTCATCAAGCCCTGGCCGTGCCACTGCACGCCGAGCCAGAAACCGCGGTTGATCTCCCGGCCCTTCATCAGGCTGATGCAACCGATCAGGCGATCGGGGTCGCTCTTCAGCCGCAGCGTCCAATGCCACGCGTCTCCGCGCTCCGCCGCAGGCAAAGCCACATCGCGATAGTAGTTGTGGACTCCATCGGGCGGAAAGGGCCACGCGACCTGATTCGTCAGATACCGCACCACCTCCCATTGCGCAAACAGCGGTTGGGCTTGCTCCGCGTCGGCCAATTCCAGCGCCCGCAGCAACAAGCGCGGCGTCTCCAATGGCGGCGTCACGGCTCGACCTTCACCAGCGCAGCCAGCCGTTTGGGCGCGACCAGGTGGTAACTGCATGCGACCAGGTCGGACACCTCTTTCCAATCGATCTCGCCCACGTCCAGGCGCAACGCGACCCAACCGTTGTGCGCCATGTACGCGGGCAGATAGAAGCGGTCGGGCTGCGCTTGGGCGAGAGCCTTGTTGTCGCCTTGCAGTACCTTACAACTGACGGCCACTATGCCATCGCCGTGATGGTCGTCGAGGAAGTAAGTGAAAGTCTTTTTCCCGACGAGAAAGCCCGCGTGGCGGCCCTGGCTACAACGCGTGGCCTCGGGCAGCGCGAGGCAGATCTTCGTGAGCCGGATCAGGCGCCGGTCTTCCTTAACAGGTTTCGTCATACCGTCACGCTCCAAAGCAGTACAGCTTGCCGTCCTGCGAGCCAATCACGATACGGCCTTGGGCAATCGCGGGCGAAGCGGAGAGCGGCGCGCCAGCCTCGAACTCCCACACCTTTTTCCCAGTCGCAAGATCCAGCACATAGAACCGCCCGTCGTTGGACCCCACGTAGACGCGTTGGCCCGCGATGGCCGGCGACGAATCCACCCGCGCGCGCGTCGCGAACGTCCAGACCGCCTTTCCCGTTTTGGCGTTGAGGCAATGCACCACCTTGTCGCGTCCGCCCAATACCACGCGGTCGCCGGCGACGGCCGCGGAAGAATAGAACGGGAACTGCCGCGCGGGGTTTTCGTAGCGCCAGGCGATTCGCTTGCGGCTGAGGTCCGCGCCCGCCACGTCGTTGTTGAAGGTGCCAAAGAACGCCCACTGACCCTCGATCGCGGGCGACGCGCCAGTGTATCCGCCGGAATCGAAATGGAACATCTCCTTGCCATCCGCGATGCGCAGCCCGCGAAAGATCTCGTCGCAGCCGGCGATGTAGATCAGGCCGCCCGCTATGGCCGGCGTCGCGTGCACGTAGCTGCTGGTGGTGAACTTCCAGAGCACCTTGCCATCCTTCACCGACAGGCAGTACAGGTTGCCATCGTACGAGCCGATGAACAACCGGTCGCCGGAGATCACCGGCGAAGACCGGATCTCGCTCTCGGTCTTGAAGGTCCAGAGGGCCTTGCCGTCGGCCGCGCGCACGGCATGCAGAGTGCCCGCGATGTCCCCCACGTAGACCACGCCATCGTGCACCAGCGGCGACGATTCGTCGATGCCCTCCTGGGCGCGATATTTCCAGCGCAGCTTGCCGGTGGCGAGGTCGATGGCCAGCAGATCGGCGGACTCCACGCCCACGTAGACGGCGCCATCGGCAATGGCGGCCGACGATTGTATCCCGTCGCCGGCTTCGTAGGTCCACAGCAGTTTGAGCGTGCCGGGAACCGCGCCGGGGGCCACGCCGGTCAATTGGGGATTGCCGCGGAATTGCGGCCACTCGTCCGCCGCGTGCAAGCATCCGGCGAGAAGGATTGCCGCCAGCAGCGGGGCTGAAGCGCCGCGCGGGCTAAAGCCCGCCCTCCAAGGCGATTGCACGGCTACTTCGCTTTCTCGATGCGGTACAGTTTCGACGCCGTCCGCACGATCAGGCTCGACCGGTAGACGGCGGGTGTGGCCAGGCACATCTCGTCGAGCGGGTTCTTCGCGAGCACTTTGAATTCCGGTCCGGCCTGGATCACGTAGGTGTCGCCGTCCTCGCTCAGCGCGAAGATCTTGCCGTTGTACGCCCAGGGCGAGGCGGTGAATGCTGCACCCGCCGCATTGATGCGCTGCTTGCCGTAGATTTCATTCCCGGTGCGCGCGTCGCGGCAGGTCAAAAAGCCGAAATCCATCAGGGTGTAATAGTAATCGCCATAGACCAGCGGCGACGGATTGTAAGGGCCGCCCTGGCGCTGATACCAGGCCACGAATTCGTTGCTGGTCTCGTCGCCCTTCAGGCTGATGTCGCCCGACGCGCCCGGCCGCACGGCGTATATCGGCCGCACCTGATCGCCCACGTACCCCGATGTGACATACAGCAGGCCGAATTTCGAAAAAGGCGTGGGGATGGCGATCGACGACATGCCGCCGAGTTCCCAGAGCAGCTTGCCATCCAGATCGTAGGCGCGGATGCGCCGCGTGCCGGCTGTCACGATTTCGGTGCGCTTGCCGCTTTCCCATACGAACGGGGTGGCCCAGGTGCTGCCCTCGTCGCGCGCCACGCGCCAGATCTGTTTGCCGGTCCTGGCGTCCAGAGCCTCCAGGAACGATTGATCCTCGTTGTCGTTGACGATGTAGAGCCGGCCCTGGTACAGCACGGGTGAGGACGCCGCTCCCCAACCGAAGCGCATGCGAAACGGTCCGAGCGGCTGCGACCAGAGCGGCTTGCCGTCGCGGTCCAGGCAGAACACGCCTACGCTGCCGAAATAGGCGTAGACACGGTCGCCATCGGTCACGGGCGTCTCGGAAGCATAGCTGTTCTTCAGATGGCGCGCGGGCGCTTTGCCGCGATGTACTTCGCGCTCCCAAAGCAGCTTGCCGGTTTTCCAGTCGACGCAGTAGACCATCCAACGGTGCTCGTCGGGCGGCGCCGCTTCGCGGTTGCCCCCGAAATACAGCCCTTTCTTGGGTGGTTCCTCGGTTTGGGCGGCGATTACGGAAGTGAGGAAGATGCGGTCGCCCGCTATGACTGGCGACGACCAGCCGCGGCCCGGGATTTCGAGCTTCCACGCGACGTTGGAGGTGGCGCTCCAGGTTTCCGGAAGGGCGGCATCTTCTGCCACGCCCGCTGAGGGGCCGCGGAACTGGGGCCAGGCTTCATCGGCGGCGGCGGCGGCGGTTAGGGAGAGGCAGACTAGCGCTGCGCAGCGCGCGGCGCGGTTTCGCATAGCGGTGGAAGGGGCGGCCTGAGAGGCCGCTGCAGGCTGAGAGCCTGCCCCACTCATTTCTTGATGTTGTAGCAAAACAGATTGTCCTGTTCCCGCAAATAGAGTTTCCCATTCGCGATCACCGGCTGGCTCCAGGTGGGGAACCCGCCCTTGGGAATCTCGAATCGCGATATCTCCCGGTAGCCCGCCGGCGTGGCCTCCACCAGCCCCACCACACCCTCTTCGCCCAGCGCATACAAGTGACGGTCGGCGTAAATCAGCGACCCTTTGCCGACGCTGCGGTCGCGCCACGCCACATCGCCAGTCTCGAATTTCATGGCCGTCAGGATGCTGCTGGAGAATCCGTACAAGTAATCGCCCACCAGCACGGAAGTGCTGTAATGGTTGCGCATGTCGCGATTGAAATACACTTCCGATGCGTCGCCGCCGGCGCCGGTCTTCAGCAGGACGCAGCCGGTGCCGTAGTCCGACGAGAGGAAGATCTCACCGCCGTGCACGATCGGCGTGGCGATGTTGGCCGTGCCGTTGGCCACTCGTTCGTACCGCCAGAGGAGCTTGCCGCTCGCCAGATCCAAACCCATGGCCGCATCTGCCGTGAAAACCACTACTCGGGAGCCTCCCGCATCGTACACCATCGGCGACGAATAGGCGGCCGAGCCGGTTTGCGACTGCCACAGCAGCTTGCCGCTCATCTTGTCGAGGGCCACCACGGCGGCGCCGGGTCCGCCCGGTGTCACAATGACGCGGTCCCCATCCACCAACGGCGATTCGCTGATCCCCCAGTGCGGAACCCTGCCATGGAAGTGGTCCACAATGTTGAAGCCCCAGATGGTTTTGCCGGTGGCCACCTCCAGACATACCAGCATGCCGTCGGCCGCCAGAGCGTACAGGCGGTCGCCATCCACCGTGGGCGTGCCGCGCGGCCCATGTCCGCGCGATTCATTGAACGGGATACCCGTGTGGGCGCGCCACAATTGCTTGCCCGTGCCTGCGTCGAACGCCAGCACATACTCTTCGTCGCCATGCTGGCCTTGAATGAAGAGGCGACCGGCGGCGATTGCGGCGGACG
>JBEKPZ010000263.1:0-10404 GCA_049520215.1 Bryobacteraceae bacterium | reverse complement strand
AGCACGCCGGGGCCTTCCACGTCGAGCGAGACGTTGAAATCGTTGGCGAGTTGGTAGAGGAAGTGGCTGGCATCGGCGCCTTCATTGCCCCCGCTGCGATCATAGGTGCTGCGCATGTAAGCGCGCGCTCCGATCCGCTGGTAGGGCCATCTGTCCCATAGCCGGTACGCATCGAGTCCCACGGGAATGACCGGCGGATCTACTCGTTTGGCTTGGGCTGCCACCTCCCCGGATGTCAGCAGATACAAAGCGACGAGGCCGATTCTAAAGCGCATGGCCCGACGATATCGCATTCTTGGGGAAATCGCCACAAGCGACGCGCAAGATCTCAGGAGGCAGGCCAAGGCGGATGCCGGACATGCTTAGCATTAAGGAATGACGCAATATCGCAACTGAAACATTCCAGATGTGTTACGTTTTTGTTGTAAAGCTCCGACCGCGCGCCGCAGGAAATCCGGCTGAAAGTGCCCGTGCTCCCGCGAACCAACGACCAAAACCAGTAATTGAAAGGGACTTATGGAAGGACAGTCAAGACGGGGATTTGTCACCGCAGCAGGCGCGACGGCGCTGAGTTATTCGCGTATCCTGGGAGCCAACGACCGCGTCCGCATGGGGTACATCGGCGTCGGCAACCGGGGTGACCAGGTACATGACGCTTTTCTCGAATGGGCCGACCAGGAAACCGTCGCCGTCTGCGACCTGCGCGACGACTACATGGACCTGGCCGTCAAGAAATCCCGCGCCACCCCCAGGAAGTACGCAGATTACCGGAAACTGCTGGATGACAAGGGCGTGGACGCCGTGGTCATCGCCACCCCCGACCACTGGCATGCCCTGATGTTCATCGATGCATGCCGCGCCGGCAAGGATGTCTATTGCGAGAAGCCGCTCTCGCTGACGGTGTTCGAAGGCCGCCGCATGGTGCAGGTAGCCGAGGAGACCCGGCGCGTGGTGCAAGTGGGCCTGAATCGCCGCTCGTCCGCGTTTCTCCAGGAGGCCGCCGAGTTCGTGCGCGCGGGTGGCATCGGTCAGGTCACCATGGCCCGGTCCTATCACCTGGTCAACGAGTGGCCGCTCGGAATCGGCCCGGCCTCCCCGCGAAATACGCCCAGCGAGGAGGAGTGGGATAAGTGGCTGGGGCCGGCGCCCAAGGTGCCCTACGACAAGAACCGCATGTACTACCGCTTCCGGTGGTTCTACAACTACTCCGGCGGCCAGGTGACCAACTTTGGAGTCCATTACATGGATGTTCTGCGCTGGTGCCTGGGCAAGGACGCTCCTCTGGCGGTGACCGGCATGGGCGGCAAATACGCCGTCGAGGACAATCGCGAGGTTCCGGATACGGCCGAGATCCTCTGGGACTTTGGCGGGACCATGGTGACCTTCTCGCAGATCAACTGCAACGCCGCGGGTGGCAATCTCAGAGGCTCGGAGATGGAACTACGCGGCACCAAGGGCACCATGTACATCGACATGGGACGCTGGGATGTGGTGCCGGAGATGAACGCATCGCTGGAAATCCCGGCGCGCACGCCGTTGGACCGCGACTCCGAGAAATCCTGGCCTCGCAGCCGCAAGCCGGCCATGGAGGAGCGCCACGGCAAGGGCAGCATCGACCCCGCGCCCCACGCACGCAACTTCCTGGATTGCATCCGCAGCCGCAAACAGACCAACTGCGACACGCTCACCGGCCATCTCTCAACCGCTGCCACGCTGATCGGCAACGTGGCGCTACGGACCAGGAGCTATCTGGAGTGGGACGCCAAAGCCGAGCGCTTCCCCAATAATGCGGCCGCCAACCAGTGGCTCTCCTACCAGTACCGGGCGCCGTACAAACTGGGTTGAGAATCGCGGCGGGCCTCCGGAATTCAGAAGCTATATCGCAGCGCGAACTGGATCTGCCGCGGCGCCTTGGCCGAAAAGATGCGGCCGAAAGTGCTCGGGACGTCGGCAAAGTTCTGCGGCATGTCGAAGTTCACGCGGTTCAGGGCGTTGAACGCCTGTGCTTCGAAAACGATGGCGCCGTGCTCGCTCAACTGAAATCGGCGAGAGAGAGATGTGTCCACGGTGAACAGCCCGGGGCCCACGAGGATGTTGCGGCCGGCATCGCCGAAAGTGTACTGCGGCGGAATGGCAAAAGCGGCGGTATTGAACCACTCTTGGGGCGTGGGATTCGCCAGATGCCAGTCGCCCACCACGTTGGGCCGGTCGTAGCCGTTGCCCGCGCCGCCGGTATTGCCGGTGTTGCTGTTATCGAACTCCAGATAGGGCGTGAACGGCTGGCCCGACTGCGCCGCCACGATCCCGCTGTTTTCGAAATTCCGCAGCCATCGGTTGCGGAAGGGCAGCCGCCAGACGTACGCCACCACCGCCCGCTGACGCATGTCGAAGCTCGAAAGCGCGCGCTCGGCACGATAGTCGTAGCTGTTCTGTGGGAAATTCTGGTCCGTTTGGACGGGCTCGAAGGCGGAGGTGTCGTCGATCGATTTCGAGAAAGTGTAAGCCGCCAGCACGGAAAGATCGCGCCGCAAAGGACGGTTGAATGTGACCTGCAGCGAGTTGAAACTGGAGTTGGCGCCGCTGTCGATATAGTCGATGCCGCCGAAGTTCGGATTCGACGCGTTCGCGGTGGGATCTCCCGGCCCCGGCGGCGGCTGATCGATGTTGCGCGAGTAAATCAGATGAGTTCCCTTCGATCCCGCATAGGAAACAGTCACTGTTCCGGCCGTCGGCAGTTCCCGCTGGATCGTATAATTCCAGGCTTGTATATTGGCCGTGGTCAGGTTGGGACTCAGCGTGGAAAGCGAAGGCGGCGGCACGTACGATAAGTTCAGCGGGAAGGGATTGGCCAGCGTCAACAAACCGGCCTGGCTGGGAAAGAACACGCGGATGTTGAAGTAAGGCGGATTAAAGTACAGCGCCGAATTCACTACCACCATGCCGGCATCATAGTAAATACCGTAGCCGCCCCGCATCACGGTGTGCGGCGTAATCGACCACGCGAAGCCCACCCTCGGCCCGAAATCCTTGTAATCCGGCCGGATGCCGGAGCGGGACAGCCCGTTGGTCCCCACCTGTTCCACCTGGCCGGTCGAGAAGTCGTACGCGGACATCCGGTTGGTAGGATCGGTGGGCGGCGTGTTGAATTCATAGCGCAACCCCAGGTTCAGCGTCAGCCGCGGGGCGACCTTCCAATCGTCCTGGAAATACGCGTTGGTCGCGCTGGTGCGCAGAGTCTGCGTGTTGTTGAACGTCGATTGGATGCTGAACGTCGGCAGGCCCAGCAGCAGGTCGCCGATGCCGCTGCCGGAAAGCGCTCCCGCGAACGACATGGAGCCGCGGCCGTAGACATCCAGAATGCCGTTCTGCGCCAGCCAGCGATACTCCACACCGAGTTTGAGAGCATGCTTGCCGCGCAGAGTGGCAAGCGCGTCGGTAACCTGATAGGTCGTCGGATGCCGGTTGATTGGCAAGCTCGTTACATCGCCCACGGGTGACAAGCCCGCGACGCTGATGCTTGGAAAACCGTAGTCCTTCGGGTCGGTCGGCAGGTAATTCACTCCCCAAAGTTGATTGACATTCGCCTGGTAGTTTTGGGGCAGCAAGAGGCGCGTGGCCAGATTCAGGCCCAGCACCAGCGAATCGACCGTGCGCGGACTAAACACGTGCTCGTAGTGAATCAGTGCGTTGTGTCCGCGATCGTATAAGTAATCGCCGTATCCGGGTACCTGCGTGGAGTTCTCCGCATACGGTTCGTACAGGTTATTGTGGCCATAGCTATACCGAAGGGTAAGCCGATCCGTGTCGGTCAGCCGTTGATCGAGCCGGGCGTTGAACTGCCATATATTGTCCTGCCCGATGGGCTGGGCCAGATAGTTCCCGACCGTGCCCGGCAGGTTCGGCAGCGGGTACATCGCCAGCACCTTGGCGGCCAGCGGATCGGTCAGTGCGGCCGGAATCTGGTTGCCAGGGAAAGGCGCTTGCGTATAAGGGTTGACCACCGGCGAGCCCAGCGCGGAAAGATCGCCGGCGCGTTCGGCCGCGGTCGGAACCGTGGCCAGTTGGCTCAAGCCCGAACGCTCCCGCAGGGAATCGTAGCTGACGAACACAAATGTGCGGTTCTTGACCAGCCGCCCCCCAGCCCCGCCGCCGAACTGGTTCCGCACGTACTCGGGCTTGCTGCTGCCATCGAAGAAATTGCGCGCGTCTAAGTCGCGGTTGCGGAGATAGTCGTAAGCAAAGCCATGCCACTCATTGGTTCCGCTGCGGGTGATCACGTTCACCTGCCCGCCCGCGTTCCTTCCGTACTCCGCGCTATAACTGTTGGTGGCGATCTTGAATTCCTGGATGGTGTCCACTGAGGGCTGGAGCACGAACCGGTTCACATCCTGATCGTTGTTATCCACGCCGTCCAGCAGATAATTGTTGTACTCCTCGCGGCCCCCATTGGCGTGCATGGCGAACGACCCGCGGGTGGAGAGTTCGGAGTCCTGCACCGGCGGCAGTACGCCGGGGGTCAGCAGCGCAAGCTGCAGGAAATCGCGCTCGTTGAGCGGCAAGCTGTCGATGCGGCTTTGGTCGATCACCGTGCCCAGCTCCCCCGATTCGCTTTCGAGCGCATGCACCACCCCTTCCACCGTGACCGTCTCCCGCCGGGCGGCGAGGGGCAAGTGAAAATCCACGCGCGCATTCGCGTTTACGGCAACCTCGATGCGCGCTTCGGCCGTGGCGAAGTTGAGAACCGAACAATCCACCGTGTACGCGGCCGGCGGCAGATCGGCGAAGTAGTAGAGACCCTTGCTGTCCGTGGCCGCTTCACGTACGGTCGAGCGCAGGGAGTCCGACGCCGTAACCTTGGCCCCGGCGATGGCCCGGTTCGCCGGATCCCACACGTAGCCCGTAATGCTTCCGCTGGTCACCTGAGCGGACAACGGCAGAACCGCACTTAGCGCCAAAAGGGCGGCCGTTCGCAGGGCACGTATGATTAAATGGACCGTCATTGCACGGCATTCAGAGGCGCTGGTTTGATGGTCCAAACAAACCCATCGTCGATCAGTTCACGCGATTTAGGAAAGATCCCGCCGGCTTCCGCAAGCATGTAAGTCATCCGCACGCGAATGCTGTTATCCGGCGCTGGGTTTACAATCGCCTGGGCCATCAGCCGCAGGACCTGAGCGGGATTCAGATCCAGACCATTGATCTTTAGCAGGGGAGGGATGGCGTTTTTCGGCACCGCCGTTGAGCTGTCGTCGTGCAGGGGACCAGCCAGTTCGGCGCAAATCCGCGCGAGTTCCCCCACCGTAACCTCGCCGGCGTTGGGACCATGGCCAGTGACCAGGCGAATCGGCCCATAAACCTTCACCGTCTTGACTGATTCCGGTAATTTACCGGTACGGTGGAATTCCGCCAACTCGTCCGTCATAACCTGGAATAACTCCGCCAGAGAGAGGTAGCGGCCACCCACGCGAACGTAGGATGTTGGATACGTATCGCTCCCCCATTTGGCCAGCAACTCAGTAAGCGCGGAGCGCAAATCGGCGGTGGAGATTTCAAATCCCGTCGCCGGCCCGGCCATTTTGAGCAGATCGGCGTCGGCCACGAAACGGCTGCCTGCGTTGGCGGGGATGTAGACCTCGGCAAGCCATTGCATCACCGCATCCTCCTTCGCCCAGGCGGCCTCGGTTTCAGCCGCCGGACGCAGGGCATCGGCAGGCAACCGCGGGTCGGCCGGGTGCTCATAGGCATACTTCAGAGTGGCATTGGCAGCAGTCTTGGCGAAGGCCGGCTGCAGATACTTTTCCACGCCACCGAGTTCCACCCGAACCACCTGCATAGTCTGGTGGGGCGCGCTATCGAGAACGCCTTTCACCGCTTCCACTCCGTCCTGGGCCTTGACTGGATGCACGGGACCGCTTGCCTCGGACATCCGCAAGACATAGTCCTGCCAGAAGATCTCCGGGGCGGCTTCCGGAATCGGGGCCATCAGCAGGCCGAATCGCCTGGAGGCCTCACGGAAGCCCGGGAATTGGGCCGGGTTGGTGGCGCCGATTCCACTCATCATGGCCGTCGTATGGTAGGGGCGGAGAGCTTGCAATGTTTCCGTGTCGCCGCCCACCTCCGTAAAAATACCGGTGACGGGTAAGGGCACTTCAGCAGGCGGCAATCCAGCCTTGGTGATTGCCCGCGGCGCGGGACGGGTCGTTTTCAGGGCCAATTCCAGTCCCCGAATGCACGCAGCCGGTCCGAGCACCGCCTGCATCTCCTTCAGGCCGCCAGTTCCGCCCGCAGGTGCGCCAGTCACCGGGTCGCGCGCCTCGGTGAGAAATCGTTCCGCGACGGACTGCCGCATATTCCAGCGCTCCTCCGGCAATTCCTGGCCGGAGAATTCCAGCGTCGGGCGCCTTTGGTAAGTCGGCTCGTCCATTCCGTCATATCCCGCCGCGATCACACCGCGACGAATATAATCCTTCACAAAGTCCAAAATATGAGTCTGCGCGTTGCGCTCCTGAAGCGCCTCGCCCACCGCCCCCGAAAACAGGACGGTAGCGGAAAGATGGCCTTCCGGGCGCATTTGACGGTACCGCTCCACCAGCGGAAGGATGTGGCGCAACCGCTCTTCGCTCATCGCGATATTCACTGGATCCGTCACTCGCGCGTAGAGATAAATGTAAACGGGTTGGCCGGCGCCGGCGCCGGCGAGATAGCCTCCGGATAACAGACCCAATAAGATTAAAAGACAAAAACCGCTTCTTCCATAATTATGATTCATTTCTCTCCGTCTCCCGAGTTTGCGCCGATTGGCAATCGGCGCGCAGGATGTCATCCTGCCCCACAGGCATGACAAAAAAAAAGACCTTCAAGACGGTGGCGCCCGCCTTGAAGGTCTCTGTGCTGCATCGCGGCCTTACTTCGGAATCGTCACTGTGGCTTGGTTGGATGTACAGATTTCCGTGGTGCCCTGAAGTGGCTGGACAACATAATAATAGGTAGAACCGTTCTTCAGGCCACTTCTGTCGTTATACACCGTGGACGTGCTCGTTCCCACCTGGGTGTACGGTCCCCCGTTGGCCGTGCCACGCGATATCGCGTAGCCGGTAGCTTGGGACTGCGCCGTCCAGGTGAGCGTGATTTGCGCCGAGCCAACACCGGACGGAGTGCCGCGGCCTGCAAGATTCTTAATGCACGCGGTAAACACCGTCTTGTTCAACATGATAATCGACCAGGCTGTCTCAAAGGGGCTCTGGTTGGCTTGGTATCCCTGGTCGTAGTCGTTTCCGTACCAGTGGCCGTCCGCGCTCTGGATTTCCACCAGCGTCTGGGCCACGCCGTCGCACGCATCCGTGCCGCCATTGGCCGGTGAAAGAGCGGCATACCAGTCGATCTCGTTCGCTGGAGCGGGAGGGGTTGGCGTCGGGAAAACGTTGGGCGTTTCGGTCCTCAGATACTGAATGGGCGAAAGCACTCCGCCGGGATTGTGCAACAGCATCGACTTGGTGAACGAGAACATGCCGTACGAATAGGCCCTTGGCGAATAGTAGGCGCCGTTGACCGTACTGTTGCAGAAGTTGTCGGCATAAAACGTCTCCGTGCCGTTGAAACGTTGATCCGGGTCGTTACTGGGATTGCCGAATGCCGTATTGTTGGTTCTGCCAATCCCATCCAAGGCCATCTGGACCATGCCGGACGGCGTAACGGCATACGCTCCCCAGGCATTCGAATAGGCGAAGGCTCCCCTGTATCCAAATGCGCCGTAATCGTCGCCAATGCTATAGAATGGGTCCGATCCCGCAGGGTGCGCCTGGGTGACGTCCTGGCTGTTGGTTACCCACACATTGTTCATGTCTTTTACAACTTGCGGAATGGCCAGGTTGAAGCCGCGGTTGGCCCCGATAAGACCGATAGCGGCCCACTGGGATGTGGAGTTGTCGTCGCCCTGCTGACAGCTATACAACCAACCGCCGCCAGAAGCCGAATAGCCGGCGCCGCGGGTGTAGCCGTCGTAAGTCGGTTCGTTGCCGGGATCCTCATCGTATTCGTACTGGCAGGCCGCGTACCAGTCCGCCATGTTCTGAACTATATTCTGGTAGCTCAGTCCCAAAACTCCCGTTGGACCGGTCGGTGCAGTGGCGGTCGGGTCTTTACTGGCGACCAGGGCATCCATGAATGGTCCGCCGGTGTAAATGGTCTCGCCGGATCCATCGTTGGAATAGATCATCTGGCCGTCGTTATTGCCGTCGAAAGTAAAGGTGCACGGTGGTGACGTGCAGGATGTTGAGCCGGCATCGTAGTAGACTATAGTCGCCGGCGCGACGCACGTGCCATTCGTCTGCACCTGCGAGCCATCGCTGCAACCATAGTTTACCGCAGCGGGATTGAATTGGTACGTGTTGGTGAAGTTGGCTTGCGATGCCAGCGAATTGAACATTCGCGCCAGACCGCGCACCACATCGTCCGTGTAGGGATCGGTAGCCGGGCTCGTGGGTAAGTGTCCGCTGACCTCGAATGCCTGGACGTTTGAGGCATTGATTACACCGGGGTAGGTGCAAGCGTAAGCACTCCCGCCCACCGTTGGGCAAGCGTAAGTCTCGGTATCCCAGCCTCCCCAATTGACGGTCTTGCTGTTGACCGTCGTCGTGTTCCGCCACATGGTCTGGTGCAGGTACCAGAGGCCATCGTCGATCGCCACGTTAACCCGGGATGCCAGATTGTTGGCCTCCTGAATCAGGTAGTAGTTCGCCGTCCCCGAAGTATGCTGCGTGGTGTCGGTCACGGTCACCGTAGCTGTCCATGCCGTGCCCACGGCAGCGCTGGCCGGGTATTGGTGGGTGGTCGAAATATCGTAGATATTCGAAAAGGTAACTGGCGCCGAAGTGCCGTCGCCGAAAACCCACTCTACCGTGACCGTGTCTCCGCTAACCACGCCGGCCGGCACGGTCGCGCCAAGAGTGACCGTCACTTCAGTGGTCGAATTGATGGGGTAGGTTGTGTGGGGACTCAGCGGGTTGGTCGGGTCCCACGGCACGGTCAGAACCGTCAGGCCCGGGGCCCCCGCCGACATGACGGGAAGGAGCACAAACATTGCCACTACTGCCGCAAGAGAGATGCGAGATAATCCGTTTTTCATGTTCACCTCTGCAATGGTTGGTTATACTTCGTTACAATAGCCCCACTCATCCGATCCTGTTGCGAAGGCGCCGCCCGAACGGGGATAGTGCAAGAGCCAGCAAAACACCCACAAGGATCCCGGTTCCCGGCTCCGGAGTGCTGGTGCCGATTGGCTGCGCACTCGCGGTGCCGCTAAAAAAGTAATCGGTCTCGGAGTTGTTGGCTCCATCCACCGGGTGAATCTGCTCCATGTAGAAGCCGGTGGTGGGAGCAGTAGTGGATACGTTAAAGGTGAGGGCTTCTTCCTGACCCGCTGCCAGCGTGAAGCCGAAGAACATCGCGACCGACGTATAGTCGTTGCAGGTGGGGTCCGGAAAAGTTGCGCAAAACCCGCCCCCAGCATAGGACGAGTCGGAACCGGGAATATAGTTAGTGTCCGCAAGGGTGTTTGCCAGCGTGTTGGCGATGATGGTGCCGGCCCCGGAGGTTCCCAGCTCACCCGCGTAATCGTAGTCCGGCACGTCGATCTGCCACGTCTGCTGGGCCCCAGGCGTTCCCCCGGTGCTGCCATACTCGTTGTAGCCGGGTTGTTGCAGTTGCTCAAATATCCAAAAACCCACGTTGTAACTGCCCGCACCTGGATTGTACGTCAGCGTAAGGGTACCCAATCCGGTACCGCCGCTGCTCGTGTCGAGCGTACTGGAAAGCCCCGGAACGGCCGCCAGGCCTCCGTTGCTTGAGCAGGCAGCCACGGAACTCGATCCCGGGCAGTAGCTTGTTCCGTTGAGGTTGAGCAGGTAATCCGTGACATCCGCGAACATGGCCGGAGCCATTCCGAGAACACCAAGGCACATGCAGATAATTATGAGACGATGTTTCACGCTGGGTTCCTCCCTTGCCAACTCAGATCAGGCAACACAAGTAAAGTTTGGCGATGAAAGCCCCTGGCTGCCATTGCGGCCTTGCTCACAACTCCCCGCGTTCCCGCGAGGCCACTCCCAGACAAGCCAAGGCCCCCCAAAACAGTACTCCGGGCCTTAGGATATCAAATCCGGCGACAAAGTCAAGAGGGGAAAAAACACAATATCGCAGGTGTCTGAAGTACTGGTACCGGGAAAAGTAACAGTACTGGCGATGCCATCGAATCCAACGCCCAGCGTGGTTGTTTTGGCCGCCACCGACCAGGGAAATTCCTTAGGGCGGAGGCTGAGCGCGCTTCCGCTACCCCTAGCAGGATCGCCCATTCAGGGCCACAGACTAAAAAGTCTGTGCCACCGGTTCAGTTGGTGGCACAGGCTT
>JBEKPZ010000262.1:0-10535 GCA_049520215.1 Bryobacteraceae bacterium | reverse complement strand
CGCCGAGGTGCCCACCACCAACAGAATCTGCGCCTCCAGCGTGGCATGTTCGGCTTCCCGCATCATGCCCTCGGGCAGGGGCTCGCCAAACCAGACCACGCCGGGGCGCGCCAGGCCGCCGCATCCGCAGTGCGGCGGCAGCTTGGGCAAGGGCACGCGGCGGTCCGGCCAGTTGCTGCCGCAGGAGGTGCAGCGCATGCGCCAGATATCGCCGTGCAGTTTCAGGATCCGGCCGCTGCCGGCCATGTCGTGCAGGCCGTCCACATTCTGGGTGATCAGGGTAAAACGCGGCTTCTGAATTTCGAGGCGCACCAGGGCGGCGTGTCCGGCGTTTGGCTTGGCCTGCCGAATCGCTTCCCGCCGCCAGTTGTACCATTCCCAAACCAGGCGCGGGTCGCGCGCAAAAGTCTCGGGCGTGGCCAGATCTTCCGGACGGTAGTCCTTCCACAATCCGTCCGCTCCCCGAAAAACCGGCACGCCGCTTTCCGCGGAGATTCCGGCCCCCGTCAACACCGCCACCGCCGTGGCGCTCCCCAACCACTCGCGCGCTTGTTCCAGGCTCATCGGTTCTAGCGTACCTCAAATGCGACCCGCTTCTCATCGAAGCTGGCGAAGGGCCGCGCACAAGATCCTGCTGCACATAGTTACAACACAATACTATCCGCTGTTAGTAAAGTTAACTAAGGACAACAGAGGTATTCGCAATGGATTAGTAAGTGTTCAATAACTTTCCCAACTTGATAAGGTTAGCGTTGTCCCAGGTGGATAGTGAGTATATAATGGCCGTAGCCGGAGGAGAGGCAGCACGTGAAGTGTCTTTATTGCGGGAAAGGAATCGGTCCGATCCGGCAGCTCCGCGACCTTGAGTTCTGCAGTGAGGCGCATCGCACTCAATTCCGCGAACGCTATCGGCAGAGCCTTTACGAGGCGCTAGCCCCGGAACCCGGACCGTCGCGGACCGCGGATTTTATCGAACGGCCGTCGTCTGGCGCCGGTCCGGCCCCGCGCGCCGCGTTGCGCCTTCTAACGACATCCCCGCCCGATCGCTGCCAGCTTGCCTTGGACATCCAGCGCTCCGGCATGTTCGCGGAGCAGCCGGCTGGGGTCTTTGACCACTCCCTGGCGGCTAGCCGCCCCCGGCTGGCGTGGCAGGGATCCGCCGCCGCTTATCCACCGCTGGCCCCCTCGGCTTCGTTCCCGGTTGCCGTTGAGCCTCCGGGCAGGTCCGCCGCCGGCGCTGCCTCAACCCATTTTGTGGCCGTCAAAGGCACTTCCCGGTTACTGGCCGCCGCGGCGCGCATCTCGGAGTCGAGCCAGCGGCGTTTTTCGGTTTCCCTGCCGGAAGCGGCGCGGCCGAGCGCGGCAGTCCAGGCGGAATCGTGCTCTCCGCAACTGCGGGCCACCAGTCCGGCGCGCGCCGAACTTTCGGCCACTGGCCCGGTAGCCGCCGCCATACCTGTCATAACCTTGCCCGGCAGCGCTACGATTGCACGACCCGCCGCGCCGGCGCCGGCCGCCTGTGAACCCAGATTCCTGGAAGCTGGACCGCCAAGGTTGCACGGCGATTCCGAGACCAGCGTGGCGCCGGTGGCATTCGAGGCAGCCGGGGCCCGCGGAGCGATCGTGCTTCCCAAACTGTCCACGGCGGCAGCCTCACTTGCCGGGATCGACTCGACCGAGCACCTCCAACCCGTCCTGCCGGAGCCTCGCATCTTAGTCGCCGCCAAGGCGGCCCCTGCCGCGATTGCCAACGCCTTATGCCCGATCCTGCCGGAGATCCGGACCGCACTTCCAGGCGTCGCGCAAGTCGAATCCGCCACCGGGCGGCTGCTGGGTCTGGCGCCCATGGTCCGGACGGCCGATCCACAACCAGCCGGACTGGCGGCAGGCTTGCCTACGTCCTGTGCGGCCCCGGCCGAATTAAGCAGTGTCTCGCCGGGTCTGCCCGCGAGAAACGCCCAACCGCGGACGGAGTGCTCCGCCGCGCCCATCGGGGCCCTCGCTGGGTTGGTGCAGCAAGGAAATCCGCCGCTACAGGAAGCCATCGGCAATCGAAATCTTCGCATTGCCGGGGCAGCCGCGCCGGCACGCTTCGAGACGCCAGCCCCGCGGCACGAAATGTCTGCGCTGCCGGGCGCGTTGCTGGGAGCAACGGCTTCCGCCCACGTACGCCAGGCTGGCGCGGCGCCGCCCGCTGCGCCGCCCATGGCCGCACCGTCATGGGACCCCGCGAGGGCTGTGTTGCCCTACCATACGCCGGTCCCGCTAGCGAACATCGTTCTACCCCGCATCGATTGGTTGCCGTCGCCGGCAGGCGCCGTCGCCGGAGTTGGCCCGTTGCGGCCCGATGTGGGCCGCGCGTTGCGCTCGTGCGCCGTGCTGTGGACTCTGCGCGTGGCCCGCTTATGCAATCCCGAATTCCGCGTGGATGCGGTGAAGGAGCGTTTCCAGGACCTGGTGCGCGCGGATCGCGGCATACCGTACGCCGCGGACTATGTGGACAAGCGTGCGGCCAAGACCAACCTGCTTCCTTTCAAGCGTGGCAGCGCGGCGATTTCGAGGCGGACCAAGTGGCACTATATCGGCACGGCGGCAGCCGCCGTGTTGCTCGCCGGAGTTTTGCGGCCGCCAGTCGCTTTCAAGGGCTTTGGCGGACCTCTTCCGTGGCGAGGGGCGTCGATCGGC
This sequence comes from Bryobacteraceae bacterium, assembly GCA_049520215.1. Lineage (GTDB taxonomy): Bacteria > Acidobacteriota > Terriglobia > Bryobacterales > Bryobacteraceae > Bog-159. The sequence continues at coordinate 7,850 of JBEKPZ010000262.1, read as the reverse complement.
CAGTGGATGTCGCAACGGGCCACGCACACCTACGCGGACGATTTCCGCTCCGGCTTGGATCAATGGAAAGGCGTGCAGTCGAAGTGGCCGAAGACCTGGTCCTACAGCACGGACGGCTTCATCCATCCAGGACAATTGGCGCTCTACCGCCCTTCGGTGCCGCTTTCGGACTACCGTTTTGAGTTCATGGCGCAAATCGAGAGCAAGAGTGTCGATTGGGTGGTGCGCGCGCGCGATGCCAACAACTACTACGCCATGAAATTCACGGTGCTCCAGCCGGGGCCGCGGCCGATAGTGGCCATGGTTCGCTATCCGGTGATCGAGGGCCGCAAGGGAGACCGCGTGCAGACGCCTCTGCGCATGATGATCCACGCCAACACGCCATACCGCGTAACCGTGGACGTCAAGGGCAGCCAGTACCGCGCCTATATTGAGGGCCAGGAGGCGGACTTTTGGACGGAAGACAGGCTCAAAGCCGGCGGCGTTGGTTTTTTCCGCGAGGCCGATGAGCGCGCCCGTGTTTACTGGGTGAAGCTCGAAAGCCAAGGCGACATATTGGGCAGGATTTGCGGCTGGCTGTCTGGAAAGAGCAGCCCCGAAGCAAAAGATCAGGGAAGGAAAACAATGGATTACCGGAACACAGAGACAACTGATAGAGCGGCAGCCTCCGACTCGAGGAGCGCGGAAAACGGCGGCGATCGGAACACGCCCATCACCCGTGCGCTGTCGAAGGCGGCATCGCTGCACCTGGACGGCAAACTCGACGAGGCCGCCAAGGAACTGGTCCGCACCCTGGACGGCGGCGAACGTCACCCGGCGTTGTTCTTCGCTCTCGGCCAGTTGCAATACGAACTGCAGGATTATGGTCCGGCGGCGCAGAACTATACGCAGGCGGCGCTGCTGGAGCCCCTGCACCCTACCGCGCACTTCAACGCGGGCGTATGCCTGGGGCGCCTGGAGCGATGGGAGGAGGCCGCAGCTTCGTTCCGCAAGGCCATTTCGAACGACCCGGTGCGCAGTGAAGCGCATCTGGCTCTGGGCGCGTGCCTGGTGCAATCGGGCCTGCACAACGAGGCGGTGGATGCCTACGACCGGTTCCTGGCGCGCCATCCGGATCACAACGAAGCCCTTTTCGGCAAAGCCGTGGCGCTCCAAAAGCGGGATCGCAACAGCGAAGCGGCCGAGCTGTACCGTCGCATCCTGAGCCGCAATCCGCATTCCGAGGACGCGCTCAGCAACCTGGTCTCGCTCTCGCTGGCAAATCAGGATTATGAGTTGGTACGCAAGTACGCGCAGCAACTGGCCGAGGCGCATCCGAAGTCCCAGATCGCTCTAGAGGGGCTGGCGGGCGCGGCCTTCGCCGCCGGCGACCATCGGTCCGCCGCGGATTATTCCCGCAAACTGGCCGACCTGTCGCCGCAGGTTTTCGAGAACTGGTTCAATCTGGGCGTCGCGTGCCACAAAGCCGGCGACCTGGGAGAAGCCGCGGAAGCCTATGCGCGCGCCACCAGGGTGCGGCCCGATTCGCCGCAAGCGCACCTGAATCTGGGCGTCTCGCTGCAGGAACAGGGCGATCTGAAGGCCGCGCGCACGGCTTACGAGCGAGCCCTAGCCATCGATCCGAAACTGCCTGGCGTGCACTGGAACCTGGGGCTGGTACACGAGCAATCGGGCGACCTCGAAGCCGCCGAGAAGCTTTATGCGCAAGTGCCGCAAAACTCGCCTGACGCCGACGACGCCGCTTTCCGCATCGGCCATCTGCGCCTGCAACGGGCCGACCATGCGGGAAGCATCCAGGCCTTCGAGGACTGTCTGGTGAAGCGCCCCAACTGGCCGGAAGCCCGCCTGAATCTGGGGATTGCGCACTGGCGCGCAGGCAACAAGGAAGCCGCGCGGACCTGCTTCCAGGACTTGACCGTATCCGGCGCCGATTCCAGAGAAGCGCTACGCGGGTTGGCCGCGCTGGCGCTCGAACACCAGGAGTACGATAAAGCGTTCGAGATTTACCGGCAGTTGCTCGACAGCGGCGAACGCAGCCCGGAGCTGCTCTACAATGCCGGCCTGATCTGCCAGAAGCGGGGCGAGGCGGAGGATGCCGCGGTGCTCTACAGAGAAGCGCTCAGAACCGATCCGCAGTTCGGCGAAGCGCTGCTGAATCTGGGGCATGCGCTGATGTCGCTGGGCAACGAGTTCGAAGCCCGTTCCTGCTGGCGCAAGGCGGTCATCGCCAAGCCGGACCTGGCGCAGCGGTACTTTGAGCCGGCCGCGCAGGCGTCGTAGGACGCCCCGCTAGCATTGCAACAGGCCGGGATCTTCGCTGACCCACGGCCTGCTGCGCTATCTATGCCATTAAAGTGGGATCGAGCGGCGACCTCACGCTGAAGGATGGCAAGGAATCGAGCGATGCCATTGCCTGGAGCAAGCAGCGTGGCGGGGTGTACCTGCCCTCGCCGCTGGTACATGGCGAGCACCTTTATGCCTTGAGCAGCAACGGCATCTTGAGCGTGTACGACGCCAAATCCGGGACGCCGGCGCGCGTCTATCAGCAGCGCATCGGCGACGGTGGCTCCTTCGTGGCTTCGCCTGTGTTAGCGGCTGGCAAACTCTACATCAGCAGCGAAGATGGCGACGTGGAAGATGGCGACGTGTAGGTCTTGAAGGCCAGCGCGCAATACGAATTGCTGTCCAAGAATCCGATCGGCGAGCCGGTGCTGGCGACTCCCGCCCTGGCGGGAGATTTGCTGCTGGTGCGCGGCGCGAAGCATCTGTTCGCTATTGCGGAGTAGGGCTGCCTTGCTTTGTGCGTTTACACTCCGATAAAATCGCGAGTGTGGACATTGATCTGAACCAGTTGCGAGAGATGCACCCGAAGCTGGCGACCGACCGTGCTCTGAGCATGGTCGGACAGGCTGCGATGGCGCTGGAAAGGAATGGCCACGCGCCTGGCGTGCGGGTATCCTTGGAGCTGGAACAAGTCTTGAGCAATGGCTCCCTTTCATGGCCGCATGTCGACATGAGCAAGATCGACCAGCATGACCATAACCGAATCACCGAGGACGGCGCCGAGGCGGTGGCGCTAGCTCTCGCCCATCGACACCGGGCATGGCGCATCGTTCGCCGGATGCAGCGTCGGGAAAGGGCGGACTGGCTGCTTGAAGATGCGCGAGGAAATGAGATTGCTCTTGAGGTTAGTGGTGTCGACCGTGGCAACATCTCAGGACGGCTTTTCGAGAAGCTGAAACAGGTCGCCAAGAACGCGGACATCGACCAGCGGTGGGCCAGCGTCGTAGGCTTCGAGGAACCGGCCGTAGCTCTTCGCTCTATCGGGGGATACTAACGTGGAAACCGATCTCCTGAATACGCTTGTGACTGAGGCAATTTGGCGGGCCGAAGAACTCGAAGCGCTCGGCATACGCCCTGCCTCATCGGCGTGGGAAGACGTTTCCAGGATTGAGGAGCAATTGGCGAAGGCGCTGCCGGTGTCGGAAGCCCAAGGACGAATCGCGCGACGCGGTGCGGTCGATGCGGCCCTGAAAGCCGGCGACTATGATCGCGCTCAGGCACTGACTGACGGCTACCTCGCAGACGAGGCCGCGCCCGCGTCTCTCAAGGCTGCCCTGCGCGAGATCCTGGAGGAAGCCGATCAGGAGATCGCCAGCCACTTTCAACACGCGGCGAAGCATCATACTCCGCGTGAGGCAAGAGACCTCGCGCGTCGCTTTAACGAGGCTGGCGCTTTTGGACTGGCGGCCTGAGCATCGTGGAGACGGTTGCATTTTACTCCTACAAAGGCGGCGTGGGCCGCTCACTACTTCTCGCGTACGCCGCGCGGTACCTAGCCGCTATCCTCGGCAAAAGGGTCGTGGCCCTTGACTTCGATTTTGAGGCTCCGGGGCTGCATTACAAATTCAAATTCGACATAACCTCCGACCCTCACCTTCTCGCCGGCGGCGGCGGTTCGGTTCCATACCTGCTCGCCACGACGCAGGGGTTCGCTTTTCCACCTCCGCTGGAAGAACACATGGTCTACCTTGGGCATGAGGACAAAGGGGGCTGGCTCCGCTTGATGCCTGCCGGTCCTGCGCCAAGACAGCCTTATTGGGCGGTCCTGAAGAAGCTAGGCGACAAGCTCCGGCTGGGCGACTCGAGCGGCCAGGGCTTCATGGCGCTGCTCGACCTCCAGGCGCGCATCGGAGATGAGCTGAAACCGGACTATCTGCTGATCGACGCTAGAACCGGAGTGACGGAACTCGGAGGCCTCGCCACAACCATCCTTGCCGATACTGTCGTGTGCATGTTAGTGGCAAACATGGAGTCCCTACAGGGGACGCTTGCGGTAATCGATGCGCTCAAAAGCGCGCCACGGCTCGCCAATCAGAAACCGGTCCGGATAGTGCCTGTGTTATCCCGAACAACGACCGAGACCCACACCGCAGGGTTCGTGCAACTCGCCCGGGACAGATTACACGAGAAGGATCTGACGCCCTCCGAATTGCCACATGACGACTTGGCGGTGCTGGAGAAACTAGGTTTCTTATGGCCGCTCTCCCAGGCGTATATTGAGCTATTCCAGAGACTCTTTCCCTCCGCTATAGCCTCAGGCCAATCAACCCCGCGCAAAAATCTTTAGAACGTTTCGCCCCTCCCCAGCGTTATAACAAACAGAATGCCCCTGGCAATGGCCGCCGGCCGGCTGACCGCTCGCACCGACGCCGACCTGATTCAGGCATCCAAACGCGGGGACCTCTCCGCGTTCGAGGAGATCTACGCGGCACATGCCGGGCGCATGAAGAGCGTTGCGTTTCATTTGCTTGCGGATCGCTCGGACGCCGAGGACGCGGTGCAGGAAGCGTTTTTGAAAATATATCGGGCGGCGGGCGCCATCCAGTTCGATTCCGGGCTGGCGCCGTGGATCTACCGCATCCTGCTGAATTGTTGTTACGACACGGGCCGCAAACGCAAGCGGCAAGCCGAGTCGCCGCTCTCGGCCGAGCCGCCGGCGATACCGGGCAATGCACCGCTGCAGGTGGCCATCCGGCAGGCGCTCGGACGCATCCATCCGCAGTACCGGATGGTGTTCTGGCTGTTCGAGGTCGAGGGCTTCCGCCATTCCGAGGTGGCGGCCATTCTGGAAATCCCGGAAGGCACCTCCAAGAAATGGTTGTTCGAGGCCAAACGGGAGTTGAAGCGATTACTGACGGAGAGCCGCGCATGACATTCGATTGCAAAGATCTGGAGCGCGCATTGGCTGTCCCGGAGCTACTGCCCGACGCGCGCGAGCATGCCAAGGTTTGCGACGCTTGCCGCCGCGAGTTGTGGCTCTGGAGCCAAATGTCCGGCGCCGCGCCGGGCCTCCGCGAGGAGTGGGAGACTCCGGACTTGTGGCCCAAAATCCGCCAGACTTTGGCGGCGCAACAGAAGGCAGCCAAGCCCCGCGGCTTGGTCGGACGCTTCGATTGGCGCATGATGGCCGGCATCGCCGCGGCGCTGACGATCGCGGTTTCGGTTGTCATCATGCAGTACTCGCGGCCGGCGCCCGCGCCCGCCACGCCGCAGGATAGCGACTTCCTAACCGAGCAGACGTTAAAAGAAGTCGAACAGACCGAGGCGGCTTACCGCGCCTCCATCGACAAGCTCACGCGGCTCGCGCAGCCGAAGCTCAACGCTTCGGAAAACCCCGCGGCCATTGCCGCCCGCGAGAAGCTGCTGGTGCTCGATTCCGAGATTGCCAGCGTGCGCTCGACGGTGAGCCGCAACCGCTTCAACGCCCAGCTACAAGCCGGCCTGGCCGTGCTGTACCGCGATAAACAAGACACCCTGAAGGAGATTTTGCAAAGTGCGCAATAAGACGATCTGCGGCCTGACGCTGTTACTGGCGGTGCAGGCGTTCGCACGGGACGAATACTCGCGGACCTTCGACAAAACCGCGGCTCTGGCCAACGGCCAAAGCGTGCGCGTGGAACATCGGATGGGGAACGTCAACCTCCGGACGCATGCCAGCCGCGACGTGGTGGTGCATGCTTCCATCCGCGTTTCTGCGTCGAACAACGCCGAAGCCAAGCGCGTGGCCGAACAGATCCGCATCGAGGTCGCGCCGGCCGGCTCGGCGCTGGTCATTCGCACGGAATACCCGAAAGAGGAGCGCGACGGCTTCTTTGGCTTCCACAACCTTTCCTACTCCGTCAACGTGGAAATCACCATGCCGGAGACCGCGCCGCTGGAGCTGCGCAACAGTTTCGGCAGCGTCAGCATTGAAGATCTGAAGGCCAATTCGGATGTGACCAATGCGAATGGGAAACTGACGTTCCGCAACGGGCGCGGCACGCAGCGTCTGGAGAACCAGTTTGGGGCCGTCGAGGTTACCGGCAATGCAGGCGACGTGGAGATTCGCAACGGCAATGGCAGCGTGGATGTCTCCGAGGTCACCGGCATGGTGAACGTCAAGAACCGCTTTGCGAATGTCACGGTCGCCAATCCGGGGCGCGGCGGTACGATCGTGAACGGCAACGGCTCAGTCGAGGTCACGGGCGCGGGCGGCGATGTTCGCATCACCAATTCGTTCGGCAAGGTGACCGTCAGCGGCGTAAAGGGGAACCTGGTCGTTGGCAACGCCAACGGCGAGGTGGAAGCCAATCGCGTCACCGGCTCAGCCGAATTGAACACCAGCTTCGGGGCTGTGCACTTCGGCGATATCGGCAAACTCCTGTCGGTGCACGCAACAAATTCCGCCGTGATTGGCCGCAAAGTGGGCGAATCTGCAACCATCGAGAATTCGTTCGGCCGCGTGGATGTCAGCGAAGTGCATAAAGGGATTCGGATCGTGGGAGGCAACAGCCCCATCACGGTGGCTGACGTGGGCGAGGAAGCATCGCTCAAGACCAGCTTCGGCCTGGTGACCGCGGACCGGGTCGGCGGAGTGCTGACCGTGGAGGATTCCAACGGCGCGGTGAAGGCCTCCGCCATGCGCAGCGGCGCCAATGTGAAGACCAGCTTCGGAGCCGTGCTGCTCGACGGCGTAGCGGGTGCAGTGGATGTCCAAAACCAGAATGGCGGCGTGGAAGTATCGCTGCTGGGCCAGGCGTGCCGGCCGGTTGGAATTCGCACCAGTTTCTCGGCCGTGCGCGTGCGGGTGCCGGACAACGCCAGTTATGCCGTAGCGGCCAAGACGTCGTTCGGCAAGATCCATTCGGATTTCCCGATGACCGTTTCCGGCGACCTCAGCACCGATTCCCTGAATGGCAATATCGGCGGCGGAGGGTGTCCCATGCGGCTGAACGACAATAATGGCAGCATCGAGATTCTCAAAAACCGGTAGCACAGGCTTTAGCCCGAAAGCAGGGACTAGAGCGAACCGCGCCCCGACGGCTCCGCCAACCAGACGTTTCTAGCCAACTCGCTCCGATCGGCAGTGCGAACCATGGCTTCATGCTCACTAAAGGCGTCTTCACGACGTTCGAGGTCCGAACGTGATCACGGGAACCTGGTGCGATGAAACCGGTCTTTGCACGCCTTCATGGGTACTTCCGGGCGCTTCACCACCAGTCACGGGACCCTACTGTGATGTGAGCAATATGTGCCGCGGCTTCGTGAGGGAACGTAAGTCCCCTGGGCTGAGACGGCAGCGTGAGCCAGGTTGGCGAAGGATCGCCAAATGCTGGCACGATGTTCGCGTTGAAGGCGGGACCCCTCCCCGCCTTCAAATGTGCTATACTCGGACCTACTGGAAGTTGATCCACAACCCCTCTCCCTCCGTTTGGTAGTCGGCTCGTCGATTCTCCTCCGCAAAACTCAAAAATGAAAAGTTTCTCTGAATTCCCCCTCTCTGCTCTGCTGAAGAGCAATCTGGAAAA
>JBEKPZ010000261.1:0-10540 GCA_049520215.1 Bryobacteraceae bacterium | reverse complement strand
TCGGCGGAAGCCGACAGGCTCGACTCTGTGGAAAGCTCCTGGAGTGCCAGCGACGGGGCTTGGCCCTCGCGCCCCGGGGTGGGAACCGGCATGGTTAGTTCCAGGATAACGCAGAAGGGGGAAGACGAAGAGGCAGAAGACAGAAGTCAGAAGACAGAAGTCAGAAGAAAAGAATGGCTGTGCGGCCGCACTTGGAAGGGTGGGCTGCCATTCCGACTTCTGTCTTCTGACTTCTGTCTTCTGCCTTCTGTTTTTCTAGTTCGCGGCGGGTTGGATTTGCGCGAGCAGCGCGTCAACTTGCCGTACTATCTGGCCGCTGGGCGCGATGTGTATGCCGCACTCCTTCTCGGTATTCTGCTCCCACCACCAGCGGCCAGCGCGCTGATCTTCGCAATCGAAGGTGGCGCGAGTGCACGGACCACATCCAATGCTGGGGAAACCTTTGGCGTAGAGCGGATGGACTGGCACGTCGTGCCGGAGGATGTAGTCGTCCACGTCGTGACTGGTCCAGTCGGCCAGCGGGCTGATTTTCACGATGGCGTCGCGGCTTTCGACCTTGGCGATGTCCGCGCGCGATTCGGTCTGCGAGCGGCGCAGCCCGACCACCCAGGCGCTGAGTGTGGCCAGTTTGCGGTCCAGGGGCCGCACCTTGCGGATGTGGCAGCAGAGCTTGCGCAGGGTCACTTCGCGGTAGAACAGATTGGGGCCGTGCGTGGCAATCATGGATTCCACCTCGGACGCCTCGGGGAAGACAATCTCGACAGGAATGCCGTAGCGCTGACGGACGGTTTCCATCATCTGATGGGTTTCCTCGGGCAGGCGGCCGGTGTCGATGGTGAAGACGCGCACGTGGGGATGGATGCGGGTTGCGATGTCGATCACTACCATGCCTTCCTTCTGGAAGCTGGTGGAGATAGCGAGCGAATCACCGTAAGCGGAGAGTGCCCAGGAGAGGACCTCTTCGGCGGTAGCAGATTCGGGATTGGGCAAATATACCAATCTCTATCAAGATACAGTAGATCGCTTGAGAAGTCAAGGGGTGCGCAACGTTCTGCTGGTGGGCCCTGTAGGATTTGAACCTACGACCAACGGATTATGAGTCCGCTGCTCTAACCGCTGAGCTAAGGGCCCAGGATAACCTTTTTGATATTACCAGAGTGCAGCAGGAGCGACGGGCCGCGCAGTCGTGATCGTGACAATTCGGGCGCAGTAGGGTAGGATGACGAAAGGCTGATGACAGATCCGGCAGTACCTAGTGACCCACCCGAGATACCGGACAAGTTGTACTTCAGGATCGGCGAGGTGGCCAGTTTGCTGGCCGTCGAACCGTATGTGCTGCGCTATTGGGAGACCGAGTTTCGAAGTCTGGCGCCGAAGAAGTCCGGAACCGGGCATCGCTTATACCGGCGCAAGGATGTCGAACTGCTGCTCAAAATAAAGCAGTTATTGTACGAAAAGCGTTACACCATTGAGGGGGCAAGGCAGTCGCTTTACAACGAGTCTAAAGCGATCAAAACCAAAATGCCCGAGCGCAAGCAGGCCGACCTGTTCACGCCCGATCCTTGGGCGGGGATACGATCCGAGCTATCGTCGATATTAGAGATTCTAAAGTAGTTAGCTTGAGTCACCGACGATTGCCGTGTATATTCGATCCAGGTCCTCGGTGGAGTAATACTCGATTTCAATGCGGCCCTTCTGGCGGGCACGTTCGACGATTCGAACCTTGGTTCCGAGCACCCTTTCCAACTCCTTGATGGCTGCCTTCACATTGGGGTCGGATTGGACCTCGTCGACCGCTTTGGGCTTGCGGTCCTCCATCATCTTCTGAGTCAGCCGTTCGACTTGGCGGACCGACCAGCCTTGCGCTACCGACTTCTCGGCCACCTCTCTCTGGAGCTCGGCGGTGGGCAACGTAAGGAGACAGCGTGCGTGGCCGATTGACAGCCTGCGCTCGGCGATGAGTTGTTGAATATCCGGCGGGAGCTGCAGGAGGCGGATGAGGTTTGCGATGGTGGAACGGTCCTTGCCGGTCCGGCGGCCCACCTCTTCGTGGTTCAGTTGCAACTCGCGGCAGAGGCGGTCGAAGGCCTGCGCGGTTTCGATGGCGTTGAGATCCTCGCGCTGGATGTTTTCTATGAGAGTGATCTCCAGCAGCCTTTCATCGGGGATTTCTTGAATGACTACGGGCACGCGCGCGATGCCTGCGACCTTGGCGGCTCGCCAGCGGCGTTCACCCGCCACCAGTTGATACCGTTCCGCGCGGCGCCGGACGACGAGTGGTTGGATGATGCCGTTGGCGCGGATAGACTGCGCCAACTCCTCGATGCGATCATGCTGGAAGACGCGGCGGGGCTGCAGTGGATTGGGTTCGATGAGCTCGATTGGGAGCTGCGCGACCTCTTCCCCAAGATGAGTCGGTTCGACCGGAGGCTGCGCCGTGGGGCGGGTGGGCAGCAGGGCGCTCAGCCCCTTACCGAGCGCCCTACGCGGATTTTCCACGTTCTTGTTCATTCTCCAGAATCTCCTTGGCGAGGCGGATGTAGCTCTCGGCGCCGCGCGAGCGCACATCGTAGGCCAGGATGGTCTGTCCATGGCTGGGCGCTTCGGCCAGACGAATGCTGCGCGGGATAACGGTTTGGAAGATCAGCGCGCCGAAGAAGTCTCTGAGATCGTTGGCTACCTGGCGAGTCAGGTTAGTGCGGTCGTCGAACATGGTGAGCAGGATGCCTTCGATTTGAAGGGGGTGTTCGAACGAATCGCGAATACGCTGGATCGTATCCATCAGTTCGGATATGCCCTCTAGCGCGAAGAACTCGCACTGGATGGGAACGAGTACGGAATCGGCGGCGATGAGGGCGTTCAGCGTGAGGAGGTCCAGGGCCGGCGGGCAGTCGATGAGGATGAAGTCGTATTCAGGGCGGACCGCGCTTACCTTATCGTGGAGGCGGAATTCACGGCGCGGGGCGTCCACCAGCTCCAGGTTCGCGCCTATCAGGTTCTTGTCACCGGGGACTAGATCCAGTCCCTCGAATCCCGTGTGCAGGACCGCGTCGGCGATCTCGGCTGCGCCGAGGAGGACTTGGTATAAGCTGGGGCGGTCCGGGTCCTTCGCGGCACCCATTCCCGTTGTGGCGTTCCCCTGCGGGTCGGAGTCGATTACGAGAACGCGGAGGTCGTTGGCGGCCAAGGCGGCAGCCACGTTGATGGCGGTGGTTGTTTTCCCGACGCCGCCCTTCTGGTTGGTGATGGCGAGGATCTTGCCCAAGCGGTCATGCTACCACGATTGATCTGAGCGGGAATAGGACCCGATTGGGATAGGGCGCGAGTTTGTTTCACGTGAAACAGGCAGCAAGTCCGTTTCACGTGAAACGGATTGGATTTGTTCCGATCCACAGATATCGGCGGTCGCCCCAAGGAAGGCGGATCGGCTCCTGCCACGCGAATCCACTCAGGTCTTCAGTCCGCACTTCCCCAGTCAATAGTTCGGCATTTCGGCCTAGCTTCTTTAGTGCCCCGGCAATGTCCGAATACCGCACAGCGCGCGAAACTACCCAGTCGAAACGCTCCGCCACATCCTCCGCGCGTTTGGCAACCACACGCACATTGAGCAGGTCCCGCGACGCTTCCTTCAGAAAAGCCGCCTTCCGTTGGTGCGACTCAACCAGCACAACCGAACAGTCCGGCCGCACAATGGCGATAGGGATTCCGGGGAAGCCCGCCCCCGACCCGACGTCAGCGACCGATGCCGCACCTTCCGGCAAATGACGGGCGGTGAATACAGATTCGCAATAGTGCCGCTCGACCGTCTCCTCAAGCGTTCGCACACTCGTCAGGCTCAAGACCCGGTTCCAGCGCGTGAGCAGTTCGTAGTGCACCTTCAGCCGCGCGATTTGCGCTTCGGGCAACTCACAAATGCCCGCCATTTTGGAGCGGAGCAGTTCAGCGAACATGGCCCAAGCTCAGGTAAACATCGAGGATAGCGATGGCGGCCGGCGTGACGCCTGGAATGCGCGCGGCCTGGCCCAAGGTTTCCGGACGGACCCGCTCCAGTTTCTCGCGAATCTCGCGCGACAGGCCCGGGATGGCGCCAAAGCCGAAAGCGTCCGGAATGGGCCGGCGCTCGGCATCCTTGAGACGCTCGATCTGGCGTTCCTGTTGCGCGATGTAACCGTTGTACTTGATCTCCGTTTCGATGGTAGTGAGCAACCCGCGCACCGGATCTTCGCCTAGGATCTCCCGCACCCAAGCGCCGAGTTCGCCAATCGACGCCTCCGGCCGTTTGAGCCACTGTCCGTGCCGATGTTGCCGCAACGCCGCGGTGAGGCGCTCCTTCTGGCGCTCCTTTCGCGAGAACACCTCCCACCGCTCATCGGTAACCAGTCCCGCGCGCCGGCCCATAGGAGTCAACCGCTCGTCGGCATTATCGATGCGCAGATGCAGCCGGAATTCCGCGCGCGAAGTGAACATGCGGTATGGCTCGTCAGCGCCTTTCGTGATGAGATCGTCCACCAGGATGCCAGTGTACCCCTCGGTACGCCCGATAATGACCGGCGGCATGCCCCGCAGCAAGCAGGCGGCGTTGATTCCTGCCACCAAACCCTGGCATCCTGCCTCCTCGTATCCGGATGTACCGTTGATCTGCCCGGCCAGATACAATCCCCGGATCGACTTCACCTCCAAGGTGTGGCTCAGTTCGCGCGGATCGATTGCATCGTATTCAATCGCGTAACCCGGCCTGATCATCTCGGCCCGCTCCAAGCCAGGCACTGAGGCGACCATGGCCACCTGGACGTCAATCGGCATGCTGGTAGACATCCCGTTGACGTAGACTTCGTTGGTATCCAGGCCCTCCGGCTCCAGGAAGATCTGGTGGCGCAGCTTATCGGGGAACTTCACGACCTTGTCTTCGATCGAGGGGCAATAGCGCGGACCTACGCCCTCGATTTGACCGCTGTACAAAGGGGAGCGGGGGATGGCCTCGCGCAGAATGCGATGCGTCTCTTCGGTGGTGTAGGCGATGTGGCACTCAACCTGGGGCCGGTCGATCTTGTCGGTCAGAAACGAAAACGGCGTTGGCACCGGATCGCCCGCCTGCGGCTCGAAACGGCTCCAATCGATGGTGCGGCCGTCGAGCCGTGGGGGCGTTCCCGTTTTCAAGCGGGTCCACTGCAAGCCCAACCTCCGCAACTGATCCCCAAGAAGCTGCGAAGGCGCTTCGCCATTGCGCCCACAGGTATATTGCATCTCGCCCACGTGGGCCAAGCCGTTCAAGAATGTACCCGTCGTGACGATGATCGCGCCGGCGCCAATGCTGCGGCCGTCGCGCAGCCGTACCCCGACCGCCCGCCGCTCGGCGCCCTCCGCGATCTCGAGCGCCGCAACCTCGGCCTGCTTGATGTGCAGGTTCGGCTCGCGTTCCAGCACCTCCTTCATGCGCACCCGGTACATCTTCTTATCGCACTGCGCGCGCGGCGACCACACCGCCGGCCCGCGGCTGGTGTTGAGAAGCCGAAACTGAATCCCCACCGCGTCGGCGACCTCGCCCATGACTCCGCCGAGCGCGTCAATCTCGCGCACCAGGTGCCCCTTGGCGATTCCGCCTATGGCGGGGTTGCAGGACATCTGCGCGATCAGATCCAGATTCATGGTGACCATGGCAGTGCGCAGCCCCATCCGGGCGCAGGCCCGTGCCGCTTCGCAGCCTGCGTGTCCCGCTCCGATCACCACCACGTCGAACGTCTCCTGCATTGTTATCATTGTATCGGTATGAAGGTCTTGATCATTGGCGGCGGCGGACGGGAGCACGCCCTGGCGTGGCGCCTCGTGCAGAGCCCGGAAGTAGAGCGGGTCTTTGCCACGCCGGGCAATCCGGGCATCGCGCGCGTGGCGGCGTGTTTGCCCGCAGGCGACGCATCGCCAGGCGCTTACCTGGCAATCGCGGAATCGGTCGACGCCGATCTGACCGTGGTGGGTCCCGAAGCGCCGCTGGTGGCTGGGGTGGTCGACGCGTTTCGTGCGCGGGGGCGCGCGATCTTCGGCCCCACTGCCGCAGCCGCGCGGCTCGAAGGCAGCAAGGTATTCGCAAAGTACTTTCTAAAACAAAGCAACATCCCTACCGCCGCCTTCGTGGCCGCTCCGGATGCCGCCGCAGGGCATCGCGCGCTGGATCGCTTCAGCTACCCCGTAGTCATCAAAGCAGACGGCCTCGCAGCGGGCAAAGGCGTAGTCGTCGCGGAGGATCGCGCTATGGCGGAAGCCGCTTTGGCGTCGCTGAAGCCACCTTTAGTGGTCGAAGAGTTCCTGACCGGAGAAGAGGTCAGCTACATCGTCCTGTGCGACGGCCGCAACGTGGTTCCGCTGGAACCGACCCAGGATCACAAAGCGGTCTTCGATGGCGATGCGGGTCCTAACACGGGCGGCATGGGAGCATACTGCGATTCGCGTATCCTTACCGCGGCAGAGAGCCGCACGATCCTCGATACCATCATCCGCCCCACCATCGAGGCTACCGGCTTCACCGGCTTCCTCTACGCCGGATTGATGATGACCAGCTGCGGCCCCAAAGTGCTGGAGTTCAACGTCCGCCTGGGCGACCCGGAAACTCAGCCCATCCTGCACCGCATGCGGAGCGATCTCGCGCCGCTGCTTTTGGCGGCGGCCCACGGCGCACTGCCCGCTACGCGCATGGAATGGAAGCCCGGCCCGTCAGTCTGCGTGGTGCTGGCATCCGGCGGTTATCCCGGGGCCTTTCCCACCGGGAAACCTATCGATGGAACCGAAGCCGCCGAGGCCACGGGAGCCACAGTTTTCCACGCGGGTACGCGCCAGGGTTCCGCGGGACTCGAAACCGCGGGTGGCCGCGTGCTCGGCGTCACCGCTTCCGGTCCCGACCTGGCCTCTGCCATCGACGGTGCCTATACTGCCGCGCGTTTGATCCATTTCGACGGAATGCACTACCGCACCGATATCGGCCGCAAAGGTCTGAAGCGCTACAATAAAGAAATTGCGGGCACGTAGCTCAGATGGATAGAGCGGTCGCCTCCTAAGCGACAGGTCGGCAGTTCGAATCTGCCCGTGCCTACCATCCCCCTGAGTTGCGCTACACTCGGAGTAACTCGGAGGCGATCCATGAAGCTGTCGGCTTTGGCCCTTGCCACGCTGTTCCCCGCGGCGTCCCCACTTCTTTGCGGCGATGTCACCTACAGTGCCGAGGTAGCACCCATCCTCTATAAACACTGCGCGACGTGCCACCACCCGGATGACATCGCCCCCATGGCGCTCCTGACGTACCAGCAGACGCGCCCCTGGGCAACCGCCATTCGGGAAGCGGTATTGACCCGGCAGATGCCGCCCTGGAAGGCCGATCCGCGCTATGGCAAGTGGTCCAACGACTGGAGCCTCACCGTCCAGGAAATCGCCACCATCAAGGCCTGGGTCGATCAAGGCGCCCAGGAGGGCGACCCACAGCGGTTGCCCGCGCGGCCAGTTTTCTCCACCGATTGGAGAATCGGCAAGCCGGACGTGGTCATCTCGATCCCGCCGCATTCCCTGACGGCCGATGGTCCCGACGAATACGAATACTTCACCGTGCCGACGAACTTCACCGAAGACAAGTGGGTCGTCGCGGCCGAGTTGCGTCCCGGCAACCGCAAGATCGTTCACCACGCGCATGTCTTCGTCAGCGCGCCCGCCAAGCCCAAACCCGCCAAGAAGGACGAGCCGGCGGATCCGCAGTCGGCCTACGCGGACTGGCTCAAAGTGCACGAAGGCAAGCTGTCCTGGATGCGCTACGAAGCGCCCGTGATCGATGACGGCTGCATCGTCGACGACAATTCCTACTGGCCCGGCGACAAGCCGCGCGACGAGAACTTCGGCAGCGGGGGCCTGATCAGTTCCTACCTTCCGGGAAGAGGACCGGACGTTTATCCCCAGGGCACCGCGCGCAAGATTCCCGCCGGCTCCAACATCGGCTTCCAGATCCACTACTCCAAGGCGACCAGGAAGCCGGAAATCGACGTGACGTCCGTGGGCCTGATTTTTGCCAAAGAACCGCCCCAGCAGGTCGCCAAGCGGGTGGACCTGTCGAACTACTTCTTCCGCATCCCCGCGGGCGATCCCAACGTGGAAGTTAGCGAGTGTCACACCTTCAAACAGGACATGTACCTGACCAGCCTGACGCCGCACATGCACCTGCGCGGCAAGGACGCGCGGTTCGACGCGACCTATCCGGATGGCCGGAAGGAGACCCTCCTCCTGGTGCCGCACTACAATTTCAATTGGCAGATCACCTACCGGATGGAGGAGCCGAAATTCATCCCCAAGGGCACGCGCCTGGCAATCGTCTCGCACTTCGACAACTCGCCAAACAATCCGCTGAACCCCGATCCGGCGAAGGTGGTGCGCTGGGGTGAAGCCAGCGAAATGGAGATGATGGACGGCTGGATCGAATACCTGGACGCGCCCCGCGGCGGACCCGCTCAACCGCAGATGCACGCGGACTTGCGTTAGCGTGCCCCACGTCGGGTTTCCTTTATAATAGACCTGTGCATCCGAATTGGCCCCTGCGCTGGCCGGTAGAATGGCGCGACGCCGGCGCGCTGGACCTGCTGAAAGGCACGCCGCTCGATTGCGTGCTGCTCCCGTCCACCGATGGTTACCAGAGCGTCATCGAACGCGCGCGACAGCTTGATATCGCAATTTGCGATAGCGGCCATGCGCCGCCCGGGGTGGAGATCGTGAAGGGCGAGTGGCCGGGCATTCGCATGACGCCGGGCGAAGGCGATGCCGCCAGCGGGCCGACGGGGGCGCCCTGGATCGATTCCAACGGGTGGCTGGTGCGCCTGACGCGCGCGCGAAAGCCGGGCGCCGCCGTGTGGGTGGCAGCCGATCCGCCGAAGAGCAGCGAGATCGTGCCGCTCTCCCGGCACCTGGTAGCGGTGGCCGATGGCGCAGCGCACGGCGGGCGCTGGGTGGTCACGCTGGATAAAGATCTGGCGGGAGGTTTGGCGGCGCGCAAACCTGTCTCCATGGACGGCTGGAAGAAGCTGATGGGCGCGATCGCCTTTTTTGAGGCGCACAGCGAATGGAGCGCCTGGCCGGTGGATGCGGTGCTTTCGGTGGTTTCGAGCTTCTCGGGAGACAATGAGTTCTTCAGCCATGAGTTGCTGAACCTGATGGCGCGCACCAACATCTCCTACGGCATCGTAGGGACCGCTGGCTTCCGCCCGGAGGCGCTCGCGGGATTGCGGGCGGCGCTTTATCCCGATACCCAGCCGCCACCGGCGGAAGTGCGGCAAGCGCTGGTTGATTTTGTGGAGCGCGGCGGGTTGCTGATCGCGGGGCCGCCTTGGGGCACAGTGCCGGGCGCGGCTGCCGGGAGTCCTTCCGCCGAAGAGCCGCATCCCCGTTATGCGTGGCGGCGATTGGGCAAGGGCAGAATCGCGATGGCACACAAGCAGCCGGACGATCCCTACGAGATGGCGCAGGATGCGCAGATTTTGCTGAGCCATCGCTACGACCTGGTGCGCATCTTCAACGGCTTTCTGCTGGGCGCCTATTGCACGGCATCGCCCGATGGAAAACGGCGCCTGACGCACATCGTCAATTACGGCGGAGGCGCGGACGACGAAGATCCCGCTACGGCGCGCATCGCCGGCCGCTTCCGTTCGGCGAAACTGTGGTCGTTCGAAAGCGCGCAGCCGCGGCGGCTGGAAATGGTTGTGCAGAAGGACGGCATCGAAGTACCCCTGCCGGGATTGGCCGTGTACGGCGGCGTAGAATTGGAGGCGTAGACCATGCATAGCAATTGCACGCGCAGACAATGGCTGGCGGCCGCGGCCGGGGCGGCCCTCGCGCGGCCGTTCGCGGCATCGGCGGCGGCAACCGGCGGACCCACACCGCGGGTGGCCATCGCCAAGTGCCCCACCTATGGGCCCGAACTGCTGCCCGCCATGCAACGCATGTTCGACCAATTGGGCGGACTGGAACGGCTGGTGAAGGGCAAGACGGTGGCGATCAAGGTGAACATGACCGGCGACACCAGCTACCGTCTGGGCCATCTGCCGGCGGAGGACACGCACTACACGCATCCGCGGGCGATCGCCGCCACGGTGCACCTGATGGGACGGGCGGGCGCGCGGCGGGTGCGGGTGCTGGAATCCTGCTGGTCGACTTCCGGTCCGTTCGAAGAGTTCATGCTGCAGGCCAATTGGGAGCCGCGCGACATATTGAATGCCGCGCCGCGCGTGGAGCTTGAGAACACCAATTATCTGGGCCGCGGGAGCAAGTATGCGCGCCTGACGACCCCCAAGGGGGGCCACATGTTCCGCGGGTTCGATCTGAACCATTCCTACCAGGACTGCGACGTTTTCGTGTCGCTGGCGAAAATGAAGGACCACCTGACGGCGGGAGTGACGCTGTCGATTAAGAATTGTTTCGGCATCCTGCCGGTGACGATCTATGGCGACGGCGCGGGTGTCGACGAACCCAGCATTGAACCGCACGGCGGGCGCGGGATCATGCATGTGGGCAACCGCCCGCC
>JBEKPZ010000260.1:0-10593 GCA_049520215.1 Bryobacteraceae bacterium | reverse complement strand
GACTATGCGCGCGATCTGACGCACGCCGTCTACCGGGACGGCGCCGCGGTCGAGCGGATGCATCTGCGGTGGGTCATCGATCCGCGCGGGCGGCGTGTGGTGCTCCCAGAGGGCGATCTTCGCCGCATGACGGACTCCGCGCTGAGGGAAACGCGGGATACCTTCGCGGCGCTGGGCATCCCCAGCAACAGCTTGCGGCTCGACCGGCAGGCCGAGCGGGCCCGCGACTTGTTGGCGTCGGCTCCGGTGTTCGACGCAGCCGGATGGCGGTCGCTCGATGAAGCAGCCGAGAACGCGAACCGCGTGGCGCGCGACGGCGATTTCGAATTGACCGCGGTCATCAGCGCGCTGCTGGATGCGGTGCGCGGCGCGGGCTTCGATCGCGCGGTGTTCGGCCTGCTGAACGATGAGCACACATCCATCCGCGGCCGGCTGGCGAGCGGAGGAGTGGTCGAAGACGTTCTGCGCGGGTTTGATTTTCCGGTAGACCGCCTGGATGGGCCGATTCGCGCCGCGCTACAGTACAAGAGCGATGTGCTGATCGATTGTGCGCGGGATGGCCGGTACGAAGGCAGCGCGCTGGTAGCCGCCATGGCGCCGGCCGCCTTTGCCCTTTTTCCAATCGTGGTGGACGAAAAGCCGGTGGGATGTCTGTACGCGGACCGCCAAAGCGCCGCGCCGGATCTGGACACGGCCCGCTTGCCGCTCGGCCGTGTGCGCGACACGATGGCCGCGGCGATCAAGGCGAAGAGCAAGAAGACAGAAGTCAGAAGTCAGGAGACAGAAGGCCGGAACTCGCTCCTGTCTTCTAACTCCCGGATTCTGACTTCTGACTTCTGACTTCTGACTTCTGTCTTCTGTCTTCGGTCTTCCTCCTGCTTCTGCCGTCAATCCACTGCAGCCACGCATCCAGCCCCACGCCGGTGGTGCAGGAGACTTCCACGATCTCCGCATCGGGCTGCACGCGGTGGATGTACTCGCGCGCCAGATCCATGCGGAACGGCACGTAGGGCAACAAGTCCACCTTGTTCAGCACCACCAGGTCGGCGCGGTGGAATGTGGCCGGATATTTCAAAGGCTTGTCCTCGCCTTCGGTGACGCTCAGCAGCACCACGCGCGCTTCTTCGCCCAGGTCGTAGCTGGACGGGCACACCAGGTTGCCGACGTTCTCGATGAGCAGCAGGTCGATCGAATCCGGCTGCCACTCGGCCAGGGCGTTGGTAACCATGCGGGCGTCCAGATGGCAGGCGCCTCCGGTGGTGATCTGGCGCACCGGAAAGCCGTAGCGCGCCAGGCGCTGTGCGTCGTTATCCGTCTGGATATCGCCGGTCAGCACGGCCACACGCCGCCCGGGCTCGAAGGATGCCAACGTGCGCTCCAGCAGCATGGTCTTGCCGGAGCCCGGCGAACTGATCAGGTTCACGCACCAGGTGCCATGCCGTAGGAAGCCCTGACGCAGCTCGGCGGCCAGGCGGTCGTTTTCGTTCAGAACTTTGCGTTCGAGAGGCACGCGGGTCATGTTTCTTCGATCTCCATGTAGGCGAATTCCAGTTCCCGGCCGCTAGAAAGCTCCGTCTCCGCGGAGCCGCACTGCGGGCACTCGGTCCGATAATCCTCGACGGCGAAATCCTTTGCGCAATGGCGGCAGCGGTTGCGCCAGGGCAGACGCTCGATCTCGAGCGCGAGCGGCGCCAGATCGGTATCCTGCACCAGGGCTTCAAAACAAAAGCGCAGCGATTCGGAATCCACTCCGGAAAGCTCGCCGATCTTGACGCCCACTGCCAGCACATGTGCGTTGTGCCGCGCGGATTCGGCGTGGACGGATTCCAGCATGGAAGCGGCTATGCTCATTTCGTGCATGGCGGGGGCGCTCCTCCGATGATAGCTCTGGTGGGCCGGGCCAAAGTTGCCCTGGCGGCCTCGACTGCGCTATGAATTGTAGTCCCGAGGCCTATCATGACGACAAAACTGTTAACGGTCCATTTCACGATCGTCGCCCTGGCGCTGCCCGCGCTCGCCCAGACCACCGTCAAAGACGCGCTGGTGAAGCATTGGAAGACGTCCGGCGATTTCACGCTGGCGGTGGCGCGCGCCATGCCGGCCGACAGCTACAATTTTCGCCCAGCCCCGCAGGAGATGAGCTTTGGCCAGTTGATGGCGCACATCGGCGGAATCAATCTCTACGCTTGCGCCAACGCCAGCGGGCTGGCCCGGCCGGCGCTCCCGCCCAAGATCGCCGCGTGGGCCAAGGATACGGAGAAGGTGGAGGTGGACAGGGAGACGGCCATCCAGTTCCTCGGCGACTCGTTCGATTTCTGCGTGAAGGCCGCCGCCTCCATGACGCCCGAGCGGCTGGATTCCGTGGTGGGCCCGGCCGATCGCCATCTGACCGGCTTCGAATGGTTGTGGGCCTACTTCACGCACACCGCGCATCATCGGGGGCAAGCGGAAGTCTACCTGCGCGTGAAAGGTATCAAACCGCCCGACTACGTGTTTTAGCTGGACGCAAAGCACGGTATACTTGCTCCAAGATGCGGTTCGGGATCTCCCTCATTGCGCTCGGCATAAGCTGTGCGCCAGTTGCTCCGGCGCAATCGGCGTATGTGCGCGTCAGCCAGGTTGGGTATGAAGCGGGCAGTCCGCCGTTTCGCGCCTATCTGATGTCCAGCACCGCGGAGACTGGCGCGACGTTCCATGTTCTAACCTCAGGGGGCCAGACGGTGTATGCGGCGCCCATCGGCGCCTTGCTCGGTACGTGGAGCAACAGCGCCACGTTGACCTATTCGGTGTATGCCCTGGATTTCACCGTTCCGGCCGGAGATGGCTACACCATCTCGGTGGCGAGTCCGGTGGCAGCCGTCTCGCCTGCCTTCCCCGTGGAAGATCCCGCCACGCTCTACTCCGGACTGCTGCTCAATACTAAGTTCTTCTACGAAACCGAACGGGACGGGCCGAACTACATCCCCAACCCGCTGCGCACCGCGCCTGGGCACCTCAACGATGCGCGCGCCGCCGTCTTTCAAACGCCGCCTCTGAATAGCGACGATTCGATCGCGACCACCGGCACACCCTTGACGCCCACCGGCGCGGTGATGGATGCCTCCGGCGGCTGGTGGGATGCGGGCGACTACATGAAATACGTGGAGACCACCAGCTACACCGTCGCGCTGCAGGAAATCGGGATTCGCGATTTTCCGAGTCAGATGGGCACGCGCGCGCCGGCAAACCCGCCCGCGCCACCGAATTCCATTTCGTACGCCGGCGCCGCATCCGGCGCGCCTGAGTCGGCGAACTTCGAGCCGGAGGCGGGCTTTGGCATCGAATTCCTGGCGAAGATGTGGGACGACACCACGCAAACGCTTTACTACCAGGTCGGCAACAGCCAGGACTGGGCCAACTTCCCCAATCTTCTGAGCGATTACGATATCTGGCGCTTGCCGCAGTCGGACGACGACTGGCCGGATTGCTCCAGCACCGCGCATTACATCTGTCACCGTCCCGTCTTCGTGGCCGGACCGGCGGGATCGCCCATCAGCCCGAATCTGGCGGGGCGCATGGCCGCGGCGTTCGCACTGTGTTACCAACTGGGACGCACCACGCATCCGGCCGCCGCCAATCGGTGTCTCAAGAACGCGGAGGACATCTACGCGCTGGCGGACACGTCTTACGCCGACCCGGCCGCGTCGGTGGGCAGCGGCACGTGCAGTTCCGGGTGCCTACTTACGATTATGCCGTCCGACGGATATCCGGAAACCGTGTGGGACGACGACATGGAATTGGGCGCCACGGAGTTGTATTTGGCTTTGCAACTCGCCGGTGGGAATCTGCCGCCCGGGTTGCCTGTCGCCGATCCCATGACTTACCTGACACAAGCGGCGCAGTTTGCGAGTAACTACATTACTAAGATCTACAATGCAGGCTACGCAGATACCTTGAATCTTTACGATGTCAGCGGGCTGGCGCATTTTGAGTTATATCGCGCGCTCGGCGTGGCCGGCAATCCGAGCGGCCTGGCAGTGACTCGGCAGGGCATTCGCAACCAACTGCTGCAGCA
Organism: Bryobacteraceae bacterium; assembly: GCA_049520215.1. Taxonomy (GTDB): domain Bacteria; phylum Acidobacteriota; class Terriglobia; order Bryobacterales; family Bryobacteraceae; genus Bog-159. The sequence goes on along the minus strand of JBEKPZ010000260.1, from coordinate 6,539 downwards.
GGTTGGCGATGCCATTACACAAGCTGGAAATGACGCATGGGGTTTCGGCGACGTATGGAACAGCGATACGACATCGCACGGCGCGGGCATTTCGGTGATGGCGAGCGAGGCCTATTACTTGACCGGAGACAGGTATTATGACACTTATTCGCGCCGATGGCTGGCTAACATTCTGGGTGCGAACCCCTGGGGATCGTCGTTCATCGTGGGCGACGGCTCCGCCACGTTTCCCAACTGCATCCAGCACCAGGTCGCCAACCTGGCGGGAGCGCTGAACGGCACCTCGGGCGGCGTGCCGGTGTTGTGGGGCGCGGCATCCGAAGGCCCTTCCTACGCGGCCACCGCAGGCACTCTGGACGGCATGATTCTCTGTCCGGCCGGCGGCGGAGATGCCTTCAAGATATTCAACGGCAATGACGGAACGTATAATTCATCGCAGAAAGCCGTCTACCGGGACAATGTGCAGTCTTACAGCACTACCGAGCCGGCCATCGATCTAACTTCGACTTCGTTCCTGATGTGGTCGTGGCGGATCTCGGGCCGGCCAGCGCCTCTTTGAGATCCTGGTGCTCGAAGCTCGATGCCATCCGGTCGATCTCCGCCGCCGTCAGGCCGAGCTTCTTCGCTTCCCGCCGCCATGTGGCTGTGGCGCGACCCACTTCGGCCGCGATCTTGCGCGCCTCGTCCCGGCCCAATTCGAAATACGCAGCGACTTCAAGCGCTAACTTAAGCGAAGCCGTGCCGTCGCTAAGGTCTATCGCAGTGGTCAGAATGCGCGGTTTAATGTCTGTGGGCACCGGATTGAGGTCGTAGGCCGGCGCGAGCCGCCACCCGGCGGGATCGGCATACAGAAAGCCGTGATTGCGCAGATGGTCGTCGGTGTTCGAGATCAGGATGCCGAATACGATCCGCCGCCACAAGGCGCGCATGTCTTCTCTGGGCGATGCCCCGTGCTGGCGGAGGACATCCACGAACTCCAGGTAGCTGCGGGTCTCTTGGTCTTTGGCGTCAAGCATGCTCATGGCCGATAAAAACGGCACGCACATTCCGCGTTGGCGATCGAAACGGCGCAGCAGCAGCACGGGCTTGCCGGCGACGGTTTCGAGCCTCCACGCCGGCACCAGCCAGGATCGTGGCAGGGATACGGCCCCGCCTCCGGGCATCGCGAATATCGTGACCCAGCTTGCGGATCGCGCGCGTCACCGGCATGGGCGCCTTCGAGACGGATTTGGTCTTTTTCATAACGTCCATGATACTGGTCCTTATCGGCCGTAATGTACACTATCGTGAGCGTTAAGTAATTCGACCGCGTTCGGTTAACACCAGCCATCGCGGGCGCGTCCTACCACCATGAACGCTGCATTTCAGGATGTGCGTTTCGCTGGGCGGATGCTGCGGCGGAGCCCTTTGTTCACCGGGGTAGCCGTGCTGGCGCTGGGACTGGGGATCGCCGCTAACACCGCAATCTTCAGCCTGATGGACGCCGTGTTGTTCCGCCCCTTGCCCGGCGTGAAAGCTCCGGATGAGCTGGTAGTCTTCGAGCGTTGGCAAGCCGGCCAGTTGCTGGGCAACATGGGCTATCCCGATTACCGCGACTACCGGGATCAACTGCGGGGCTTTTCGGGAGTGGCTGCGGAAGCCGGCACGCGCGCCAGTTTTTCCAGCGGCGGCGCGAGCGAACGAGTGGTCGCGGCACTGGTTTCCGGGAACTACTTCACTGTCCTGGGCGCAAGCCCGGCCGCCGGACGCCTGCTGGCGGATGCGGACGAAAGTGCAGGAGGGCCAGCCATCGCCGTGATCGGCTATGCATTCTGGAAGCGCGCGTTCGGCGGAGACCCGCGCGTGGTGGGAAGCGCGATTCGCCTCAACGGGCACACCTTCACGGTGGCCGGAGTCGCGCCGCGCGACTTTCGCGGCACAAGCACGCAGTTTCAACCCGATGTGTGGGCGCCGATCACACTCCAGCCAATCGTGATGCCGCGCCTGACGCCGGGCACGCTGCGGAACCGCGCCAGCGGATGGCTGCGCATTTTCGGACGGCTCGCACCCGGCGCCACCGTCGCCTCGGCGCAGGCGGAATCGAGCGCGGTGGCGGCGCGCCTGGCGCAGGAATATCCGGCGACCAACCACTCGCGCGCGGTCGCCTTGGTTCCCGGCCTGGGCCTCGACTCGGACGACCGGTCGGAAGTGCGGAGCCTGCTGGGATTGCTGCTGGCATGCGTTGCCCTGCTGCAGCTTATTGCCTGCTCGAACGTCGCCAATCTGATGCTGGCGCGTTCCTTGGCGCGCAGGCGAGAGGTTGCGGTGCGGGTCGCGCTGGGCGCGGGCCGCGCGCGTCTGGTGCGATTGTTCCTGACGGAGGGCGCGGTGCTGGCGGCGTGCGCGGGCTTGCTCGGCATTTTGCTCGCCCCCATCGTTGCGCAACTGGCTTTGTCGGCGAACCAAAACGCTTACACCATGCGCGGCGTGGACGTGCAACTTGACGCCCGCGTGCTGGGCTTCGTGCTGCTGCTTACGCTGATTTCCGGGCTGCTCTTCGCCTTGGCGCCCGCACGGCGCGCCGCGCGCGTGGACCTCACCGCATCGCTGAAGGACGGATCGCCGGGCGCGGGCCGTTCCGGTTCCCGCCTGCGCGGCGGACTCATCGCGGCCCAGATCGCGCTCTCGCTGGTGCTGCTGGCCGTCGCGGGGACCGGCATCGCCACCATGCGGCGGGCGCTCGGCGCGAATCCCGTGACGCAGCCGGAAGACGTGCTGCTCGCCTCGGTGGACCTGGACACGCAAGGTTACTCCTCCGCCAAAGGGCTGAACTTCTACACGGCTCTGCTGGAACGGGCGCGCGCGCTGCCCGGAGTCACGGCGGCGAGTCTGGGGCTGACCATTCCGCCGGAGGAGTTCTTCGGCCGCCGCGCCATCTTCCATCCCGGCGAGGAGCCGCCGCTGCCGGATTTCCAGGGCAACGATTTCGCGTTCGGGCTGCGCGTGGACGACGATGTGATTGCGCCCGGATTCTTTCGCACGCTGGGCATCCCTCTGGTCGAAGGGCGCGAATTCACCGACGCGGACCGTGCGGGTTCGCCGCGCTCCGGCATCGTGAACGAACGGCTTGCGCGACGCTTTTGGCTGGGCGGTAATCCTATCGGTCAGCGGATTGTGGCGCCGGATTTCAGCGGACCGTCGCGTCCTCCGATCACCGTCGTGGGAGTGGTGAAAGACGCGGTAGTGCGATCGCTCGCGGGCGACGCCACGCTGCAACTCTACCTGCCGCTCGATCAAGAGTACAGCGGGCGCGCGACTCTGATTGTGCGCAGTGGCGGGGGGGCAGCGCGGCTGGCGGGCGGGTTGCGCGCCGAGGTCGCGGGGCTGGACCCGAACCTGCCGCTCTACGCCATCGAGACCATGCCCGCGCACATCGCGACATCGCTTTGGCGGCAGCGCATCGCGGCCGGGCTGCTGGGAATCTTCGGCGCGCTCGCAGTGGCGCTGTCGGCGATGGGGATCTACGGTGTGGCGGCGCACTCGGTTTCGCAGCGGACGCGCGAGATCGGAATTCGCATGGCGATCGGAGCCCGCGGCGAACAGATCTCCGCGCTGGTGGTTCGCGAGGGGATGGCGTGGGTGCTCGCGGGCGCGGCGGTGGGCCTGCCTGCCGCCCTGCTGGCCACGCTGGCCATGCAGAAGGCCGTACCCGGCGTGCGGCCGTTCAATCCCTGGGTGCTGGGCGGCACGCTAACGGTGCTGGGCGCGGTCAGCTTGTTGGCGAGTTATCTTCCCGCGCGGCGCGCCGCGCGGGTGGACCCGATCGTCGCGCTGCGATGCGAGTAGACGGAAAAAAACGCTCCTGGCCGGTGTCTATTCTGAGTTGCGGGCCAAGACCTACATCGCCAGCCTGATCAGACCGGCCGTGTGCTGCTGATGGAAGCCAGGCTGACCGAGGCGGAAGACTTGTACCGCAGGACCACCCAAATTGGCGATCTAGGCAAGGCGCCAGAAACGCGCGCATGATGCGCTGCTCAAGAAAGCCGATCGCGAAGGACGCCGCCCGCCTGCGGGCGCAACGCCGCCACGGTAGACCTAGCACCTTAGCGCCGACGGGATAAGTCGGGTAAGTAGGCCAGCTTGGGCAGAAGCCGACTTTCAGCTGCTCATGACGGACTTGGGACACGCCGACTACGGTTGGCTCCGGCCAGAGGGTGTTAAGCGCGAACTGGAAAAGATGACCGCCAATTGGCAGGGTCCGCCGCCGTTACCGTGGAAGTGGCCAAATGACGATTTTCCGCGCCTGTGAAATCCGTCGGAATCTATTTTGGATGGCGTACCGTGCGGCGTCGCGGCAGCGGTCTTGCCACGACCAATCGGCCGTACGCCTGGCGCGCCCGGCCGATTTCAGCGTTGTGCGGCGATATCGGACACGGACTACAATAATTGGAGCTTGTAGCGAGGTGACCGAATGCGGATCGATCCCGAAGACCTGCGCCGTTACTATGAATCCCTCTCCGACGAGGGATTCCTGGACATCGACCGCTCCGACCTCGCTCCAGTGGCGCAGGGGATCTACGACCAGGAGATCGCGCGCCGAGGCTTGGATCACCCGCCGGAACAGGAGATGGAAGCCTTCCAGCGCCCCTTACCGATCTTCAAGGTGGGCGCAGACCGTGATATCGCGAGCGAGCTCCGTGCCGATACCGACGCAGGCCCACCGCCCGTCTGGTTGGAAGACGCCGTCTGCACCTGGTCCGCTGACATTTACCCGAATGGCGATTATATGGTCACCGGAGCAGAAGTTCAGACCGCTCTGCAGGAGGCGGGGATTCCGAATCGCATTGTGGTCAAGCCTCCGGACCCGGAGCCGCCTTCCACGTCGCACAGGTCGTACAGCCTGTATTGCGTTATGGTTCCGGGAGAACGCGGCACGCACGCCTACAGCGTGGTCGAGCGGAAGGTCTTCAACCGAATGGCCGAAGCTGAGTGGCGGAGCCAACTGCAGGCGTTCTCGGACGAAGAACTGCGCGCGTTGGACCCAGAAGATTTCTGGGGTGCTCTGTTTGACAGGGCCGAGCGTATGAAGCAAGCCTACCTCGACGAGGTTGCCCGCCGGAAGCTGCAGCCCGCGTCCCGTTAAGGCTGCGTTGTCAGGCTTTATACCGGCCAATACCGGGAGTTGAAGAAAACCCCGAGGACCCCAAAATGTAGTATTCTTTTTTCGTTCGGACACTTAATTTCGAGGAGAGTGAAGGCCGGCCCACCGATTCGGCTCGGCAGGATGGCCTGCGGTCAGCCTTCGCGCCAGCCGTGGTTCTTTTTATCGCACTATCAGAAACGGACGACCAGACCGATCCGGGGTGACCGAGATATCCCTGGAGCGGCTCCCTCGACTCTGCCCTTTCTGCGGCCAGCGGACCATCATCGGCCACGGACAGCGCCTCAAACAGGCGCACGACAGAAGCCACCAGCAGATCTGGATCCGCCGTGGCCGCTGTCGGCCTTGCCACAAAACGTTTACGGTGCTGCCCGACTGGTCACCAGCTTCGGGGCAGTATAGCTTCCACTGTCGGCAGCAGGCATGGGAACTGCTGCGCCAGCCGGATGGCACCTGGGAGCGCTCCATTCCCGATGTCGCAGACTCGTCGCGATCACCAGATCCATCGACGGTGAGGCGGTGGGCTGGACGCTTGCTGGTCGTGGGAACGGCGCTGGCAATCAAGCTATGGCAGGCTATCGGCAGGAGCCGCGCGATTTTACCCACCATCCTTGCCTGGGATTGGACCGCAATCCGCCGTATTCTGCTGTTGGAGGCGAGCAGTCCGTGAGTAACCCAGCCCTCGGCGATTTGAAACGACAGATTCCCCTGCTGGAATATCTGCAGGCACAGGATTGGCGTCCAGCCCAGCGACTCAGCCGCGGTCGATTGATGGGGCTGTGCCCACTGCACAACGAGCATCAGCCAAGCTTTCTGGTGGACCCGAGTAAGAGCCTGTTCTATTGCTATGGCTGCGGGCGCGGCGGCGATGTAATTCGCTTCGCCGAACTCTACCACCAAGTCAGATTCCCGCAAGCCTTGACCTTGCTACGGCAATGGCGTGGCCTGGCGTCTGTGTTGCACGAAACCGCGGAGTTCTATCGCATGCAGTTACACCGCCACGGCGAGGCGGTCGCCTATTTGCACCAACGCGGACTGCGCTCCCCGGAACTGATTGAGCACATGCGGATCGGTTACGCGTCTGGCGGCTGCCTGCGCGGTTGGCTGATGCGGTTGGGTTACGCTCCCCCGGCTCTGCGTCAAGCCGGCTTGGTTTCAGCCATGGGATACGACACCTACATGCATCGCATCGTCTTCCCGCTGGAAGGCAATCTCTATGGCCGCAGTCTTTCAGCGGCGGTGCCGCCACATCGGTTTTTGCCAGGTGCCAAGGGAGGACTGTATTTTTGGGAGCAAGTCCGGTACTGCCCGGAAGTGATTCTCGTCGAGGGCCTGTTCGACTATGCCGCCTTGTGGCAGGCTGGTTTTCACAACGTCACTTGCTCGCTGGGAAACCATC